>JAHQWA010000354.1 GCA_019634045.1 Saprospiraceae bacterium
AACCATCAGCCTTACCGAAGGCTCCCCATACCGGTTTAGAAATATCAGCTGGAAAGGGAACGTTGTCTATTCTTCAGCTACGCTGAACAGAGTCTTAGGTATCAATTCTGGTGATTTCTATAACCCAATCCTACTCGAACAACGACTCCGTTTCGACCCCAAGGACCGAGATATTAGCGCCTTGTACCTGGATCATGGCTACCTCTTCTTTGACGTAGCCCCGGTCATTACCTATATGAAGAACCATGAGATAGATCTAGAAATTCAAATCACAGAGGGCCCACTCGCTAAAATTGGAGAAGTAGCCATCACGGGCAATGAACAAACACATGAACATGTGATCCGCCGAGCACTTCATACCCAACCCGGGAAAGCTTTTAGTCGTGCTGATATACTTCGCTCTCAACAAGCCTTAATCAATTTGGGGTACTTTAATCCCGAGACCTTAGACATGACCACCAAGGTAAATCCTGAGGATGGCACCGTCGACCTCGAATACAAGCTAGAAGAAAAACCTTCTTCGAAATATGAGTTATCGGCAAGCTGGAATCCCGCCGCTAGTGATCAAGGTGGAGGTCTGGTAGGAACCATCGGCCTCACCTTAAACAATTTTTCCCTTCGCAAGCTCTTTCAAAGAGATAAGGGCACCTTCACACCGATGGGTGACGGACAAACACTTTCACTCAGAGCTCAATCTACAGGTCAAGATTATCAAGGACTCAATTTTTCCTTCACAGAACCGTGGCTGGGGGGTAAAAAACCCAATAGTCTTACACTCTCCACTTTTTATCAGCGTTTCACCAATCATAGTAGTGTTACGGATGAAAACCCTTTTGCTTCCATGAGCACCATTGGAGGAAGTTTACAATTAGGCACTAGACTCAATTGGCTAGATGGCAATTTTATAACCACCTCCGAGTTAAGCTATCAACACATCGACTTGGATGGCCTGGACGATATTCTGCTCGAAGATGGAAGTACCATCAGTACGGGTAATTTTAACAACTTGTATTTTAAGCAAAGTCTGACTTATTATACGCTAACGGATCCATTCTTTCCGACCAAGGGACTCAAGGTTCAGCTTTCTGGGCAAATCACGCCTCCTTATTCACTGTTCGGCAACCAAAGCAGTCAATCATTCAAGTGGATGGAGTATCACAAATGGCGCGTTAATGCGGAATGGTATGCCCCCATCACTAAAAAATGGATTGTTAAATTAAGCGGAAAGACGGGCTGGTTGAGTGCCTACGATCAAAGTATTGGTATCCCTCCCTTTGAGCGCTTTGAAGTAGGTGGGAATGGGACAAACACGCAACAGTTGGCTTTTGCGGGGAATGATTTGATATCCATGAGAGGATACCCCGCGGATTATTTGGAGGGCACCTTAAATGGAGGCGGAGCTTCTTTTGCCAAGTTCTCCGCAGAACTTCGGTACCCACTGATCAATTCTGCCTCATCACGCGCCTTTCTCCTGGCTTTCGGAGAAGCTGGCAATGTTTGGAAAAGCAGTAGTCAATTCAGTCTAGGGGATCTAAAGCCAGCCGTGGGTTTAGGTTTTAGAGTTCAACTGCCATTCCTAGGAATGATCGGCTTGGATTATGGTTTTGGATTGGATCGTCCGGATCTTAGTGGGCAAAGTTGGAGCAACTATGGCACCCTAAATCTTATTCTTGGAATAGAACCGGAATAGTTTTTCAAATCATACAAACCTTAAAATTCATAGGTGACGATAATGAAGACGATAGCGATGCTTTTCTGTAAAATTTCGACATTGATTAAGGTTCGGACTTTATAGATAAATAGTTTTAGTTATATATTCGGTACTTTCCCCGTACTTGATTTTCAGCACTGGTCTTCTTTCTTGACCAACACAGAGTCCCTCAAAAAATATATATTGCACTACAAATCAAGTACATTTGCTAGGGTCTTCATCTTTGAAAATGTAGAGAGTCAAGCTTAATTGCAAAATATTGCTTGCCTTCCTACCGTTTCTGTGGTGAATTGAACCCAACCCACAAAATGTAACCGAACATATGAGCAAGTTAACCATCAAAAATGGTAACGGGGAGTTAACCCTAAAGAAGAGTAAAAGCCTCGTTGGACTAAAAACCAAAGAAGATAAAGATCAAGAATTTGTTGACAAGCATATTTTCAAGAATTTAGGCGGGTTTGAGGTCGTAACGCTGAACCAAGGCGATAACAACCTCGATGATGCCCTAGATGAGGTTAGGGGTAAAGATGAAGTAGAGTTGGGTACACATGTGTATTTCACCGAAGGTAGTGAAAGACCCTTGGTACCAACAGGTGAAATCTATATCACCTTTGAGGAAGGCGTCGATGAAGGTGAACAGAAGATCGTATTGGAAGAATATGCTTTAGATCTAGTAGAACGTAGAGATGATAATCGCATAATCGCCAAGGTTACCGCTAACTCCCCCAACCCCATTAAAGTTGCCAATTTCCTCCAGGCTATTTCTTTAGTCAAAATGGCCGAGCCGGACTTAGATACCATGCTGGATGAATATGCTTTTACAGCACCACATGATGATCTAGTAGATCATCAATGGCATTTAGAAAACAATGGGTTTGTCGCAGACGTAGACTATCGTTTGCGGAAGGGAGCCGATGCCAAAATTGTAGATGCCTGGCGACGGCTAGGTGGTACTGGCTCTAGTAAGGTGACCATTGCCGTGATTGATAATGGCTTTGATTTGACGCATCCCGATTTGAAAGGAAAAGTCACGAAGCCTTTTGACCTCTGGAATCAATCTTCTAGTCTTTTGCAAGGAGATAGTCGTTTTACGCACGGCACCCCTTGTGCTAGTGTAGCCTTAGCAGCCTCCAACGGTCAAGGCATGGTAGGAGCCGCGCCCCAATCGCGCTTCATGCCCATCAGCGGAACCTCCTTCAGTGCACGATCTACGGAACAAATGTTTGATTACTGCATCGATAAAGGAGCCGACATTATCAGTTGTAGCTGGGGTACCACCGATGCCAATTTCCGACTCAATCGCATCAAAGAGGAAGCCATTGCTAGAGCAGCACGCAAGGGTCGAAAAGGGAAAGGCGCTGTTATTCTTTTTGCGGTAGGAAATGATGACCTAGATTTTGTAAACTTTTATGCAGCTCATCCAGACGTTATCGCAGTAGCAGCTAGTACGAGTCAAGACTCTTATGCCTCTTACTCTAATCGAGGTAGAGAAGTATCGATATGTGCACCTTCCAATGGAGACTGGCCTATCTTAGCCGCCCGAGCTTGGTGGGATGAGGGCTTGAATTGGGAATCTGGTAATTATAAGTATTGGAGAGATGGCCGCTCCCGTGGTAAACACTACAAGCACTTCGGAGGCACTTCCAGTTCAACCCCTTTGGTGGCTGGAATCTGCGCCCTAATTCTCTCCGCCAATCCAGACCTGACGGCAAAAGAAGTCAAGGATATCCTACAAAAAACAGCTGATAAGATTGGCTCTCCTAGTGAATACCGCAATGGTCATTCTGTAAAATATGGCTATGGCCGTGTGAATGCCGGACGAGCAGTAGCCGAAGCCCTTCGTCGCAAAGAAACCGTAGCTCCGCCTAAGGAGGTAGAAAATACGGTATCCAATGGCCAAGGATTGTTCCTATTTGATGTACAAAAACAAACCCCATCCGGCTATGGTGTGCAAATCGGCGCCTTTTATGAATATGGGAATGTTTTGATCCAAATCGAAAAGCTTCGTCGGAAATTTGGAGAAAAAACAGTGGTAAGCATCAATGAGCTCAATGGGAAGACAGTGTATAAAGTAGTCGTCGGAGCATATAGTTCTAAGAGTAAGGCACAGCAACTTCAGAAGCGCATGAAGGATGCCGGCCAAGGAGGGTTCCTACGTAATCTAAAGGATCTTGCCTAGGCTATTACTCCGCTAAGGACCTAGTCTTTCGATATTGTGTAGGGGTCATTCCAGTACTTTTTTTAAAAGCGGTATGGAAGGTAGATTTTGAATTGAACCCTACCGCATACATCAAGCTTTGAATGGTTCGATCGGACTGGTCTGGATCTCTTATCAAGCGCTTGCATTCCTCTATCCGATGCGAATTTACCCATTCATTAAAAGTCATTTTCAGTTCTCGATTTAGATATTGACTGAGATAATGCGATGGGACCTGCAATGCTTTAGCCAGTCGATTTAAGGACAACAGCGGATCCAGATAAACCTTGTCTTTACTCGCCAAATTTTGCAGCCTTTTTTTGATTCTTTGTTTACTTGAGGCAGATAAAATCCATTGGTTCCCCTCTTGTAAGAGACGGGGCTGCTGGATCACTTTAAAAAACCAATAACTCAAGGTCCCTAGAAAAACAAACTCGCTGAGGATGTACAAGCCCCATGCTGTTGGTTCTTCGATCCATTGCAAGTGCAACCAAGCTAGGTATTCTATTAAACGTAGAGCGCGCCACACTACTAATCCACCCAACACCTTCCTGAGCAATTTCACTAAACCCGTGTCTCCCTCCATTACAGTAAAGGATAGCAACGCATAAACAATAAATTGCCCTTCGACCAGCAAGAGGAAGTAACGGTTATTACTTTCCACTCCACTGGTGTACAAGAACAAGCCCAATAAGTATAGTAAAGCAGGCAAACCGTGCCACAAATATTGAGTCTTAGAGGGTAGATTAGCCTTATTAGTGGTTCGAAAGCTATAATAGAGGATAGGAGCATAGAGTAGTTGGAGGACCACGGCCCAATTCGCAAGATTCCCTGGCAAGCCAATTAAGACCCTCAACCAACTGGTGTATTGTACAAACCCCAATAGATCAATCATGATTTTACAGCCCAGCAAAATCATCAAACCTTTAACCAAAAGGGAAGGTTGGGGGTATCTCGTCTTTAGGTAAAGAAGGAATAGCCCCCCAAGTAGCAGGGCGGCAAAATCAAAAAGGCTCTTTATCCACAAAAGCTCTAGCATGTCTACAAAATTATTAAAAGACACCAATCCATCTGGCTTAACACTTATTGAACGTGAGTACAAGACAAAAAATCAGCCTCGGTAGTTCGGTTTAAGAAACTCGAACCTCATTTGCAGAAAAACGACTTAGTATTAAGCATGAAAGTATTGATGCATCTACGGATTACTGCTTCTTGTACCTTACTGCTTTTATTGTCTTGCAAAACATTAGAAAGCCAGCCGGTCAGGGTTTCTTATCAAAGCACCATTACACTTTCTCCCACTACGGTAAGTAGCGAATGTACCTTAAGTCGGACCACTCAAAACGATAGCTTGTTATTAGCGACAGTGCTAACTGCTGAGCCAAATCACCCTAGCCCACGCTATCATACCCAGGTTTGGCAGTCACAGGACGGAGGTCAAAGCTGGAACAATCTAAAGTATCCTCGTTTACCCCAAGCGGCTGACCCTTGGGGAGTCTTATGGGAGCATGGAACAGCACTGATTGCGGATATTAGCGAGGGCAATCGCTTTCATCTCTGCACATCCCATTATGAATCTGCAACAAACCAATGGGCGGATCCTATCTCCTTCGGTTATGGCTTCGATCATTGTATGCTACTAAAAGGACTTGCTACTGAATCAGTTTTCCTGATCGCAACCCAAAAGTACCAGGATAGGCAAGGTCAATTTCAAAACCGTCTGTTGATAGGCCACTCAAAGGATGGTGGCCGAAGTTTCCCCAAAAAATATTGGCACGAACTCATTCATGGGCTCGAATTCAATGCTAAGCAGGCCTACTTCCACCCGAATGGGACGTTAATGATTCCAATCACCATAAGAGGATACTTTTTACAAAAAAAGGAATCGCCCCTTCCTCTCGAGCAAATGCAAAGTTGGTTGTATCCATTTTATGATCACGGAGCAAGACTTGGAACCCCTGCTTTCATGACCCATCTAAGCGGCCGGAAACATCACTGGCTAATTGCCAACCCACAAAATCCCGAAAATCTATTTTTTGCCTTTACCGATATTAATCAACGTAAGTTGGGACTGATTCAAAGTGAGAACGGCGGGGCAACTTGGACCATTCCGACCTGGGTTTTCCAAGATAGTTCGAGCGCTAAATCCGTAGATCTGTCTGCCATGGCCATGAATTCCAGACAAGATCTAGCCATCAGTTGGACCAAGAAAACCGGAGGGAACTGCTATCGAAGGATGATCACCCTCCTTTCTCACGAAAACAGGCAGCTAGTTAATCAAGAAATAGGACCAATAACTTGCCCAGATGAATCCAATGGCTGGGTCGGAAGAGCCTGGCCCCAAGGTGGTGACTATTGCGGTTTAAGTGCCAATCCAGATGACAGTTTTCACCTCCTGTACACGCATCCCAAGCAAGGACGATTCACCCCACATTTCACTCAAATCACCATCACACCATGAAATTTATCTGTTTACTCTTTCTGTTCCTTCTGGTAAACATCCAAGCTTTCAGCCAAAGCAACTTAAAACACTTGGCCCATCAACACATCGATCAATTGAGACCGTTGCTAGGAAGTATGAAGGACAGTATTGCAGTCTGGGCCGAACCGTCTTTTAAAGAATATAAAACGGTAGGTTTGTTAAAAGAAACCTTATCCGCTGCCGGCTTCCAGATCGAGGAGAAACTTGGTGGAGTCGAAACTATGTTCAGCGCCAGCTTTGGCAATAATGGCCCAACCATCGCTATCCTCGGCGAGTATGATGCGGATGTCTTTGAAGATGGTCTTAGGGGACATGCCTCTGGACATCATTGGCTGGGTGTGGGGAGTGTAGGGGCAGCCTTGAGTCTCCAGCGATTAATTGCCAAAGGAGAAATAGTGGCGCGTATTGTATACATCGGCAGCACTGCTGAAGGTGGTTTTGGTGGTCGTGCTCACCTAGCTAGGAAGGGCTACTTCCAAGGAATCGATCTAGCTATATTCTGGCACCCTAGTCCTGTCACCTGGGCTAGTACCCGCCCATGGGATGCCTTGATCGACCTCGAGATAGAATTTGTGGCAGAAAAAACAAAAGCCATTGAGGAATCGACCAAGTCCTCCTCATTGTTTCTACAGGTACTAGATTTTGCTAGTACCCTAGAAGATATAAAGGAAAAACTAAACGCTACAACACATCTCCATTACAGTCTCGAATCCCCTCCGGCCTCCTACAACTATACGATGGATGCCATTGGATTGAAAATTCGGATTCAAACCGTTCAGCAGGCCCAAGCGAACCAACTATATCGAGCGATAGAACAAAAGGTTCAAGAAATACAGGGTGAAGGCGGCGCTGTTCAGCTTTCCATCTTCAGAGCCATTCACGCCTTTCTACCGAATAATCCAGGCATGCAAATGGTAGCGAAAAACATGGAAGCCTTGGGGAGCATCCCCATCACTCCAGTAGAACAAGCTCAAGCTAAAACCATCCAAGGTGAGTTAGGACTCCCTACCTCTGGGCTACGAGTTAACCGCCTACCCTTCCAGGCATTCTCAGGCGCAAAGCAGCTACGTAAATATGCAAGCGATATCGGAGATGTGAGTTGGTGGGCACCTACCTTATCCTTCGTCACCACTTGCTATCCTGCTGGCGTACCGATTGGCCAACCCGTTGCGGCAGAACTAGCCTTCGACGCTTATGGAGAGCAGGGTATGCTTTATGCAGCCAAGTTAATTTGTTCGAGCATTATAGATTATCTACACAATGAAACACTTCAGGAGGCTATTCGGGCGGCATTCAAAAAGGCGATCGGCACTCAAAGTTATTTCAACTTAGAACCTGGATCTCTTCCTACCGCAGAAAAGAATAGCAAAAGAACAAAGTAATCCCAAACTGTCCATGACCTAATCCGCTGCTTAGACTTCAATATCCGCTCCTTAGCCTATTGGTCAAAAGAATGTGTGCTTTCCAAGGATCAAATTTCGGATCATTGCGCTAAAACCACCTGAATCATGTGGAAATTATCTTCTTGTGCCACATTCCTTAAAATCGCAGCAGTTTGTTCTTTGCTAGGAGCGACAACCACCGCTCTCCTAATATTCCTTCCTCAGACTCCTGCCCCAGATTTTGAAGCCCAGCTGCTATTGCACAATAACCCGCTCTACCTCACCAAACTGTGGATACTCTTCCTGCATCCACAATTTAATCTCATCGCCAGTCTCGGTTTGGGGTTGCTATTGCTCAAACAACGCCCTTGGGCTATTGCTATCGGCAGCCTATTCTTGACATGCTGGGCCTATACCGAACTGCGTCAGCAAGCCTACCTAATCGACGCCCTAAATCAGCTGTGGCGACCAGCTTATTTAGCAGAAACTGAGGAGGGGAGGCGCCACATGTACCAGACCTTAATCCAAGGAATAAATGGTATCAATGATAGCCACTATTTCGTCGTGATTTATGCATTCGGGATGGGTAGTCTTCTCTTTGGGTGGAGCATGATCCAGGAGCAAAACTGGGGCAAATGGCTAGGGGGAGGCTTGATATTTATCGGTCTGCTTAGTATAGCCTCTTTTGGCCGTTACTATTTGGGGGCTCACTTCTTGAACCTACCTATTGATTTTAGTTATCGCTGGATTTATCCCTATTTGCAGCCTTTAGTTCGTATCGGAATAGCCGTATGGATTTACGAGCGTTTCCTAAATATTTCCTGATTTCATCGTCTGCTTGATGGCCTTATTCGACAATTTCTAAATACTGGTCTAACTTATTTTCAGCTCAGTGCTAAGCTCATCTATTTTAGAGTGTGAACTAGTAATTTTCACCTACCTATTAGACTTCATTCTACGGGAAGCAACTCAAATGTCTGAATATGACATTTTGAATACAGGTTTGCAACCATTGTTTCTCCAAGTAGTCATTCGTAAAAAAAACTCGAAGAATAGATTAGTTATGCAAAAACACTTCCTTCTGCTCTTTCTGATGTTCCTAAGCATCAATCTAGCTGGCCAAAATGCACGCGAATTCTCAGCTGCTCAACTACAAGAAGATTTTCGTTTTCTCAAACAGAGCTTTGAAACGTACAACCCCGCCTTAGGCGTCTTTCACCCTAAATCCCCTTTCGAGGAAAGCTATCAGAAACTGTACGCTGAATTAGATAAGCCTCTTAGTGACGTAGAATTTTATCCTTATGTTATGCAATTAGGAGCAGCCACTAGGGAAGGGCATACCTTTGTACAATCAGATACCGTTACTCAGGTTTTCCAAGGGTTTTTCAGAAATGAATTTGCCTATCTTCCGATCACTGTCCAGGGCGCATCCAATAAGGTTTACGTTTGGAGTAATTTCAGCCCTGACAGCACCTTAGAACGTGGGGCTCAAATTCTGAGTATTAATGGGAAATCAACCGAAGACATCGTCGAGCATCTATCTAAGTATGTGATCGCAGATGGTGATATTCAAACCTATAAATACGAAAAGGCCATTGATCGGTTTGTTAGCTATTACTTTTGGTTTCTGGAAAAACCGGAATCGTTCAAAATCAAATACATCCCTCATGGAGGAAAAGGCATCAAGGAGATCACTTTACCCGCAATGGTTCGAGATTCCATGATCGCCTGGCGAGATCGTCGATATGGCAAACCAAAACCCAGGAAGGAGGATATTTCCAGCGTATATACTTTCAAGATAGAAGGAAACACGGCTACCCTCGATCTCAATACCTTCAACCGGCAGCTCAAGGACAAGTATAAGATCAAACCTAAAAAACTGTACAAAGAGATCTTTGCCGAATTAAGACAAAAAGGGATAAAACATCTGATTATGGATGTCAGAAACAATACCGGAGGACGTCGAGAATACGCCAAACATTTGCTGCCTTACTTTATGAAAGAGCCCTATAGCGGCCCACTGCAAAAAGATCGATCCTGGAAAGGCCGCACTACACAGAAAAAGTTTCCGAAACAAAAGAAATTAGCTTTCGATGGGCAGATCTATGTATTGACCAACTGGCGTACCTTTTCCAATGGTTCCATTGTAACTATATATGCGAAAGAATTTGGTGATGCAATTGTGATTGGTCAAGAACCTGGGAGTAGATATGAGGGCTTCGCGGCGGGTTCGACACAATATGTGACACTACCCAACACCAAGATTAGAGTAGGTATTCCAAGGTACCTTCTACAGTCTACCTATCCTATTAAAAAGACTACACTGAAGAACAGAGGCCTTATTCCGGATTATCCCATTCAATACGAAATTCAAGATTATATAGATCAGAAAGACCGGGCGATGGAAAAGGCCAAGGAGTTAATCGAAGCATCAGATCAATAGTTAGACTGCAAAGCTTGACCCAGAATCAAAAATATAAGGTTCTGTTAAAAAATAGCCCTGGCATGATCTTGGTAGAACTTTTTTCTGAAAAAAAAGTATTTTTATTGTATATAATCTCGTTAATAGTGATGAATGCAGAATGTGTGTAGAAAAAATCGAAACCAAGATAAGCCCTTTTCACCCCTATTCCATTTCTTTTGGTTTTCTCTACATCCTGATCATGTACTGGTTCAGACGAGCTGTTAATTCCTTCCGAATCCCGGAATAACGCAAGAAAAACAAAGACGATATGAAAATTAAAGGCCCGATATTACTCTCTGTAAGTGCCATCTTAGTATTGGTTGCCGCCTATTTGCCACAAACCGATAGTTCAGGCAAGGAGTCCATTTTAGTTCGAACACTGATGCGCGGTTTGGAATATATGCATTATCAGCCCGCAGATCTCAATGATGAGTTTGCTAGCAAAGCCTACGAAATTTACTTAGACAATATTGACAGTGGTCGCAGATGGTTAACTCAGAAAGATGTAGACAAGCTGGAAGCACTCAAGACGCAGATTGACGATAATATCGAAGAGGGAGATCTAGCATTTTTTGATTTGTCTGTCGAGCTCCTCGATGCAGGTGTAACCAAAACCAAAGCTTATTATAAAGAGATTCTTGCCAAGCCTTTCAATTTCTCTAAGGACGAGTTGGTGCAGATGGACAGTGAGAAACGCGAATTTGCTAAGAATGATAAAGAACTGAAAGATTTCTGGCGTAGAAGCCTGAAATATGAAACACTGACCCGCTATGCGAGAGCTTTGAAGGAACAAGAAGAAGCAGGTGAAGAAAAGGAGATCAAGTCGGAAGAAGAGTTAGAAGCTGAAGCTAGAGAAAAAGTAAAGGAGTTGTATGACAAATGGTACGACAGAATTAACAAACTGAAGAGAGAAGATCGCCTAAGTGATTTCCTTAATTCTTTGACTAGCATATTCGATCCACACACCAATTACTTAAAGCCCATCGATAAGCAGAATTTTGACATTCGATTTAGCGGTAGGTTAGAGGGAATTGGCGCCCGTCTGCAAACTGACGGCGATTACACGAAAGTTGTGGATATCGTCATTGGAGGACCAGCATGGAAGGGCAAAGAACTTCAGGAAAATGATATTATCACCAAGGTAGCCCAAGGTGATGAGGAACCCATCGATGTGAAAGGCATGGTGGTAGATGATGTGGTACAGTACGTTCGAGGAAAGAAAGGCACGGAAGTGCGCTTGACTGTCAAATCCTTAGATGGAACCGAAAAGGTGATTTCCATCGTTCGTGATATTGTTTATTTGGAAGAGAGTTATGCCAAGTCTTTGATCCTTGATGGACCAGAAGATGGGGAAAAAATCGGATACTTATATCTACCTAGTTTTTATGCTGACTTCGAAAACAAAGATGGTAGGTTCTGCGCTCCTGATGTAGCCAAAGAACTGGAGAAACTAAAGGAAGAGAAGGTAGATGGCATCATCCTAGACCTTAGAAACAATGGTGGTGGTAGTTTAAGAGATGTTGTGCGCATGTCTGGCTTCTTCATCGAAGAAGGTCCTATTGTGCAAGTAAAATCTCGCTCTAAAAAAGCAGAAGTACTCGTTGATGTTGATGATAAAGTACAATATGATGGGCCATTGGTAGTCATGGTAAATGGTTTCAGTGCCTCGGCATCGGAGATCTTAGCTGCTGCGCTACAAGACTACGGCAGAGCAGTTGTGGTAGGCAGTAATTCTACCCACGGGAAAGGTACCGTTCAACGTTTTGTAGATCTTGATCGCACTATCCGTGGATATGAGGATTACAAACCTTTAGGCAACCTGAAACTTACTACGCAGAAATTCTATCGCATCAACGGAGGTTCTACTCAACTTAGAGGTGTAGTTCCGGATATTGTACTTCCAGACAACTTCCATTATATCAAAACGGGAGAAAAGCAGGAGAAATATCCAATGAAGTGGTCAGAGATTGACCCCGTTAATTACAATCAAAACGTAATGCGCATTTCGCGCGATGATTTGCGCACCTTAGCAGATAAAAGCTCAAGTCGTGTAGATGCTAGTCCAACCTTTCAAAAGGTACTACAAAATGCGAAACGTTTCAAGCGACAACGTGACCAGAGTGAATATCCATTGAGTTTGAATTCTTACCAAAGCTTCGTGGAAAACCGTAGCGAAGAAGCGAAGAAGTACAATGGAATCTTCGATAATATCATTAATGGTGGAGTTAAAAACCTGGAAGTTGACATTCCTGCCTACACCGGCAATGAAACCAAAGAAGCTAGAAATAAGAATTTCATAGAAGATGTTTCTAAGGATGCTTACATCAAGGAAACCTTAAATATCATCCATGATTTGATCCAACAGCAATAAGAAAAAGAGATCATACATCTCAGGAAGGCCTTCTACCTAAATAGAAGGCCTTTTTTTGTAAATTCGCTCCCTGATTATCGCTCATCAATACCGTATACTGTGAATTACCTTACGCTGGAAAATGTGACGAAGACCTACGGAGACAAAGTGCTCTTCAAAGACCTTGCCCTCCAAATTAGCAAAGGACAGAAGGTAGCGTTGGTAGCCAAGAATGGAACCGGTAAAACAACCCTCCTGCGCGTAATTGCCGGCCTAGAAAGCGGCGAAGGGGAAACCTGCAAGATCCAGATCAAACGCGATATCAAAATTGGCTCACTTGAACAAGCACCGGATTTCCTTCCCGATCAGACCATCCTGGAAGCCGCCTTTGACTCTGACAATCCACTCATACAAGCCATTATTCAATACGAAGACGCATTGCTAAAGCCCAATGACGGAGATGCAATGCAAGCCGCGCTTAATAGAATGGATGATTTAAAAGCGTGGGATTTTGAAGCCAAGATTAAAGAGATTCTTACACGTTTCAACATCGCGCGCTTTGATCAAAAAATCGAAACCCTGTCCGGAGGACAAAAAAAACGTCTAGCACTGGCAAAGCTAATCCTGGAAGAACCCGATTTCTTGATTCTCGATGAGCCTACTAACCATCTCGATTTGGATATGATCGAATGGCTAGAAGAATACCTCCAGCGCGCCAATCTAACCCTCTTCCTGGTCACGCACGACCGCTATTTCCTGGAACGAGTCTGTAATACGATCGTAGAGTTAGAGCGAGGCATATTGTATAAATACAGCGGCAACTATTCCGACTTTTTAGAAAAGAAGGCACTCCGGCATGATAACGAAACCATCGAATTAGATAAAAGCCGGAAGCTGATGAGAAAGGAATTGGAATGGATCCGACGAATGCCGAAGGCAAGAGGCACCAAGGCCAAGTCTAGAGTAGATGCCTTTGATACGATCAAAGAAAAGGCCACTAAAAATATCCAGCAGCAGGAGATCCAGATTGACCTGAAGGGGCAACGTTTAGGGAAAAAGATCTTGGAAGCCCATAATGTTGGAAAGTCTTTCGGTGACCTTAAGATTGTCGAAGGCTTTGACTATAAATTCAAGAAAGGAGAAAGAGTAGGAATCGTAGGTCCCAATGGAGTCGGAAAATCAACCTTCCTCAATATCTTGACGGCCTTAATCCGCCCGGATACAGGCAAAGTAGTGGTAGGGGGAAATACAGTTTTCGGTTTTTATACCCAAGACGGTATTCGCTTGAAGGACGATAAACGAGTTATCGATGTCATTAGAGATATCGCAGAATATATTCCGCTGGAGAAAGGGCAAAAACTGACAGCTCCACAATTGTTGGAGCGATTTCTTTTTGATCGCAAACAACAACAGGTATATGTTTCTCAATTGAGCGGCGGAGAAAAAAGAAGACTTTACCTGCTAACCATCCTAATGGAGAACCCTAACTTTCTCATTCTGGATGAGCCCACCAACGACTTGGACATTGTAACCTTGAATGTATTGGAGGAATTCCTGTTGGATTTTCCAGGCTGCATTTTGGTTGTTTCGCATGATCGCTATTTTTTAGATAAATTGGTAGATCATCTCTTTATCATGCAGGGAGATGGAAGGATCAAAGACTTTAATGGGGACTACACGGAATACCGACAGGAACAAAAGCTTTGGGATCGAGAGCAACGCAAGCAAGAAAGAATTGAGGGAAAAAAATTAAAAGAAGAGGCTGAAGCTAATAAGCCCAAAGTTGGTCTTACCCAAGAACAGAAAAAGGAAATTAAAAGACTGGAGCGTTCCATTTCTCGATTAGAAGAAAGGAAAAAAGAGGTTACCGCCAAATTCAACAATATGGATCTCAGTCCGGCCGATATCGAGAAATACGGCAAAGAGCTCAACGAGATCAACCAAGAAATTGAAGAAAAAGAAATGCTTTGGATGGAACTGGCAGAACAAGCTTAGCGCTCCGCTCCTACCCTTCTACTAAATAAAACAACAAATTACCGACTACCTTTTACTGATTACTAGAAAGAAAGCGCAAGGTCCGATTCCTTTGGTGAAATTGAGTGAGATGAAATCTCAATACTTATTAACTCAATTCAAACCAAATGAAGAAGTACTTCGCGATCCTACTCTGCTGCTTAGCTCAATTGGCTTATGGGCAACAAGATGGGGATCTTATCAGCCAGACCAAAATCAAGGATTTTCAAGAACTCCTGACTTATATCCGCGCTACAGAAGGGAGAGATTCAGTCTATCTCAAGCCAGAACGCTTTCATTACTTCGAAGAAGTAGATGTATTTGGCATCACTTATTGGAGTGATGGACTTCGAATTAAAGGATTCATGCTACAACCAAAAGAGGAGGGCATCTACCCTTGCATCATCTATAATCGAGGAGGCAGCCTTGATTATGGAACACTTACTCACCATGTATCCTCTATTGGCTTAGGAGAGTTGGCTAGGTTGGCTTCCGCCGGATATGTGATTGTAGCTAGTCAATATCGAGGGAATGGAGGAGGAGAAGGCCATGAGGAGTATGGCGGAGCAGATATCCGCGATGTACTGAACCTGATCCCTTTGTTGACTCATTCTACAACCGCAGATACCTCGAGAATCGGAATGTTCGGTTGGAGTCGAGGGGGAGCCATGACTTTCCAGACCTTAAAACGAACCAACAAAATAAAAGTAGCGGCTGTAGGGGGAGCAGGAACCGACTACCTAGCCATCGCTAAGAATACTCCTTTTCTTGATAAATATTGGGCAGAATGGGTTCCGGGATATGCAGAAAACAGAACCGCCACCTTACAGCAGCGTTCCGTAATTCACTGGGTGGATCAACTGCCTCGCAATGTCCCTATGCTACTTTTACAGGGCAATCTGGATTGGAAGGTAAAAGCCAATTTGGTTTTAGAACTAGCCTTAGAATTTGAGAGGTATCTAATTCCTTACCGCCTAGTCATGTTTGATAAAGGTAAGCATGCCATCAAGGAGCACCGTGAAGAAGTTTTCGAACAACTCACTCGCTGGTTCAATAGATACTTAAGGGACCGTGAGTCATTACCAGATGTGCACTATAAGCGAAGCCCATCTAATTAGTTGGCTTATGCAAGAGGGCCCTCCATAGGAAGTTGGGTGTAACCCACCCGCTTCTTTCTGTAAAGGCAGGAGTCCCAAATCCAGGGATAGCACTAAACAATACTTGAATTCTGCGCTCATTGTACTACAAATTTGACCGGATTTGGCCTTTTTAGCCTATCTTGTTTAAGCCCAAAGTGTAAAAAGTTAAACAAAAGCCCTCTTCTTTCAATTTTTATTGAAAATTTAATATTTCAGACTATATGACATAATTAGCTGATAATCAGTGTAAAACTAGTCCTAAATCAGAAATGTCGCCTTTTTATCAAAAAACGATAGCCCATTATATTTCCACTTTGTTTAACTTTTTACTATATTTGTTTCAACAAAAGAGGGTAACATCTACAAAAAGTTAAACAAAAGATTATGTCTCAACTGGAATTTCACGATCGTTTTTACCAAATGGAGTCTTTACTCCAGGCTTTCGCCTACAACCTCACTAAAAATGTTGAGGATGCTAAGGATCTGTTTCAGGAGACAGCCTTTCGAGCGTTAACCAACAGAGAAAAATTTAACCCAGGCACTAATTTCAAAGCTTGGCTTTTCACGATAATGAAAAATATCTTCATTAATAACTACCGTAAGAAAACCAAGGCAAATACAATCATGGATTCAACGGACAATTTGTTCTATTTGAATTCTGGTCGTAACTCAATCGCTAATAGTGGTGAATCCAATGTCATGATGCAGGAATTAACAAAAATGGTAGAAAAATTGGATGATAGCATTAAGGTGCCATTTCTCATGCATTACAAAGGATATAAGTACCAAGAGATTGCCGAAGAACTTACATTGCCTCTTGGCACTGTAAAAAGTAGAATTTTCTTCGCTAGAAAAGAGTTGAAGGATCAGATCAGAAAGCATTACAAGCTATCTAGAAATCTGAAAATGATCGGGCCAGCTAGCGAATAAACAATAAAATTTTTGTCCCCTTTTTTAACTATTTCGATATAGGAATACTCCTTTTCAATAATTTGGAAAGGAGTATTTTATTTTTGGCCATTATGACAAACAAAGCGCAGAAAAGAGAGATGGATATCTTCCAGAATCAGTTAATGGACTGGTATCAACAACACGATCGTCCTTTACCTTGGAAAGAAGAAAAAGATCCATACCTCATTTGGCTATCTGAAATCATCCTGCAACAAACTCGGGTAGCCCAGGGTCTGCCCTACTTCGAAAAGTTCAAAGCGCATTATCCAGATGTGACCAGCCTCGCCAACGCAGCTGCTGATGAAGTCATGAAACTTTGGGAGGGGCTAGGCTACTACTCCCGGGCCAGAAACATGCATGCCACTGCAAAGTATATCAGTCAGGACTTAGGAGGCCATTTCCCGACCACTTACAAAGACATCCTATCCTTAAAGGGGGTGGGGCCATACACTGCTGCTGCCATTTCTTCCTTTGCTTTTGGCCTACCTCATGCGGTAGTTGACGGCAATGTATATCGCGTATTGGCCCGGTATTTTGGCATTGACACACCAATAGATCAAACGCCAGGGAAAAAGCGTTTTGCTGAGTTAGCCCAGGCATTGCTCGACACCTCCCAACCCGGCCGCTACAATCAAGCCATTATGGACTTTGGCGCTGTACAATGCGTCCCAAAATCACCAAAATGTACAGCTTGCCCCTTACAAGATTGCTGTCAGGCCTTTCAGGAAGACCAGATCGAACGCTATCCCGTAAAATCCAAAAAGTTGGTAAAAAAAGATCGGTTCTTTCATTTCTTGGTGTTCGAGCATGAGGATACCACTTTTATACAAAGGCGAGAATCCAAAGATATTTGGCTGCACCTCTACCAATTCCCTTTGATCGAGAGTGATCAATTTATCAAGACCTTTTCAGCGCTACAACAGCAGTCAGATTGGCCGAATTGGATACCTCAACCAACTGTTGGAGAGTGGAGTCTTTCCAAGCCATTCAAGCAGGAATTAACCCATCAGCGCATCCATGCTTTTTTCTTCAAAATCTCCTTAAAAGCGGCCCCAAAAAGCATTCCTACGGAAATTGTCACAACTGAAAGAGAAAACTTGACTAAATTCGCCTTCCCGAAAATCATAGATTTGTATTTAAAGGATAATTCGCTATATTTAAAATTGCTTTAGGTCAACCGAATATAGGCGAGATTGATGCAGCAGGGATCGGTAAAAGAAGCCTTATAGCGATGGTCTTTCCCTATCAAAAAAGAGGAAACTCCGGATTCATCATTGAACCAAAATCAAATTAAAAATAATGGTAAATCGTGTGATATTGATTGGAAACTTGGGGCGTGATCCAGAAGTACGCCGTTTGGAGAATGGTGCAGTGGTAGCAAAGTTTTCAGTGGCCACCAATGAAAACTACAAAGACAAAAGTGGAGAATGGCAAACGCAAACGGAGTGGCATGATATCGTGGTATGGCGTTCGTTAGCAGAACGTGCCGAGCAACAGTTAAAAAAAGGAGCTCAAATATATCTTGAAGGTAAATTAACCCACCGAAGTTGGCAAGATCAAGAGGGCAATAATAGACGTACGACCGAAGTGGTAGCCAACTATTTCAGAATGATTGGTCGGCGTGAAGGTGGAGGTGATCAGGGAGGTGGTTATTTCCCTTCTGCTACTGATGAGCAGCAAGCTAATACAAACCTCTCAGCACCTAGTGCTCCAACTGCTACACCTGCCCCTACAACTACTAATCAAGAGGCCGGTGCTCCAGCTGATGATGATTTGCCATTCTAGATTGAGCCATAGCCAATCTGCTAACGGCATCTCTTACATTCATATGCCTAATAACCACCAATCCCTTGGATACAGACCCTGACAGCTTGCTTTCCATTCTGTTTCTTTTGGTACTCCCCAGTGGAGAAGTCTTTCTTGGCATTGCAACAGTCGTACTGTTGTTGCTAGCTTCTGCCCTAATTTCTGGATCCGAGGTGGCTTATTTTTCGCTGACTGAAAACGATTTGGAGAAACTGGATAGCGATAATAACCCAAGTAGTGATCGAATTTTGTTCCTAAAAGAACATCCGAGAACACTTCTTGCGACGATACTGATCAGCAATAACTTCATCAATATTGCTATCGTCATCATCTCGGAATTTGTACTCCGACAGCTACTACCAGAAACCCTATTCGAACAATGGGCATTAGGGCTCAAGAATATCGTAGCTGGCACTAGTCTTTCTCCTAGCTGGTACGAGCCCTACTTCAGTATCGCCGGCACAGCTCGCACCTTTAGTTTTCTCATCACCGTGGTTGGCGTTACTTTTCTTTTGGTCCTCTTTGGCGAAGTGGCACCTAAAGTCTACGCCAGTTTGAACAACATCCATCTGGCTCGGATTATGTCTGCGCCTTTAAAGCTGCTGATGCGCGCCTTTAGCCCTATTAGTCGCATTTTAGTAAACTGGACTAACAAGATTGAATTACGCTTAGAAAAGAGTACACAGACTGGCAACTTGACCAGCAGAGAAGAAATTGATGAAGCGATAGAGTTAACCGTGAGTAACACGCAGGATGCCAATCAAGAAATAGATATTTTAAAAAGTATCGTAAAATTTGGAGAAGTTTCGGTTACGCAAATCATGCGATCACGTCTAGACATTATTGCCGTGGATTTCCGCTTTGACTATGGTGCTTTATTGGATGTTATCAAGGATTCCGGCTTTTCTCGAATTCCTGTCTACGATGAAGACATTGATAATGTTACCGGCATACTCTATGTGAAGGACCTACTGGGCCATTTACATGAGGAACCTAGTTTTGAATGGCAGGAACTCATCAGAACAAACGTTTTATTTGTACCAGAGGCTAAAAAGATTGATGACCTCCTACGTGAATTTCAACTGCAACGCCTACATATGGCTGTCGTAGTAGATGAATATGGAGGTACTTCAGGGATTGTGACGCTAGAAGATATCATGGAGGAGATCATCGGGGATATTAAAGATGAATTCGATGATAAACCCGAAGTGATTTACAAACAGATCAGTGACAATGAATATGCCTTTGAAGGTAAGACCCTGCTAAATGATTTTTGTCGCGTTCTAGGTATCAACACCAGTACCTTTGATGATGTAAAAGGAGAAGCTAATTCCCTAGCTGGATTGATTTTGGAAGTTTTGGGAGAGCAACCTGAAGAGGGCTCAAGCCTGGCCTACGATCGTTTTGTCTTCAAAACCAGCTCTGTCAACGAACGAAGGATTGAAGAGATCATCGTTATCGTGACGCCGGAAGCAGAAGAAGCCACTGAGGACAATAATTAAGGAGCTCTCTAGGTTATCTCAAAAGAAAAAATGACTCTCGATGTTTTGGAGTCAATGATTGAGCTGAAAAGGGATAAAATCAACACCAACATGCGAATTCTATATTTTGTTTTGGGAATCTGCCTGCTTACCGCTTGTGGAAGTGAAATCAATTATACACCCAAACCACGTGCTTTCCCCAAGGTCGAATACCCAAGTCGGGACTATCAGCCCTTCGATCAGGAAAGTTGTCCTTTTACTTTTACCAGCCCGACCTACGCCAAGGTCATTCGGGATACGAGCTTTTTCGATGAAACGCCGGAACATTCCTGTTGGTTTGATCTTTACATCCCTGCATTCGATAGTCGATTGCATTGCACCTACTCCCCCATCACTCCCAGTCAAACTTTCCAGGAACTGAAAGAAGAGTCCTTTCGTTTAGTGGACTGGCACAATAAGCGTGCGAACTACATCGAAGAGATCAACATCCGCAATGCCAATGGTGTGAGTGGTTTTGCTTTTGACATTCGAGGCCCCGCTGCCTCCCCTTTCCAGTTTTACTTAACGGATAGTACCGATCACTTCCTACGAGCTGCGCTGTATTTCAATACCCAGGTACAACCTGACTCCTTAGCTCCCATCTATGACTTTGTCAAAGAAGACCTTCTGACGATGATTGAGACCTTTCAATGGAAGTAAATATTGTGATGAATAAGCCTTTAGACACCCATCCATTAACCGGATCCTTTTGGAAAGACAATTATGTCTGGGCAATCGGTATGCAGCTCTGCTGGAATCAGTTGTACAATGACTTCCTTCATGGCCCGATACAGTTGAAGAAAGAGGGCCAAAAAGCCCAAAAGTTGGCCTCGCTCTTTAATCTGCGAAGATTTGATCAATCTGCTGTTTCTCCCAAAAGTGTATATGCTAATGCTGGATTTGGGCCGCAGCTCATTAAGGCTATCCAGGAAGATTTGGCCAGAGATTTCCCTAATCGCACAACGGATACTTTGAGTGGTCTAACCCCAGGGTTGATGGATTTGATCTGTTTTAGCTATCTCTACAAAAACTTTCAACACCACAGTCGATTCAAGGAAATTGAGATGCTATTTCTAGGCTCTAAAGTGAAGGGGTTTGCTCCAGAGGTTTCAGGCTCCCCAGGAATCGAGTTATTAGATTATGACGATGATGATAATTTCGTTTTGCGATTGTTATCCAAATCTGGGCAGGATGAGATTGTTTTGATCAAAGGAAATGAAACAGCAAGGATGGAGGACATTCTACAATTCCTAAGTGGTACAATGCGTGGATCCACACCTGCAGCAGCCGATACCATCCAAATCCCCAATATTACACTGGAAGTCGATAGAGAGTACCATGAGCTACTTGGCGGTCGCTTGGTAGCTGAAGGAAATGAATTGGATAATTACGTACTGACTGGGATGGAAGAACAGATCCGACTTTCTTTGAATTATCTAGGTGCTACCGTTGAGAACGAAGCTGTAATGGCATTTGCTAGAGGAGGCGTGGCCAATCCTAAACGCTTGGTTTTTGACCAGCCCTTTTGGCTCGTCTTGAAAGAGACACAATCCCCTCAACCGTACCTAATGTTAAAAGTGAACAATACGGCGGTTTTAGAAAAGAAGATCTCTTAGCACATGTCACCTATTTTTCACCGCAATACTACACATTTGATGCACTAGCCTATGAATATCCTCCCACTGCTAGTTCGCCTCCAATATTGACTTGATATTTCGCAAATCCTTGTTATTCGCTCTACGCATCATCATAGCCATGAACGGAGCAAAGAGCTTGGAAAAACCAGTAGGCTCTCCCCTATTCCTAAGCGTCATTTTAGTAGCACTTTTATCCACTACAGACCAAGTGTAAGTAGTTTCCATCAGAAAAGGTCCATCAGCGGTCCGCATTACTAGCTTCTCATTAGGAATTAACTCTGGGATCTCATAGACATAAGCCAAACTCCTACCCATGAATTGGGCTTTAAATGCAATTTGAGAACCCAAGGCTAAGGGTTTGGATGTGCGCCATTCAGCTGAATCAATATTCACGTACCATTCCGGAGCATTATCGGGATTCGTGGCATAGGCAGCAACCGTTTCTACCGGCTGATTGATCACGATTTCGGTAATTACATCAACCATAAGATTACATTGGCGGGATTTCTGCTAAACTTCGAGCCTCAGGAGATTGGCTACACAAGGGGTACAATTTCTTCACGAAGGAGGAACAATAACTAGAATCTCTGTGTAGCTGTTGTGCTTCAGCATTAGCAAAAGTCATGATATGATAAAAGTGGTAAGGCTTATCTACTTCCTGGAAAGAGCGATATAAAAGCGTATCCGGCTCGTTTTGTCTTATAGCAACAATGAATTCCTGAATGATCTGTTTTACCACTTCCAAGGAATTAGCCGGATCGATAGTGAAGGTAATGATCACATGTACCATGGCAGGCCTGCTTTAAAGTTTTTAAGGTCGGGTAATAAGGCCCAAGATTAGCTTGAAGATCTTCAATCTCAAGCGGATTTCAAAATGACTTCCGCTAAGGCTTTGACTGCCAGACAACAGTTCAATCAGATAGTAATCCATCTAGGGCTTGACTTCAAAAATCTGAGAACGTTGCTTCTGCCAGCGATAAGGAGTTAGCAATCCTAAAATATACTCATGATCTTCCGAAGCCGCCCAAGCTCTCAGTAATGGTAAAGTTTCAAACCTTAGTATCAGCCAAGTTGCCTCCGGCTGTTCTACTTTTTTAATGCGCTGCAGATTGATGAACCCCGGCCATCTATCTAGTACCTTTTCTACCTCCTCTACCCACTCTGGGAAATATGTTTGTCCGGCCTCATTCAAAAAATGCTCCACTATTACAATGATCATAGTTATGCCGCTAAGTTATGCCAGTTGCCAGGGATCTTCGACGTGCTGATCGTAGATTTTGGTGACGATCTGCCATCTACCTTCCATATTAAGTAAAGTGATAAAATCCGTAAAGATGGGTGTACCTTTTCTCAAGAGTCTCAACTTAACAAAAGCGGCTTGTCCACTCACCTCTATCTGTAGGAATTCTGCTTCCAATTGACGCAGGGCAATTCTATCTATCCCTTTGCTTTTATCTTTCTCGATTAGATCTATCCATGGCTTAAGCGGTAATTTTCCCAATTCGCCTTTCGCAGCAGGGAAGAAAATAGCAAAATCTGGATGATAAGCCTCGGGCATGCGCTCTGTCTGCATCTCATTTAGTGCGCCCTGTAGATAGCTTCTTTCGATCAATTGTCGGATGGCATCCTTGCTCATTTGTAGGTTTTAAGCACAAATTGTAAATTATTTACAATTGCAAAACTAAGCTTCTTTTTGTAGATTAACAACCTACATTGTAAATAATCTACAATTAATGCCTGAAGAAAATAATCTCTATCTGGATTATGAGTTCCTGGACAAATTAGTCGTGGGCATTGGAGAAGTTTCAAGCATCACTGCTGTGCCTACCCGACAGATCCGGTATTGGGAAGACAAAGGTATTATCAAGAGTCTTTCGGATGAAAAGGGCAAGAATCGGAGGTATGATTATGCCAATATCAAAAAGATACTGCTCATTAAAGAATTGATGGATGATGGGTATAGCTTGGATGGGGCGGTGAAAAAGGTAGACAATAGAATAAAGCTGATTGAAGAAACCTTAGCCAAACTCAAACAACAGACAAAAAAAGACTAGGAACTGATATTTGACCCGATATGAAAGATCTAGAAACCCCACGACTCAACTTCCGGGAGTGGCGCGAAAGTGACTTTGAAGCCGTTGCTCAATTCTTTTCGGATCCAATAGCCGTCCAGTATTTAGGAGGACAGAAATCTTCCGAGGAGACCTGGCGACTCATAGCTGCCTACATCGGCCACTATCAGTTACGTGGATATAGCTACATGGCTATAGAAGAAAAACACACTCATCACCTAATTGGTAGCATTGGGCTTTGGAATTCAACACCCTGGCCTGAATTGGAACTAGGCTATTGGTTATTCACTGCCTTTAGAGGGAAAGGCTATGCGCATGAAGCGGCTAAAGCCGCACAGGATTTTGCTTTTACACAACTACAAAGAAAGACTTTAGTCAGCTATATTGACGACGAGAACATTGCCAGTGCCAGGCTTGCTAAAAGCTTAGGTGGAGCTCCTGAAGAAGAGATACAATTATTGGACTTCGGACCACATCAGGTTTATCGTTATTTTAACACAACTAAATGATGTCGTTTTGCATCTATTGAGTAACTATCGAGTCTTTAGGATAGTGGCCGCTTTAAAGCTTGTCATTTATAGGCAAAAAATTTAGAGCAGATACGTTAGCAAAATACAGAGATGCGATATCAGGAACAAGCAGCACAAGCTCACTTTTCCCGTCATATTGAGTGCTTCTGGGAATTAGACCTCCACCCCGATGAGGCGCAGAGTCCCTGTGAACTTTTGGTTCCAGACTGCACTTTCGATCTCATATTCTGTTCCACCCCAATTCGTTTCTCACTAGTTGGACAAAGTTGCACCGAACGAATGTCGATCGGAGCTAACTTTATTGGCCAAAAAACAACGGGGCTATACTTGTGTCCCGAAGAACCACAACGAATCTTTGGTGTTCGATTCAAACCTTTTGCGCTGGCTCATCTCTTCCCTATCCCTCCGCAACAATTGACAGATAAAGTGCTCCCTTTACAGCAGCTATTCCAAATCCGTACAAAGGAGAAAACGCTAATCGAAGATATCCTCTCCCATGACAATTTGGATGAAAAGGTCCGTTGTGCGGAGTGTCTGGTCCTTTCTCTCTTTGATGAATTAAACTATCTGGACCAACAATTTCGGGAGCAACTTAACTATATTCTGGAACGAAAAGGCATACTCAAAATCCAGGATCTTTTTGGAGCATTTGGGGTAAGTAAGGTAACCCTTCATAAGCATTTTCTCAATAAAATGGGACTATCTCCAAAACAGGTATCCCGCATCTGGCGCCTCAATTACTTCCTACAACTTCAGCGCAATACCAATAAAAGTAAACTTACCGACCTAGCTTTGAAAGCAGGCTACTATGACCAAGCTCACTTCATTAGGGAGTTTAATCGGTTCTTCCCCTATAGTCCACATCGCTTACTACAATCCAAAAGTCAACTCTTGCAGATTTCACAAGAAATCATCGATCGGCGTTTCTCCAATCTTTATGATCCGATCGCTTAGCAGCCTCAAGCCCCCTTCACGCTTACCCCCCTTTACTTTTTTACAATTATTATAGCACTGGTCCTCCTATTTTTACTCCATAATCATTCAAATCAATTGCTTATGAAGAAGTTACCCGACTGTATCAACAAACTAGCTATCCTAGTATTTTGCTTGCTATCCAGCCAATTCGGCATCGCTCAGACTATTGACAATACCTATCATACGAAAGTCATTGAGCGGTTGAACACCTTGCTGGAAGCCAATTATGTATTCAAGGATGTCGCACTAAAGACCAGCGCTCACTTGAATAAACAGCTCAAGGCCGGTGCTTTCGAATCCAAGACAGACCTATCTAGTTTTGCAGAAGCACTGACCAAGGAAGTACAATCCATCAACCAGGATAAGCATATGCGGATCCGGCCTACGCCTCCCTACGAGGCTCCTGAAAACACACCAGAACGGCTGGTGGAAGAGCACCTGAATCGACTCGAACGAGGTCGATCAATGGTGGGAGGATTCAAATCGGCTAAAAAATTAGATGGCAACGTGGG
This sequence comes from Saprospiraceae bacterium, assembly GCA_019634045.1. Classification (GTDB taxonomy): domain Bacteria; phylum Bacteroidota; class Bacteroidia; order Chitinophagales; family Saprospiraceae; genus DT-111. The sequence continues at coordinate 25,742 of JAHQWA010000354.1, forward strand.
CTATTTTGACCTACGAGGATTTGCACCAGTTTCGATTGGAGCGCCAGTTGCTGACCAATACATGAATTTATTATCTACTTCTGATGCCATTATCGTAGATCTACGAAAGAATGGTGGCGGAAGTCCGGCTATGGTACAGTATTTATGTAGCTATTTCTTCGACGAGCGGGTTCACCTGAATAGTCTCTATTGGCGTCAAGGAGATCGCACCCAGGAATTTTGGACATTGGACGAGGTGGGCGGAAAGAAGCTCCCTAAGGTTCCATTGTTCGTTCTCACTAGTTCACGAACGTTTTCTGGTGCGGAGGAGTTTTCGTACAATATGCAAACCCGAAAAAGAGCCACGCTTGTCGGAGAAACCACCGGAGGAGGCGCCAATCCGGGCGGTGGATTTGACATCAATGCTGATTTAACCGTATTCATTCCAACGGGAGCCGCCGTAAATCCGGTCACAGGTACCAATTGGGAAGGTGTAGGTGTGATTCCTGAAGTAAAGACGAGTGCAGAAGATGCTTTGGAAAAAGCCTTGGAACTGGCAAAGGTAGAAGCGGAGGAATATCGAACCAAAAGGAATACAGAAGGAAAGACCCTTTTATTGGGCATGGTAAAATTGCTCGGTAAAACTGATGCAAATACGGATCAAGATGAAATCGTGGCGAAGGTAAAAGCTGCTTACAAATCCGAGTTAGTTGGGGAAAATGATATCAATCAACTTGGCTATATGTATATGCAAGATTTCGGTAATAGCTTTGCCGCTGAAGCTCTTTTTAAGAGCAATATCGTTCTGTTTCCGGATTCCCCGAATGTGTATGACAGTTATGCAGAGGCGCTCATCAAGAATGGTAAATTGGAATTAGCAGTAAAGAGTTACAAAAAGGCCGTAAAACTAGCTGAAGCCCATAAAGATCCTAATATGAACATTTTCAAAGAAAATCTAGTTAAGGCGGAGCAGAAGCTCAATAAAGATTAATTATCTAACCAATATCCAACGCAGACTACTTTCATCTAAAACCTTAAGCAAAGTTTAGACTGTTAAGATTACAAGCAGTATTCCAGTTAAACTGAAAGAAGCCTGTCGAAAGATGATCGACAGGCTTCTCCTTTCATAATTTCAAAGTAAAACCTTATTGTAAATGCGTCTAGCTTGTAAGAGCATGTCTAAGTCTACTTATTTGGCAGCCATCTTGGCAGCCTCTTTTTTAGAAGGCTTTCCATTCTTCTCCGGCGCAGGCTCATCTTCACCTGTGATTTTCGCCTTGATCTTTCGCTCTATCTCCAAAGCCAGCTCTGGATTATCTAATAAGAATAACTTAGCTGCTTCTCGCCCTTGAGCGATCTTAGCATCCTTATAAGAATACCATGCACCACTCTTACCGATAATATCATGATCTACCCCTAAATCTACAATCTCACCAGATTTAGAGATGCCCTCTCCATAAACGATATCAAACTCTGCAATACGGAATGGAGGTGCCAATTTGTTCTTTTGTACTTTCACCTTGACGTGATTACCTACCACATTCCCCTCTTTATCCTTAATAGCTGCTCCCGTCTTACGGATATCCAAACGCATAGAAGCATAAAACTTCAAAGCATTACCACCCGTTGTCGTTTCAGGATTACCAAACATCACACCAATCTTCTCCCGCAACTGGTTAATGAAGATACAGCAAGCGCCTGTCTTACCAATCGTAGCGGTCAATTTCCGCATCGCCTGAGACATCAAACGAGCCTGCAAGCCCATTTTCGAGTCTCCCATTTCTCCTTCAATCTCACTTCTAGGCACCAAGGCCGCCACTGAATCCACCACTAAAATATCAATCGCACCTGAACGAATTAAGTTTTCAGCAATCTCAAGCGCTTGTTCTCCATTATCTGGCTGAGAAATCAAAAGGTTCTCTGTATCTACACCTAATGCCTCAGCATAAAATCGATCAAAAGCATGCTCCGCATCCACAAAGGCAGCAATTCCTCCCTGCTTTTGACACTCTGCAATCGCATGGATAGCTAGCGTTGTTTTACCCGAAGATTCTGGACCGTATATCTCAACAATACGCCCCTTAGGAAAACCATTAATCCCAAGTGCTATATCAAGGCTCAAGGAACCACTTGGAATAGTTTCAATTTGGATGACTTGTTTGTCTCCCAAACGCATTACAGTACCCTTTCCGTATGTTTTTTCCAAACGATCAACCGTAAGTTGAAGGGCTTTTAATTTAGCATCTTTATCATTTGACATGGAGTGGAAATTTTCTCGTTAGGCAGGAGGGAAAAACAAATTAAGGGCCATGGCGTCTAATCGACTATCGTTTGCTTTTTCATCCGTGCAAATCAACTTTTAGTTTTAAATCTACGCAAATATAAATTTTTTGTTGCTTTTCAGCAAATATATCAACAAAAAGTTTGCACTTATTTTTCTATTCCCTTCGAATTGTTTTAAAAATTAAATCTCGATAGATATCTCTTCAGGAAATCGCCTTTCACCTCTCAACTATCTACCAATCAGTATATTAAAACAAAAATCTACTTATTAGATAAAGGCATAACAAGTACATACTTTAGGAATTGAGTGTCATTTTCGCCTCATTTTCTCAAGCTTTCCAAAAGTAAGATTTGTTTACCGATTGTTGCTACTTTTATCTTATCAACTTCTGTTTATAGCCACAAAATAGGATTAAATAGCTGTGGTCCAGTACGATCAAAATATACAAAACAAGACTAGTCAATCTCCTAAATCAGAGAAGCCCTTAGCGCATTTGCACTAAGGGCTTCTTCAGACTAATTCAGTGTTGTATTATTTACAGCAGCTTTCCTGTGCTGTCATTTCGCTGTAACGCAAAATGTTCTGGATGCTACTACCTTTAGCACTAAAAGTAACCTTAGGTAATTGCTGGTAAGCACTGTTAAGCGCTTTGAATTCTTGACGCAATGCTGCATCTTGCTGTAACTCTTCGCGAATCGCTAAAGTTTCGGATGCAGAGGTCTCATGATACAAGAACTGAATAAGTTGATTAGGTGTAAAGTTTTTCTTCATAAAGAACTTTTAGTTGTGTAGATAAATTACACCAATAAAACAACTATCTCACTAAAAATATTGCGTGCAGTTTAAATTTTTTCTGATCCGTCAAATAAAGTTTGGATAAACTGGCTCCTGACCATCTTTTACTCTTGCATGTATTCTTTGACAAACATTTATTGTCCACCCTTCCTAAGCTTTTTTATATCTAGTACATTCTTCGCATGAATCCTCCGAGAGAAGTTGACAAAACAATGAGTACAATCGGGCGCTATCCCCCCAACAGAAAGGTTCGGAGCAAAAAAATCGTCAACATCCCCCAAAAAGTTCCCGTTGCCATACTGAGGATAGCTAATAATATTGCATGGGACATCCATCGGGGCTCATAAGCCGCGGTCACTGCTGGTGCTGTAGCAATCCCTCCTACATTCGCCATACTTGCGATAGGTACCCAGGCCGTATTCACATTCAATAGTTTTGCTACGAACAACATGATCACAAAATGGCTGACCAGCCAAACGATCAAGAACCAAAGAAAACTCATCTCAAAAGCAATTAAATCAAATTGCAGCTTGAGGCCCAAAATGGCCATAATCAAGAGAATCAATAGGCTCCCCAGCTTTAGTACAAACTTTAAATTCCAGCGAAGAAATAGATTACTAAATACTAATCCGATTCCGGACAGGGCAATCACCTTCACAACAAACTGTGCCACTACAAAATTTACTAGAACGACGGTCCCGAGTAAGATCAGAAAGCACCACACTCCCTTTATTTTTTCTCCACTACGCCCCTCGATTGGAGCAGGCATCTCCAATTCAGAAATACGCAGGAAGTGATTCAGTTGATTGCTTTTTTTAATCCCCTGGAACATCAATATGGTCCAAATGTTTACCAATATGTTATCCAGCACCAGAATGGTTAAAAAGACATTCTCTGGGCACTCCACCAGCTCCTTCAACACCAGTTGGCTCGTACTCCCACCGATCCAGCTCCCCACTATGGGCGGTAGCCCCTTCCAATAAGCCTCGTCTAAAAATAAAGACTGCACCAGTTCACCATCCAGTAAGAGCAAAGCCAAGGCTACTGGGAAAATAGCAATCCAGCAAGAACCTGCAACAAAGACCGCGATGGGTTTCCAACCTATTGCTTTCAGCTGTTGCAAGGACAAACTACTCATCACTGCCACAATCGCTAATGGAATGAAATAAGATTTACTGTAGGTATGAATGGAATGCGCAGAAAAGTCTTTTCCCAGGAAGGAAGAAATTAAGGCTGGAATGAGATAAGCCAGTAGAATAGCGGGTACCCAGTCAAATACAGATTTAAGGTATCGATTTTCGAGGCGATCTAAATAGTAAACTACAGCGACTGTAAAAATAGCAACCAACCAAGGAACCATCCGTGTGCATTTAATTCATGAACTGTCCGGCTTCCAAGGTAAGAAAATTGTTGCCTTTGTCGTCGCACCTATATAGCCCCTCACCAACCCAGGCCATTCTACTGCTTAGCTTTTGGCTTAAGAGTGCGACAATAGCAATGGTGTCGCTTCTGATACTGAATTTCGCAGCAAGGCGAGGCAGAAAATTCGTCCCCCTTTGAGGGCCCGCCAAGCGGGATAGCCTTAGGCTATAAATAAGGTTTTTCCTAACGAAGCCTGGTCGCAAAAGTCTCAGCAGAAAAACGGAAGTATCTATTGTCGCACTACTTGTATGTTAGCTCTTGACTCGGTACCAAGTCTGTGTACGATACAATCCGCTCCAATGCTTTCCTCTTACTTTCAATACCTCTTTATTTCCTTCATCGAACCAGATACTACAGCCGTAATCATTGCCAGTTTCTGGATCAAGGATAGAACCACCTTTCCAAAAGTCTTTATGGGATTTCATATTTTCGATAATCACTAGGCCTAAAATCGGTTGGTTCTTTTTGTCTCCTTTACATTTATCGCACAAGGTTCCAGGGTCTGCTTCGAGCAAATTGGTAATTTTGCCAAAGTATTTCCCACCTTCTTCATAAATCTCAACATAAGATCTGGCTTCTCCAGATTGATCATCAACCGTTTTCCACGTACCCACAGGTCCCTGCGCGCTTACATATGCACTGAGTCCTAGAAATAGGATTAGACTGAAACAAATTTTCTTCATTATACAAGGAGTTTAAGTTACTGATGAAAAAGACAGGAAGTAGAACAGGGTAAATGCTACAGCTTCATATCAAGCTCCGCCCTACCACTTTCTTACTTTTAGTCTGCCACACAAGTAACGATCCTGAAAATCAAATTGTTGCCAGTTTTTTACCCAAACTTAGCGCATCAATAGCCATCAAGTTCTTCAGGATGCCAAAATATATCCTTGAAATCTTTCACTTTATCGTTTTCAACCTTTACCCCTTCCTGCTCTAAAAGGTCTTGCATCATGATCGGAGTAGGAAAGTGATTTCGGCCGGATAGTTCTCCTTTTCGGTTCACCACTCGATGAGCCGGCACACCTTGCCCACTACAATTGTTAAGGGCCCAGCCGACCATTCGGGCCGAGCCCAGGGCTAGATAATCTGCTATTGCGCCATAGGTACTTATCCGACCATGGGGTATCTGTCTGGTTACTTCAAAGACCATCTCATAATAATTGGGTAGTGCCATACTGATATTTCATATTTTAATCGCATTCCAAATTTGAAGGCATTGCTTACCTTTGCCTTATGCTAACAACTAGAGTAAAAGCCAGTTCGATCACTAACCTCACGGATGCCCGATATTTTGCGGCATGGGAGGTAGAATGGCTCGGATTCAACTTAAACCTTGGCTCCGCAGATTATATCGAACCTCACCTCGTCAAAGCTATTAAAGAGTGGGTAGATGGCGTAAAAATTATAGGAGAATTTGATCTCTCTTCAGCCGACCATATCAATGAAATGGTACAAGCCCTCGGGCTAGATGGTGCACAACTCGGTATGTTCACCGCCATTGAGACCTTTCAGGATTTAGAGTATGCGACGACTCTTTTCAAGGAAATCGTGGTTGAAAAGGAAACGACGGAGACAAGTATAAGAGAGCACATGACCGATTTTGCGCCCTACGTAAAGGCATTTGTGTTGAACTTCGAGAAAAATCACATTACCCTTCCGGACCTGGGAGCAGGAGCGAAACTAAACAAAGAGGAATTGATTCTGCTATGCAAAAGTTTTCCGGTGCTAATCAATATGCCTATTGACGCCGTGGAACTCGCGGACTTGATGGGAGAACTTAGCCCTTTAGGATTGAGTGTTAAAGGTGGGGCCGAGGAGAAGGTGGGGTATAAATCATTTGATGAATTGGATGAACTATTCGAATTGCTAGAGGTAGAATCTTAAGTCGATCTTCTTTTCAGATATCCGGAACTTGGCCTTCGGGCAAACTCCGGATATCTGAACAATCCATCCCCTATCTTATACCTAAGTTATTCATATCGCAAAGCTTCAACTGGGTTACCTTGAGCGGCTCGCAAGGCGTGATAACTGGTTGTGAGCACGGTAACCACTGCTACTACCAAGAAAGCCACGCCATAAAGCCAAAAATTCATACTGGTATGGTAGCTGAAAGTACCTAGCCATTGATTCATAAAGTAAAAGGCGGCCATGAATGCCGGTATGGTTGCAATAGCTACCAACAATACAAAGTTTCGAGTTAATAGGTAAACAATATCTGTCGTCTTGGCTCCGAGTATGCGACGCACCCCAATCTCTTTAGTCCGTTGCTCTGCGGTAAAGGAGGCCAAGCCCAATAAGCCCAAACAAGCTACCATGATCATCAATACGCTAAAGAGGGTAAAAATCCGGGCCCTTACCTGATCCGCCTCATACAATTCCATAAAGGATGCATCTACAAAATCAAATTCAAAAGGAGTATTGGGAAAAACCTCTCGCCATTGCTCATTCACAAAAGCGATGGTAGTGCGTAGTGATTCAGGATTCTGTGGCGTTAGGCGAAGGTGTACCTGTTGATTATTAAAGCGAGGATAGAACATTAATGATTCGATCGGGTCGTAGAGGGACCTTTGATGAAAATCTTTAACCACTCCGATCACCTTGGCCATGGGCAAGGTGTCTACTGGCGCAAACTGAACACGACGCCCCAAGGGGTCATCCCAGCCCATACGTTCCACCATGGATTCATTTACCACCACCGATAAGGTACTGTCCGCACCAAATTCACTATTGTAGTCACGGCCCGCCACGAATTCGATCCCCATGGTCGAAAAGAAGTCAAAATCTACTGCGTAACCATCTATACCATATTGCTCCATTACCCCTTCGCCATTTTCTACGTTCATCACCTGCTTTCCTACTCCTTCTCCCAATGTGGCAGAGGTGGTCGCCATCTTTAGTACTTTGGGGTTCTGGAGAATTCGTTCGCGAATCACAGGATACTTCTCCCTAGCTGCCCTACCTTGTAAGTTGAAGGTTAGAACGTGCTCTTTTTCAAAACCTAAGTCTTTATTTCGAAGATAACTCATCTGATCATAGATCACGCCTGTACCAATGATCATAAATAGAGTTACCGCAAACTGAACGGATACCAGTACCTTTCTAAGGATAGGATTTCCGGATCCTCGGCTTAATTGCCCTTTTAGCACTGTAATTGGCTTAAAGGCAGAAAGATAGAAGGCCGGATAGCTTCCCGCCAAAATTCCGGTTAAGCCAACTAAACCTACAGCGCCTAAGAGCACTGGTTTCGACCACAACAAAGCTCGCTGTAAGTTCAAATTGAAGGTGCTATTGAAGAGCGGTAGAACGATGATCACCAATAGGAAACTAAGGGCTATGGCAACCAAGGTAAATAGCAAAGACTCGACCATAAATTGCCAGATCAACTGACTACGCTCAGAGCCTAGTACCTTTCTAACACCAACCTCCATCGCACGTTTGGTAGCACGTGCTGTAGATAAGTTCATATAGTTGATACAAGCTAGTAGGATCATAAACAAAGCCACTACTCCAAATATATATAGGAAACCTACTTCTCCGAGCGGCTCCGGCTCTCCCTCAAAGTCTGACTTCAAATGGATATCAGTTAAAGGAATCAACTCATATTTGACCTTAATATCATATTCATCAAAGATGACTGCTACGTAATTCTCTACGATAGTGGGCAGTTTGGCAGCAAAGTTCTCTGGGACAGTTCCTTCCTTTAAAAGCACGTAGGTATATAAATTAAACCCTCCCCAAGCTCCTGCGGTAGGATTGCCTAAACCTGGGATCGTATTACTAGAGACCATCGCGTTCGCGATTAAGTGCGAATGCTTAGGCATGTCTTTGTAGACTGCTGTTACATTGTAATTTCGGCCGCTGGGTGTGATCAGGGTTTCGCCAATGGGATTATTCTTCCCAAAAATGCGATCCGCGACAGACTCACTCAAGGCAATAGAGTTAGGCTCTTTCAGAGCAGAGGCTGCGTCGCCTTGTACGAAATCAAAACTAAAAACTTCCGTCACCGTGGAATCCACCAAAAAGACCTTCTCCTCAAAGAAGAAATTGTCCTTATGCTGCAGATTAGTGCGACCGTTGGGAATAAATCGTACATACTGCTCAACTTCAGGATAATCTTCCTTCAATTGCATGGCTAAAGGAGTCTGCGTCACTGCCCATTTAAAAGCATTATCGGGTTCAGTGATATCAGCCGAGATTCGAAATATGCGGTCCGCCTTTTCATGATAGGTGTCAAAGCGGCTCTCTTCTGTGATAAATAACATGATCAATAAAGCAGCAGCAATTCCCAAGGTAAGGCCAGCAATATTGAGTAAGGTGTAAACGGGTTGTCGACGAAAGTTCCGCAAGGCAATCGTTAGGTAATTACTTAACATGTCGGGTAATTTTTTAGGTGGTCCTTCTAAAAGTTACACTTCAATAGGAAGTAGACCCAGCAGTTTCTCATGTATAGTGCTTCCGTAAATTGGACTACAGGTCTCTGCACTGTTAGCCCGTTTGTGAAATCGGAAACCTGCCTGGCGTTCGCCAGAACAGACAGGTACGAAGGCGGAAAACCCTCCGATTTAGGACCTTTTTCCGATTTCCGACTTTCAACCAGATTTAGCCTGGAAAACAAAAGTCAAAAATATGTAAACACCTTACAGGAGAAACTGCTGAAGTAGACCACTACTTATCCGTGCTGTTATTAGCAGTCTACCTGACTGAAAGGAAGTCCTTCTATATTAAATGGTTGCACGAAGTGACTGAAAAATACGAAAGGCTTCGTATTTAATCGCCAAGAATCCTGCCAAATAGCTCAAAAAGGCTGGGAAAACAACAAAGTGTTAAGAAAATCTTAAAATACACACATTGAAAAAATTTACCTTATATAAATAGCTTTAATATAACAGCAAGACCCCCAGCTTGCTTCCATAGTCACCGCTTTACGATTAAACTTGTTTTACTACATCTTCGTAATATTTTACCACCTAGTGGTACCATTTGCCAATGGTATATTACCGGATTCATAGTACCAACTCCTAAGCTTTCTCGTACAAGCAAACCCCCAATCCAAAATAAACTTCGATTATCCCTGCACATATCAAAATTGGGTCAATTCGTGGGAATTGGCATGCCAAGCTAATGCCTAGCCTAAACCATCGGCTATTGAGTACATTGTCTGCCTATATAGTGTATTCGTAGCCACAAGTTTGGGCCGAGTCAGCTTATCCATGCATCCATTGACCATGGTCGACCTATGGATTTTTTAAAATTTTAAGACCGAAAACCGATGACATCCACACGCCAATCAAGGAAGGGCATCCCTATGCTTATGCTCATCCTTTGTCTGCCTTTCGCCCTTGCAATAGCGAGGACCACCCCGTCTAATCATCCCAATGAAAAGGTGCATAAGCACCGCCACTTTCATCCTCATAAAAAGCGCTGTAATGCACACAAGCATGAGGAACACCATCATCCTACAAGACCCTACCAGGCACAGCTTGATCAACCTTACAAGCTATCCTCCCCCCCGCTCAACTCCTGCGACAATATTGGATTTGAGCAGAACAATTTCAGTGGCTGGGTCGGTATGACGGGAGCTGATGGTGTCATTACTGCCGAGGGTATTGCGGAAGGCAGACACACTATCACAAGAGTAGGCTTTGACCCGATCGTTCCCACTATCTCCACTGTGGCTCCCGGCAGCACCTATTCCGTCAAACTCGGCAATGATGGTACTGACTATGAGGTCGATCGACTGACCACCTCCTTCGAAGTCACTCCTTATAACACACTGTTTTCGTATCAATTTGCCGTTATCCTTGAAGATCCAAACCATACCGCCGAAGAGCAACCTCGGTTCGAAATCGCGGCCTTCGATGAAGCAGGAGAGCTCATTCCTTGCACCTACTATCTGGTAATAGCCGCCGAAGAGATTGAGGGTTTTCAATCGCAAGGAGATATTCGGTATCGGGATTGGTCTACGGTAAGTTTGGATTTGTCTCAATACATCGGCCAGGAAGTCACTATTCGCTTTACCACCGTAGACTGTGCCAAGGGGGGACATTTCGGCTATGCCTATATCGATGCAGAATGTCTAATAGCAGAACTGGGTCTAACGTGTAACGACGAAGAGATCTGCGCGGATCCCAATGCTTTCTGTGCAGAGGCAAGCAGCTATACGATCACTGCCCCACCAGGGTTCAATAACTACGAATGGAGTACCGGAGAAACAACACGATCGATCGAAATCAACGATCCCTTCCCCGGCGCCTTCTATTCTGTATCATTTAATAATTTTACAACCGGAGAGTTTGGAGATTGTATGGTGAGTCTAGGTATTTCCTTACCCAATCCCACTCCGCCTCCCGTTATTCCCATTGAAGATAACGTCTATATTTGCCGAGAAGAAGCTATTACCCTGGATGCTGGTTCAGACTTTGCTCAGTACAATTGGTCGACAGGCCTCGACACCCAATACATTGTTGTTCAAAACACAGGAAACTACAGCGTCACTGTAACCGATGCTAATGGTTGCATTGCACAAAAAGACATTCAGGTTCGAAAAGGTAGCTTACCAGAAATCGAAGTAGACAAGACAGATGCCTCCTGCGTAAACCAATCTGATGGAACGGCTTCATTCACACTCTTGAATGACCTGGAAGGAATTCAGGTAGAATGGAGTCATGGAGCCAATACCCCCTCCGTAGATGGGCTTGCTGCAGGAGAGTACTGTCTTACTGTATCGGATGCCATCGGATGTTCCGTGACGGAATGCCTCCAGATCAATACTCCTCCCCCACTGAGTATGGCCACTGAAGCTGTTGATAATATTTGCTATGGTTTTGCGGAAGGCCAATTAAACATTAGCACCAGTGGCGGAACACCTCCGTATTTACACGCCGTGAAAGATGAGATTTTCTACCCAACCAATAACTTTGGAGGCTTAGCTGCCGGAGAATACACCGTGGTGGTACAAGATGCCAATGGTTGTATTCTGAGTCAGCAAGTCAGGGTGAATGAACCGCCTCAGCTGTTAGTTGACGCAGGTCCAGATCTCAAAATCAACCTGAGTGAAAGTATAGACCTGCAGGCTATTCCCAATTTCCCAGTCATCGACTATAGTTGGGAAGGTGAATTCATAGAAGAATGCCAGGATTGCCCCGATCCCACTGTTCGTCCCTTTTATTCCTCTACTTACAAGGTTACGGTCATAGATGAAGACGGTTGTGAAGCGGTTGACTATGTGGATGTGTTGGTAGGTAAACCGAGAAACGTATACATTCCGAACGTATTTTCGCCCAATAACGACAGCAGTAACGACTCCTTTTTCATTAATGCTAGTGGAGAAGTAGCGAGTGTTCGATCTTTTCAAATTTTCAGTAGGTGGGGAGAATTAATCATGGAATTGAAAGAGTTTCAGCCCAATGATCCGCAGTTTGGCTGGGATGGTCGTCATAAAGGTAAACTAGTAAACCCAGGGGTTTACGTTTATACAGCGAATATAGAGTTTATTGACGGTGTTAATTTAATATTCAAGGGAGATGTCACCCTTGTCCGCTAAATGAAGAGGGGAAACTGTGTATTCGAGAAGTTGGTTCTCCGACAATTTTTGTGTTCTTGAGTCAGCCTTTTAGCTGAAAGCCCTGCTTCCCTTGGTCGCGAGTCTTCCATCTAAAACGCTACCTGTCTAGCTGCCAGATAGAACCACAAAAATTGTCAGAGAAGGGAGAAGTTTTATTGCTGCGAATGAATGTGTTTCCCTTTTCTTTTTGCTCAGCGGCATCAGTATTGCCACTAATATGCGTTTTACCATAGATCAATTTTGACAACAGAAGCTGCCGTTTAGCGTGTTTACGGCAGCTCTTTTTATTGATGCTATTATGGATAGTAAATAGGAAAGTAGGCGATTGGACGTACATGCTGGCCGGTATACTGCGAAAATAAGACAGGCTACAAAGTAACCCATACTATTTCCGCACTACACCGAAAGGGGCTGAATGTTTACCCCCCTTTCCAACCAGGAGGCGGTCTTAAGTAGTAGCAGCGTTGTTGGGTTCTCAAGGAGAGTAATAGCGTACCTATTGCCGATTATTAAAATGACTTAAGCCATTTCTCAAACCGGCAACAGTTTCAAAGCTTAATATGTTAACGAACGACACATGAGGCACAATTTTAATAGAAAGTTGTATCTTAAACCAATATTTTCTAAAAAAGCAGGCCTGCAATTTAAATAGCGCATGTCTCTAACTACGTTAGTTCCGTGGAAAGAAACATTTAAAACAATTACTTCCTAAAAAAGAAAGTCGTATCTAGAAAAGAACCCGGGGATCAATCCGGGTCCCTACGCATGTTAAAACAAACTTTTTAAATATATTTAAAGATAACAGGATCGGCTCTTGAAAGCTAAGACAAAAAAATAGGTTTTCACAAAAAAACCAAGCTCTCTTCAACAGTAGTCAATTTAATATCAGCTATTTAGGCAATAAAATTTCCTAAGAAAAAAACTACTTTTCTTCTATTTTTATATCTTCGCAAATAATACTACTGTTGATGATGCTACGATAGCTCCATCAATCTCCGTTTAGAATAGACTTGTGTTTTCTTTTTGTCGGCTAAATACTATTCGACGAAAGCAAATAACGAGATAAGGTGGGGATTATGCAAAGACAGTTTTATAAACCTCCATAAGAAATTTTAGATAACAAAGCAGCTTACTTGCTCATAATCAAGAAGAAGCATCTAAAAAAGTCCTTAAATTAAATTAATACATTCTCATTCTCGCCTAACAACTATATTACTCATGCTTAAATATAGGGCCATCCAAAATCTACAGAATCTAAACAAAAAGGACCTTTCCGAATTAAACAAATGGCTAAAACCAGGCTGGGCGAACAGTAACAAGAAGCTTTTTGAGCTTTTTGAAGTCTTACGGAGCTTCTATCCCACCTTTACATCTCAGAAGCTTACCCTGCAACACTTACATAAAAAACTCTATCCTGCTAAAAGCTTCAAGGAAAAAGACTTGCTTAATCTACTCTCAAAATTATCCTTAGCTATAGAAGATTTTTTAGTCCATCGACACCTTCGAGGGAATTCAGATTTATACGCGCTTATTCTATTAGAAATAAATAAAAACCGGGCCATTTCAAAAAAAAAAGAAGCAAAACAGGTTGACAATCAGATATTAAACATTGAGAAACGCCCCATAAAGTCGATAACGGATTTGCAAGAACTTATTAGACTCAACAAAATCAAGGCAGCAACCATAAACCCCAAAAGTGGTGACACAGGTAAAAATCCTTTTCTACTAAAGCTAAACAAGTACTTGGATCAATATTATACTACTTCAAAAGCTAGAAACGCAATGGAATTGCTGGAGATGGAGAGAAAGTTTGGCGAAAAAACCGATAGAACTCCGTGGTATGAGGAAGTACCAGCCCATTGTAAATCTCTTCCTGCTGTCCGATTTTATGAACTATATGAAAAGGCTGGAAATCCAATCACTAAAGAGCAATTCAGGCAACTCCAGGCCCTCTTCTTTCAAATATATGACAAAATCGACTCAAAGGATCAAAGGAATATCTATCTCCTATTGGTCAACTCTGCTGCTAGAATCACGAATCAGAGGATTACTGAAATACTTCAAGAGCTCATAGAACTTAACCAATTAGCTATTCGAGAAGGTTTTATTCTTGAAGACAATTTGATCACACCTCATTCCTATGTAAATGTGATTAATGTAGCCTGTCAACAAAAGCAATTTACTTTTGCCCAAGGTTTTCTGGAAAGCCACACCCAATTCCTACCGCCCAATATGCAGCAGGATGGTATGGATTGGGGAAGGCTATTTATCGATTACAAGCAAAATGCCCCAAATGCTTTTCAAAAAGCCAAGAACCTTGACAAGCACAAGCGAGCTTATACTGTGTTTTCTTTAAGAATTAGGGTGCTAATCACGCAAATTCTTTTTGATGCTTATCAAAAGGATTTATACCAAGCTGATGATCGTTTTGAATTTCACGTCGAGGCTTTTGAAAGAAAACTCTTAAGAGAAAAGAAGTATCCCAAAAAGCACTTAGAAGGTCTCAAGACGTTCCATAAATATTGCAAAGCTCTTGCCAGCTATTTTCCAGCTTTCCGTCTAACTGAAGTAGAAGCGGATTCTCTTCGCAAAGAAATCAGTAAAGAAGGGCAAATTCATGCAAAGCCTTGGCTTATGAAGAAAATAGCAGAAATGGAAAAAGGAGACCATCGTTAAAGGGTCTCCTTTTTAAGTCTTTGTTCTTTAGTAGAATACTAAAAAATAATATCCTCTTCGGTAATTCCTCCTTTCACCTGCTTCTGCTCGTTTACATTCAATTCTGCAGTTGAGAAATCTTCGATCGTAATATCTTTTTGATCTTTTTTCATGACACAATAGATTTTAGGGAACTGTAAAGGCGCTTGACCTGTACAGACCATGTTTGAAAAATGGTTAATGATTACCCTCCGAAGAGGGAAAGCAATCCATTCCCTAAGAATCATGTGCACCTGATCCAAAGGCTGCTACTCTGCGTGAGTGAGAAGCTTCTTATCTAGCAAGTATGTAATGGAATGTCTTATGTATACTTCAAATGTAGAGAGAAAAACCGCGCCCATCCAGGGCTAACTCATGAACGGTACGTTTGAACCAATGAATCGATTGTTTCGGTGAGGGAAGCCAATTTTTACGGCATAATAATGTTACTAAAAACCCAGAGCAATAGTCCCAACAAAAAAAAGGGGCACCAGCCACGACAGCCGATACCTCCTATCCCTATTAAAATAGGGTCCTAATTACCAAATTTTATATCCGATACTGTTCTTTCCGGTTTGCTAGCGATTCCAGCTAAACAGTGGAATTTGCTTGAAAAAAGCCATTACAAATGTGTTCGATATGGGAGTGATCCGTTCCGCAACAGCCACCCACCACTTGTAAGGCTGGCAAAATACCCCGCAATTGGCCGTAAGCATCAGCCAGCTGGCTAGGATTACCCCTATCTAAGCTTGTAGCCTCGTCCAACTCTGCATGGCTTTTCATAGAGGCATTGGCGCGGATCCCTCTGATTCGATCTAACCAAGCCCCCGAAGACTTGAAGAGGTCTTGGAAATGTGCAGGATGTGCACAGTTTATCATGTAGTGAGTAACATACCCATCTGTCAATCTATCCGTTCGTTCTATGGCATCTCGTAAAGATTCACCATTTGGTAGCCGGCCATCCGTCTCAACAGTAAAAGAAATAACGGCAGGAAGTGTTTGTGCTTGCGCTGCCCGCACAATTCCGATGGCTTCATCTACGTAGTTGATCGTCATAGCCGTTACCAAATCCACTTTACTCCTGGCGAAGGCATCCACTTGCAAGCGATGATATTGCGCTGCTTCTTCAGTCGTCATCACTTGACCGGGTACGTAGCCATCTCCTCTTGGGCCAATATTTCCACTGACTAATACCTCTATATCCTGTTCTATGTAAGCTGAACCTAGTGCTCGCACAAATCGCACGGCACGTTGATTGATCGCAGCCAACTCGGAAGGGCTAAATCCTAATTTAAAACCCCAATCTTCATTGGCTCTCCAAGTGGGTGTCTCGAGGATGAAGCCCGAACCATATTCCTGCGCTAATTGGAGGTAGGGTAAATAGTACTTTTGCAAGGCTAACCTCCCTTCAGGGTATTGCAATAAGGTAAAGGCGGCAAAATGAGGCAGTTCAATGCCATACTGGAATATCAAAGTCGTTTCCAGTCCACCGTCGGTGAGATAGAATTCCGATTCTAAAAAATGCTGTTCCATGAATATTCAATTTGAAGGGTTGGAACTAGAACTCGAAGATCCAGTTCTGACGTTGATAAGCTATTTCAAATCCTACTCTTCGCATATTTCTGGCGCTCGTCACTGTTTTACCATTGATCTCTTCCGCCGTCTCACTCACTAAGTATCGGCAGCCTAATTGGCGGGCCACTTCTATTCTCTTTTGCAAAAGCTGTTGCTGTATCCCCAGCCCTCTATAAGTGGGAAGTGTAGCTGCAAAAGCCATAGAGGCGCACTCTCCTTCTACATGTAATGCTCCTACTCCCACTATCTGTTCGTCCATATGCACCGCATAATGCTGGTACCCCGGAGCACCGACACTCTGGTTCAGCCAATGATCTAGCTGATCATACTTCCAATCAAAACAGGTACAAATCAGTTTACCGAATTGTGAAACATCTTCCAACCCAAGCTTTAGGATCGGAAAGCCTTCTTGGGCAGTGTTTAGATCCTTTGCCGTCGGCCGGAAGTGCTTCGTCCAATTGTTATAGTGTCTAAAACCGCTTGCTTGCAAGATTTCGAAGGTCGTCTCATCCAGGGTCTGGGGACTCAATTGGATAAAGAAGCGCTTCACTCCTACTTTTTGGTAAAAACCTACGATAGTACGTAGTTGCTCCCTATTAATCGAGTAGTCCAATCCTAAACCAACTACTCGATTCATGGCAAGAACAGGTATTCCTGGTACGGCAAAAGCCATTCCCCCTCCAATCACACTCGCATAACTCTTCAGAGGAGCCGTTTCACGATAGTATTTCTTCCAATACTGCACTTCGCTATACTCTAAGGCTCGTACTATATCTAAGTCGATTGTTGCTGTCGGATTCTTCATCGTCTATCCCTGAGGTGTTTTATGGAATTCGCGAATTGATGAATCTACCAGTTCCTGATTAGCAGAATTGTCAGAAATATTCTTAAAGAGCAGCATATCTCCTATTTGATCCGATGCCCCTAAGTAGAAGCCTGTTTCAACCTCATACCCGCTCGGATTATCAAACGTCCCAAATAGGATATCGAAAATGGGCAAATCAGAATAATTGTGTTTGTGTATGCCTTGCCCGTGGTGGATGGTATGACTTTCTGGTCTCTGCACGATATAACCTATCCAAGCCGGCGTTCGGATATTTGCGTGTTGAAAAATGGCCAAAAAATTGGTGACCAGTAACACAACCGTAATAGCCTGCGGGCTCAATCCGATCAACAGGGCAAAACAGGCACTCCCTAGCAAGGTGAAACCAATCATATCCATCGGGCTAAAGAAGAATGCCCCATAGGTATCCATTCTTTCCGCACTGTGATGCATTTGATGAAAGGTTCTCCATAAGAAATCAGAGCTGTGCATAGCCCTGTGCCAAATGTATAAAGCTAGCTCATAGATCAATAAACCGACCGTTGCGCCGGTGATCGTATCTAAGGAGGAAAGATCCAAAAGCCGGTAAGGCTCCAAATAGGGATCTGTCCATAGGGGAAGATAAGAGGACAAATAAAAGAATACAGCAAAGGCCGTCAGGCCTTTTAGTTTCCAAAACCGAACCGCTGGTAAAGGGCGAGCAGGAAATAGGCCTTCCCAAATCATCAACCCTACATACATTGCTATTACGGTAAGGGAAATGGGATCTAGTAAAATTTCAATTGGTGTTGGCATCTTTAGTTTTTTTAAGGGTTAAAAGAAAACATTCACCCTTAAAGCGTGAGCCTTGACCTCACTTTGTGAGGCTACCCAATAGAAAAAACTCACAACTCGACTTACACCGTCCAGTTCATCTCTTTTTCTGGTGTATATTCACAAACTAAGCCCGTCTTGATCGTATTCTTTAGATGCTTGCCTAAGGTGGGATGGACCTGGCTAATCTTCTTAATGGCACTCCTAATTCGCCAAGTCACGGCAGTGCGAGCTTTTTCAATACTACCGGAAACCTTACGGGCACGGCCTCCTATGCCCATCGATTGCGACAAATGGTCTAGCAGTTGATCATATTCTCTCCGAAGCAACTCCAACTGCTCTGATTGTTGTAATAGCTCGGCTTCTTCGATCGAGGCTTGCAAGACGGAAATCCGTCGTTGATAGCTCTTCTTTGCCTTGTCATCAAATACGGCCTCTCCTTTCTGTATCAAGGTCGCCTTCATCAAATCTGTACAATGGATTCCTTGATGAGGTATCGCTAAAAGTTTAACCAAATCGTGATACCCTTTTACCTCCTTTAGTCGTACCTCTTGCCCATCAAAACGCAGCGTCCACAACTCTCCTTCCTTGATAAAATGATGATCATCCAATTCAGTTTTTATTTTCAGCTGGGGAGTGCGCTTGATTTCACCTAAACCAATATATTTCCAAAACTCCTGTAAGTAGGTTTTAGATTTATAGGGATTCACATCAATCGTCCACCGCAAAGCTTCCGCTGAGGTAGTAGACTGTCCTTGTTTGATTTTTTCTTGAAAGCACGAAATAAAATCATCCCAATAGCGCTGCATTTTTTCAAAATCCTTCTGATAGTAGCAGGCGGCTGCCATAACTGCGGAGAAATCAACCCAACCTAGCCCTTTCTCTTGTCGCTCACCTAACTGTAGCGCTTCCTCAAAACGTCCCAATTCGAATAAGATGAAAGCGCCTGCCGTTAGAAATGCATCGTCAATGGGCTTGAGTAAGCATGCTTTTTCATACAACTTATACGCCTCCTGTGGGTAGCCTAGAAAAGTCAATCCACATGCTATTTGGATCAGGTTTTCCGCGTCGCTGGCGTTAGTACGTAAAGCTTTTCGGAGGTAGTGTTCCGCCTTGTCATAGACAACATTGGCATCAGTCAACTGCATAGCCTTCGCAGAGATATCAACGGAATCCACCCGCTCCGCCCC
>JAHQWA010000355.1 GCA_019634045.1 Saprospiraceae bacterium
ATAGAACCCGGTCATATATCAATAACTCGGGTAGGCTTCCAGTAAACTGGACTACAGGTAAATTCCCAAGCTCCCCGGTATGCCCAATGAACCAGTTGGCAGTTTGGGCATCGGCTTTACCTCTTTGATGCTGAACATAGGTATGGAGTATAGGATGTAAGGCTAACTGAGCGGAGGTTTTAAAATACCGACCATTGCTGACATCTCCTAAGCGGTGAGTACTTAAGACTAAGCCGGCTTGGCTGGGATTAGCCATCCGCCAAATGATCTGTTCACTGAAGGTATCCTGGGCATGATAGAGACTGATCATCGTCGATCTATCAATGGTGGATGAAGCTATTGGTAGCTGTATAGGTTCCAGCCTTGAGTTCAGTTGCAATACGGGATTACCGTTTAAGTAGTCATATTGCCCATCAGTTAGTTGCAAAGATATTCCATCTTTCCCTATCCTATCCTTCCACGCTTGTCCCTGCTCCGGTGAGCTCGAAATGTTATACCAATGTTTCAAACCTGCAACACCACCAGGGAAGCCACTTTGTGCCACGGATCGAGCGGGTGTGAATAGGCATATCAACAACAGCATACTCAATGAAACAAAGTAAAAATTGAATTTCATAGTTTGGACTTTTGGCTTTCAATGAGTAAGAGGATTACTGGTCAAAAGGAATGGCATAGGCCACCGTGAATAGGTAAGATTGACTTCTATTCTTATTCTCAATAAAGTAGTATCCATTGGCTTGGGTCTCGACTACATCTGTTAGACCAATATTCCAACGTCCTTCAAAAAATAGTCGACCAATTTCGATACCTACGCTGAGGCCCAGAGAGACATTATTTTTCCCTTTCAATACTTCCCTCAAATTTTGCTGAATCTGAAGATCCTGACCAATCACTTCAGTATTGGAGGTATAGAATAGGTTAGTACTGGCCACAGCTACCCCTATCTGTGGAGCAATGCCGATGTGAAAGCCGCTAATCCCTTCTCCATATTCAGCCAAAGGGTAGATTTTGAATTGCGGGGTAATGTTCAAATATTCATAACGGAACTGGATTTGATATTCTAGTCCATTCACGTCATCGTACTTGAAATCTCCACCTTCCATCGAATACAGAATTTCTGGCTGGATAGCTAGGAATGAACCGCCTCGAAATTTATAGTAAAAAAACATGCCTGCAGTAGCACCGTAGCGCGGAACGATGGAGGTGTTGTAGGTAGCTTCGGGATGTACGGGACGGATGAGGGTTGTTTTTATTTCATCGATCTTGGAATAAGTACCACCTGCTTTAAAACCGAAGAAATATTCATCATCAGGAAGCTGTGCTAAAAGCTGGACGCTAAAGCAAAGAAATAGTAAGGTTATTAAGTGTTTCATGATCAGTGAGATTTTGAGGTTTTACTGTGGTAGAGGTCTATATGTCCTACGAATATGCCCAATTGTCTTGGGAATCCCAAGACAGGTAGGGGGACAAAGAGGGGACAAAATTCTATACATCTTACTATCAATCGATTACACCTTAAACACATTTATCTAGCGAAGCGCAAAATCATTCTGTATCTTTGTGTCTCATTAAGCTTTTTTACCATGCGACACCTACTAGTTTTACTGTTATCAGGCCTGTTATTGAGTTGTGCTCAGAAAAATCAGATCCAGGAAACGAAGCCCGAGGAGGAGGAAGAAATGGTCGCTGGAAATGGAGCAGCAGTCATCGAAGTTGAAGTCCAAGGGAATGCCCAAGCCTATACTTTTTTGGCTAGGGTGGAAAGCCCAGATACTGGCTGCGATCAATATGCAGATTGGTGGGAAGTGCTCACACTGGATGGAGCCCTGTTGTACAGAAGAGTCTTGTTACATAGCCATGTGAATGAACAACCTTTTACTCGTTCGGGCGGCCCGGTCGCCATCGATTCTGATCAGGAGGTCTATGTTCGAGCACACATGAATAACAAAGGGTATGGCATTAAAGCGATGAAAGGCAGTCCGGCCGCCGGCTTTAAAACAGTGGAATTAGCGGCTGATTTTGCTAAGGACCTAGACAAGGTAGAGCCCCTTCCCAAAGACTGCGATTTCTAAAAAGCTACTCACTATTGCAGTTCCTGATCTATATCTAGCACCAGTTGCTCTATTTCCTCTAAAGTAGAGAGATGACGTCCGATCTTTTGTCGTCGAATATTAAATGACCTTTGCAAATCCATCAGAAACTCCTGATCCCGTTTCAATGCTTCAAAAGAAAGTAGCTTGAGATGATAAAAGAGCACGGGAAGCCCTACTCCAGAGATCATCTCTTTTCTGTCAATCTCATCAGTAAGTTGGAAATGTCTATCTTGATGCTTCTTCAGTAGATTAGCTAAATCGTATTTAGGAGTAGCCTGACCAAACTCGGTTACCCGCTTCAGACCAAGTTGATGAACATCCATGATTCCTTTACGCAGTTTATCATTGCTTATGATATCAACCCCATATGATTTCATCGTTTCATACCCTCCCGTCTTAGGATAGAGTTGACGATCATTTAAACATCGCTCAAAATGGTAGTATAAAGAATCATGGAACTTGGAGTAATTCCGAAGGGCTTGATTGAAAATCATACCACTTTGCAATGCCCGCTGATGAGATGATAAATCACCTCTCAATTCATCTGCCGTTTCCCCTAAATCAGCGCGTATCTCCTTTAATAATTTGACCTCTTCCGTCCGCTGTTTCCCTGCTTCATTCCAATTGCTCAAGCGCACACCTATCACGATACCCAAGACAATTAGGATCACTTCTCCCAATACGTACAGAAAATATTTTCGAACCTTCCCACCTTGGAAGGATTTTCGCCGTCTCGATCTCAGTAATCGAAGCATAACAGAATCCTATTTTATCTCTACTGGCCTGATGAAATTTGCTCTTGAATGATTTTCTTGAGTTGCAAGAGTTGACTGTCTTCCTGCCAAAGAATTTGTTTCAATGTCCGAGGCAAATGGATGTCAGGTTTGGTGCCGACCCCATCAAATAACTGCCCATTCTTTTGGTAAGATATCATCGTACTCAGCTTGATCGGTATCTTTGAAATTGGAAGTTCTATCCATTCGCTATTCCCGCTGGAACCATCCGTCCTCTCTCCCACTAAAGTAACATTGGGTAGTCCCTGGAAGGCAGCAACCAAGACGGAAGCCGCGCTGAATGATCGCTCATTAGCAAGAATATAAACTTGGCCGGAAAAATGGGCATCCTGCTTGCTAATTTTACGCCCATTAAACAACGCAAAATGAAATTTACTGAAATATTGATCAGACACCGATACAGTAGGCACAAAATTCTTTAGGAAGTTATGCGCCACTTCCTTCTCTTCTTCATCTAACTCATCCATTGGAAATAGATAACGCCGTCTCAGGTCACCTTTCCATTCCTTTGAAAGGGGCAGCGGAGCCCGCTGGCGAGCCAGATTAACTACATGAATAGCATCTTCGGGCACCAAGTAGGCCGCCAAGGCCCAGATCATATCTCGAACGCCGCCACCATTGTGCCGAAGGTCGATAATCAGCGCCTTGCTATTCTTCTGTTGGCGCATGAATTGATCTAGTTTTTCAAATAAACGGGGAGCCTTATCGAAACGTGACATCGAAGGAATATAGATATAGCTAATATCATTCTCTACCGTGAATAATTTAGCAAGGACTTCCTCTTTACTAAAGTCTTCATCATCAAGCCTTGAAAATTCCCAATAAAACCGCTCGTCCCAAGTTGTGTGTTTTCTGCGGTCGAGCTCTAGTGGCAGTTGCATCACCTTGCGCTCTGTTCCATCTTCAGATTCAAACTCAAAGGTAAATTCAGTCGGTAGCACCTGTTGCAAGGTCGCATAATTACGCTCCATGTACTTTAGCCTTTTAACCGCCCGGTTCATGAAAGCTGCTCGGGGTGCCTTCCGATCCCTGGGTGCAATCTGCATTAGAAAAGATTGTGTAGGAATGCCATTGATTGATTTCAAGTAAGGATACTTAGGAACAAAAAACGCATATTGCTTCGTCGCCTTATTTAGCACTAAGGCCAATACCCTATTCTCGAAGGGGGCTGCTACAAAAGGTAAAAACTTGGTATTCGGTAGATCCGGGATATCCACTTTACTATGGCGATCCCCCAACTCCCCTAACACCTCCTGCAAGAAAAGCGCAAAAGAGGCAGTAGAAATGGAGGAAGAATCTTGTAGAGATTCTCGATACTGCCCAAGGATATCTGAAACAACTTCCCCTCTGATGGCATAATAGGCGGATAGACGGTCCAATTCTGCTTGCAAAAAAGACAGGTCTTTCTCAATACTACTCGGATCTAATGCTTGGGCAGGAAGGGTGTTTACGAAAGCAAATGCGATAAGAACCGCTACTAAGCGGCTAAAGGATTTGGTTTGTTGCATAAAGGACAAGATGGTTTTGTTGGTAAACTTGCTTTGGTTTCACAAACTCCATTTCTTCGGGTAGATTGTCCAATCTTTTCTGCTGATCCCTTTTGATCAACGACTAGCGGCGGCAAAGCCATGTTTACCGCTTTCTCCAATTTCTATTTTACCAGGATAGACGCTGTAGCGAGCCAAGGCTGTCCCCAGTTACCAAAATCGGCATTCTGACTCATTCGGATAATAGAACGTGAGGCCGGCTTTCCACTACTACGGCCGTGATACAAGGTGTAGGACCTTAGGGTACCGTCATCCATCCGGTTAACGGCTACTACCACTCCCATATGTGCGAGTAAACCGTTGGGATAAGGAGCGGTGAGATCAGCCAGTCTAAGTCTTTTTGGGATACGCTTATTAGCTTTACCATAAAACATGACCTGGCCTACTTGAATTAAATCTTGATTAGATTGTGCATCTTTAATTAAGGTGAGCTTTCCTTCTCTTGCATACCAGGAAGCTAAGTCTCTGGTGCTATGATACTTCCTACCCGGGAATTGATAGGCATCACAAAATTGCCCATCAAGCTTTTCGCATAGCCGAATAAACATACCCGAACAATCTTTAAAATCTGAAGCAGTATTACTATACATCCACTTCTCTGGTTCCGCCTCGATGGCGGCTGCATAAGCATTCAAAACGCTCCCCAGTGAGTATTCATTTTGAGCACATGGATCCTTGTGGAGGCTCGGATCAGATGCATTCCCTCCCCTCTCTCCTACCCTACGGCTGCAAAATACAACTCCTACTACGAGCAAAAGAAAAAGCCATTTCTTCATAATCAGATGGATTGGGATTCAGAAAAGTCAAGAGAGCGAATAAGCTGCTCACATTCTTTGGACGATAAAATTCACATTAGTAATGTTGAGGAATAAGTTATTAGAAAGAATTTTACGTCTGAGTAAAATATTAAATCGGCAAGAATCCAAGGCTATTGCAGATAACAGAAACTATCCAGCATATAAGGAAGGAGGTTCTAGAAGAAAGGGGAAAACCCCGCCTAGCGGCGAGGTTTTCTTTTATATGGTTTATAGCTAAGCTGTTGACCACCGAGTGAAGCTTCATACATTAGACCACCTTTGGTCATGGTAAAAACAGCAACGCCATCATTATAGGCCAGGTTTGTAGAGGCCCCTTCTGTGACCGCTACAGCAGAGGCTTGCGCAGCAAATTCAATATTGTTGTTTTTGAAACGCTGCATATCCTCCTCTGATTCGAAGAATATGATTTGTCGATAAGCTTGCCCGCCGGCTTGGAACCCGATGGTTAATTGGGTAATCTTTGCCTTACCGATCGGCTTTCCTTGTTCAAAGGCTGTACCAGCGCCATGTGCACCCCCCAGTACAAAAGCACCTTTCCCAATGGAAGGAAAAACGGCATAACCGTACGCATCATCGAAATAGATTTCAAACTTTGAATCCTTGTTTTTGAAGGCATCCATTGTTTCTGCAGCCTTCTCTAAGGCTACGGGATTGTATTGTGCCACTAGCTGCAGCGGCAAAAATGCCAAGAGGACTGCTAGGGTCATCAAGTGATTTTTCATATGGAGTAAGTATTAATAGTGAATATGTTCTAGCTTCTTAAGGAACAACTCGGTTCCATCATTCGTTGGCTCGAGTGTTTTAAAGTCCTCTTAAAACTGATTAGAGCGGTTTGCTAGTATCCACTATACTCCATTCAATTCTTAAAGTTTTCCTAAAACTATAGCCCTAACCACCGCTTTTGGTGAAGGGCAGCAAGGTCTGAAGTTGATCTAGGCATTGGTTGAGTGCATGTGGGAAGTTCGCTTTTAGAATGGAGGCATGCGCTGCGACAAAAAGGAAAATGATCAGGGAGCAACTGGCACCAACCAGCTTCGCTCCCTGAAAATCATTCAAAAAATCATCCTACAAAATATAAATCAATCTTGTTTGGGTTAAAATCGCTCATCGTAGGTGTGATGAGCTCTTTTGTTGTTTACAAGTCTTATCCGTGTTATTGTGTCTGTTCTTATCTAAAGTATCGAATGTAATCTACGATCATCCGTTGTGGGAAAACAGTGGCAGAATTCGGGCTTCCAGGCCAATCCCCTCCCACTGCTACATTAAAGATGAGGAAGAAATTGTCGTTGAATGGGTAAGGAAAACCACCTGCTGCTTCTCGGGTAAACTCGTGGAAAACGACATCATCTAGAAGCCATTGGATTTTGTCATTTTCCCATACCAATGAGAATACGTGAAATTCCTCGGAGAATTTTGCTCCGCTGGATAATGGTTTCGAGGCTCCATCCTGTTGTCGAGTGCTGGCGTTATTACCATAGTGTACCGTACCATGCACCCGATCTGGTTGATTTCCTACTAGTTCCATGATATCTATCTCTCCACAAGCCGGCCAACCTACGGCATTAAACTTGGTACCGAGCATCCAAAGAGCTGGCCAAAGTCCTTGGCCTTCCGGCAGAACCGCCCGAATGTCAATTCGACCAAATCGTAGGCTTTGCTTGCCTTGCGTGATTAAACGGGATGAAGTATAATCCGCTCCGTTGTAGTTTTCCTCCTTCGCCTCAATCACGAGAAATCCATCTTCGACAGAAGTATTTTCTTCCCTATAGTATTGAAGTTCGTTGTTTCCCCAACCGTTATTTCCTCTGCCCAATTCGAAGCTCCAATCTTCCGTATTGAGCGCATCTCCATCAAATTCATCGCTCCATACCAGGCTCATCCCATCATAAGAGGTAGGTGAGGAATATCCAGTAGTTGGGATGACTAGATCACTGGCATCATCATCGTTCTGGATAAATCCTTGCGCCGCAAAGACCAACAATCCTCCATTTACAGGATTGCTTAACTCTATCTTAAAACTTTCCTCTACCTCCAGAATATTCTCTCCAACGATTTCAATGGGAATATCCTTGACGGTTTCGCCTGCCGCAAAAACCAATGTCCCCGTGGCAGCTAAGTAGTCCACCCCTTCTTGTGCTGTTTCGGCCACTGTCTGGTAATCAACACTAACCATCTGATTATAAGCCCAGGACAATTCAACTTCGAAATTGAAAATGAGATTTTCATCTCCTTCTACAATGCTACCCCCCGTTACGGAGATTTTGGGAGCTTGCAGAATGTTGTCCTCTGGCAATTCATTGTTTAAATCACATGCCAAAAAACTTATGAGAAATAACAGTACTAAAGACTTTTTCATAGCGAGGGTTTTTGCAAGGGTGTTCGCTGAAACACCTTGACATAATCAATTACGTATTGCTGCGGCCAGATATCGGGATCGACTCCCTTGGAGCCCCCCCAATGGCCTCCCACAGCCAAATTCAGAATTAAATGGAAAGGATGATCAAATGGCCAGGCCTTTGGCCCCTTCCCTTCATCTTCAAAATGAAAGAACCGCTCTCCATCCAGATACCAACTAATGGCCTTCTCACTCCATTCAATAGCATAAGTATGAAATTCAGATTCTACGCCCGCTCGGTGGATTTCTCCTCCTCTTTGCGTTCCAATCATTCCATTATAAGCGTCGGTGTGAATCGTGCCGTATACCGTATCCTGGGCATAGCCTACATACTCTAGAATATCGATCTCACCGCTGGAAGGCCAGCCTCCATAGGCAGGCTCAGTGGGCAACATCCAGAAGGCAGCCCAGGTGCCGAAGCCTTGCGGTAGCATAGCTCTCATTTCGATTTTACCGTATTTCCAATCTCCTTTTTGCTTAGATACTAGCCTGGCCGAAGTGTATCCTCTTTCCTCTTTGTAGGGCTCTTTGCGTGCTTCAATAATCAAATGACCATTCTCTACTCTAGCGTTTTCTGAGCGCTCAGCCGTATAGTATTGTAATTCATTATTACCCCAGCCACAACCAGCGGGCTTTTCGCACGCGGTCCCTACATCATAGCTCCAACGACCAGGATCCGGTAAACCATCAATTTCAAATTCATCAGACCAGATCAATTCCCACTCGGGTTCAAGACTGGTTTGTTTGTTATCACAAGCGCTAGCCAAAAAGATCGACAGACTGGCTAAGCCATATATAAATCTCTTCATCATTTCTTACTTAATTGGCGACGAAGGTTAATTCAAACCAGCCGTCTACTCCCACAATTTTACTACGAACCACCAAGGTTTCTTCAGAAAGATTAACTATATCATAGTCAGGTCCCGAATCCCAAACCCCCATGAATGCACCTTCCGGCAACTTAATCCTCGTTTCCCCATTCTCTCCCCCACCCGGAACCAATAGCCAAGTGTAATCATCTGGTGGTATATAATCTACTGGTACGTATCCATTCCACGGGTCAACTGTTTTGCCCTGATTGTTGTACGTAAAACTGGCTCCGTCAAAAGAAAAACAGAAATTGTCATTGTATTGCTCAAAATCTAGTCCTCCCTCTGGAGATGTAAACCATTCTCCTGATCCAGGCGTTGGTCCGACCGTTATAGCCCCTGCTATCGAGGAAAATGTCCAGCACTTCTGACCTCCAATCTCGCACCCCCCAGCTAGCAAATTAATGTCATTAGTACAAGTTACTTGCGCATCTTCTTCAATAAAGATTTCTTGACTTGCACTGGCCGTTCCGCCACCACCTTCCTTGGCTGCATGCAGCGTGATCGTGTAGGTACCCGCCTTTGTAAACAAGATCGTATCGACCGCAAGCGTTGAACTTGCTGGAGTCCCTCCTGGCATATCCCAAACACGCGAAAAGAAGCCTTGAGATTGATCCTTGATGATAATCCGGTTGGGGTTATCCGCACTTGGCGTAATTTCCAGGGTGGGCGCCTCCGGTAAACCAGGAATGGAAATGTCTTCTTCAACGAAGGCCTCACAGCCTGCCAATAAGACAGCTGCTACTGCAAGGCTCCATATATATTTCTTTTTCATTAGTCTAATTTTAGCTATTCACACTAATACCCTGGATTCTGGGTGATGGAACCGTTGGTGGCCAATATCTGAGATTCCGGGATCGGCAAGATCTCGTTCACCCCCTCTTTGAATCCTAAGGGGCCCAACACAGCAGAAGCACGTCCAGTCCTTATCAAATCAAAATACCGATGCCCTTCCAGTCCCAATTCTACTCGACGTTCGTGGTAAATGGATTCCAATAGAGGTTGCCCAGAGCGCGTGATTGGATCCAGTTGTACTCGTTTTCGAACTTCGTTCAATGAATTCCTCGCCCCAGCTTCGTTGCCATTGTGAAAAGCCGCTTCCGCATGCATCAGCAACACATCCGCATAGCGAATTACTCGATCATTGGTTCCGCCATTAGGATTAGGATCTCCGAATGGTGCTTCTTCACTCTTATTATTGAAGTTCTTCTTAGGATAATACTCATGAGGATAGCCGGTAGCCTCTTTCGTGAACTGCCCTCGATCACCCATGAAATCTCCTACTCGAAATACGGTGGCACTAAGTCTAGGATCTTCAAACCCCTCCTTGAAGAACTCGTCGACAAAATCCTGCGTGGGTAGATTAAAGCCAAAACCTTCGAATTGCCCGCGAGCGCGCTGAAATACGTTGGTAAAAGTTCCTTCATTCGCATTGTTCCGGCCCCAGTTTCCACCTGAAGCATTCATGTATTGAATTTCGAAAACAGATTCTTCGTTGTTTTCTCCCGCTTCCGTGAAGATCTGAGCGTAATTTGCCGCCAATTGGTACTCTCCAGATGAAATAATATCATTGGCGATACTTTCTGCCTCAGCAAATCGGGACTGGTACATGTAGGCCTTCAACAATAAGCCTTGCGCAGCTCCTTTGGTGATGCGTCCCAGGTCCTCGATACCGTATTGACTGCGAGGCCAAAGACCACTGATAGCTTCTGTCAAGTCCTGTTCAATCAAGGCCCAAACTTCCGCCGCGGGGGTCCGAGGCATATTGTATTCACTTGGCGCCAGCACGTGGTCTACTAAAGGCACATCTCCAAATAGAGTTACTAAGTTGTAGAAGAACCAAGCTCGTATGAACTTTGCCTCACCTAATACTCGATTTTTCAAATCGGTATCCATATCGATATCTGGAACTCGTTCCAGGACGAGGTTGGCTCGATAAATTCCCTCATAATCTGCTGCCCATTCGGCCTCCAAATATTCCGTATCGGTCAATCCTTGAAAGTTCTCCAAGGCTCTCAGATCTGGTTGATCGTTGGGGCCAGAACCTCCGGTGGTTGAATCGTCAGAAAATATATCTCCCCAGAACCAGCGAAAGTGGCCAGCGGGTGTGAGTTCAAACTGCAGAGCCGCATAGGCACCATTCACCGCTGAAACAGCGTCGCTGGCTGTTTTATAGAAATTCTCTTCTGTTGCTCCGATGATAGGCTTCTTTTCAAGAATATCCTTTTCACAGGAAAAAAAGCACAGACAGAAGAAAGCTAGTAATAATGTTCTCTTCATGATCATCCGTTAAAAAGTGATTTGAATACCGCCCAAGAAGGTTCTTGCTTGCGGATAAAAGCCTCTATCAATCCCCAGGTCCAAAGCCCCTTGTGTGGATCCAATCTCTGGGTCTAAGCCAGAATAGTTGGTTAAGGTCCATAAGTTTTGACTACTCACATATACTCTCAGCTTTGTCAAACTCAATTTAGACAGTATATTTCTGGGCAGCTGATAGCCAACTTGTAAATTCTTTATTCTTAGATAGGAACCATCCTCCACAAAACGATCAGACACCCGAGCATTTCGATTTGGATCACTAAGGGTTACTCTTGGTTCCACTGAAGTGGTTCCCGGTCCGGTCCAGCGGTTCAAGACGCTTTGTGGTCGATTGGTGTACGAAAAGTCATAGCGTACAATTCCATTGTAGATTTCATTACCAGAAACACCTTGTAAAAAGAGGCTCAAATCAAAACCTTTATATTCCGCGTCAAAGGTCACTCCATAGGTGAAATCTGGAGTAGGATTACCGATAAAGGTGCGGTCATTGCTGGTAATAATACCATCCCCGTCCAAATCTTTGAAGCGGATATCTCCAGGAGCGGTATTTTCATTCTGTACAGCGTGCGCTTCAACTTCGGCCTGGCTTTGGAAGATACCATCCGTGACATAGCCATAGAAAGCAGCAATCGGATGCCCCACTTCAGTTCTAGCCGCACTCCCTGCGGAGAATACATTACCAGAAGTAATCGGTTCTCCACCTTCTCCCAAACTGATCACTTCCGTAGATACAAATGCAATATTTGCTCCCACTCCATATTTGAAAACTCCCTTTCGATTTCTATAATTTAAAGACAATTCCAGCCCCGTATTTTCCATTTCGCCAATGTTTCTTACTGGCGGTAGAGTTCCTGCTGTAAGCGGAATCGGGGCTGCATACAACATATCGGATGTGTTCTTAACGTAGTAATCTGCCACGAAGTAAATTTGGCCATCATATAATTCTACATCCAGGCCGATATCTGTCTGGGTACTGGTCTCCCATTTCAAATCAGGGTTAGCTGATACCAGTGGTACATTACCATTGGTAATAATTTCTCCTGCTCCAAAAGTGTAATTCTGTCCCGCGTTAACAATCGTTGAAAAGCTGTAATTTCCAATACGGTCATTACCATTCTGGCCCCAACTAGCACGTAGTTTAAACAAACTCACATCGTCCCACTTCCAGAAATCTTCTCGGTTGATTACCCACCCTAAAGAGAAAGAAGGGAAATAACCGAAGCGATTATTGGTTCCAAACCTAGAAGATCCATCTGCTCGGAAGGTAGCCGAAGCCAAATAGCGGTCTTTCCATTCGTAATTTACCTTACCGAAGAAAGAAAGTAGAGAAGCTTCTGTAGCACCTGCATAAGCGCTTTGTGAAGCAATTGGGTCAATCGTATTGGAAATGTAGGCATCTGCAGGATCATTACTAGGTAGATTGGTATTGCCGCCACCAGAAAAATCAAATCGATTGTCCAAAAAGGTCGTACCCACGGTAACATCCAGTGCATGTTGATTCTGAAAGGTAGTCTTATAGTTCAGCACATTCTCCCACTGCATGTTCCGCCAAGTATTATGCTCTTTTCCCACACTATTCACGATGTTGCGCTCTCCTGCCGGTGCATCACCGATGGCAGGATTGATACTCAAATCGTAGAGTGGTCGAAAAACATCTCGGGTAGCAAAAGTGGCATCTACACTAAAAGTAGATTTAAAGCGCAGTTGCTCCATTAGTTTCAATTCTCCAAAAACAGACCCTACGATTCGATTGGAATTCCATTTGTCATGGATTTGCTCGATGGCGTTAATGGGGTTGGTAATGTCTGTATCAGAATAGTACGAATAGGCATAAGTCCCGTCCGGCTTGCGGATTGGTGTCACCGGATCCATGTTTAAGGCACGGATCAAAGGGGTAACAAATTCGTTATTTTCGGGCAGGAAGTTTCTTTCCAAGTAGGTAAAACCTAAGGTGTTCCCTACTGTTAGCCAATCTTTGAGGTCATTTACGGTATTTAGGCGGACGGTATAACGTTCAAAACCTGACCTTTCTCCTCCCACGATACCATCTTGCTCAAAATAATTGCCAGATACGGTATAAGCAGAGCGTTCACCGCCACCACTCAGCGTCAACTGATGACTCACCATTGGTGCATCCTGGAATATAGCTGATTGCCAATCCGTTCCTTCTCCCAGCAAATCAGGGTTAGCAAACTCAGGCAAGGGAGTCCTTCCTGAATTAATATGGGCTTCATTTGATAAAATCGCATATTCTCTGGCGTTGAGCAGATTCATGTTTTTCCAGGCACTCTGCACGCCGTAGTACGTATGATAGCTAATACTACCTTCTTGGTTCTTTTTTCCACCTTTAGTCGTAATCAATACTACACCATTGGCCCCTCTTGCCCCGTAAATGGCCGAGGATGCAGCATCCTTCAATACGTTAATGGATTCAATATCATTAGGATTCAAAAAATCTATCCCTTCCACTGGAATTCCATCTACAATATATAGAGGGTCGCTATTATTGATGGTACCTACCCCACGCACGCGTACTGTTAGCGGGCTGCCCGGAGAACCAGAACTTTGCGCCACCTGCACCCCCGCTACCCGGCCTTGAAGCGCTTGTTCTGTTCGCAGAACCGGCGTTTCCGTAATTTCATCGGAGGTAACGGTAGAAACCGCTCCACTAATACTGCTACGTTTCTGGGTACCGTAACCGACCACTACGACTTCGTCTAACAGGGATATATTTTCTGCCAAAACGATATTCAATTCTTGCTCATTCTTAATCGTTACTTCCTGCGTCTGCAAGCCAGTATAAGAGAAAACCAACACGGCAGGCCTCTCTTCCAGGCGCAAGGAAAAGGTACCATCGATATCACTAACTGTACCAGAGGTAGTTCCCTTTACACCGATAGTGGCTCCGATCACGGTCTCCCCATCGGAGGTCGTGATCGTGCCCTTGATTTCGTCAGTTGCTTGCCCAAAGGCCGTAGTCATGACCAGTAGGAAACCAACTACGCTACAACAAATTTTTTGAATCATGTGGGTGAAAATTCGATTTCGATTTGAAAAGTGGGTTAGTGGGTATGCCCGAGTACTCGAGCGCCCCACTAACACCGATCCCATCTGGCAGCCCGAAGGCCACCACTCTTTATTGCTTAATCATTCTTTTCGTAACTATCATTTCGTCGGTTCTTACACGTATCAGATAGATGCCGCTTTGATGAGTGGATAGATCCAAGTTCCATTGATCTTGACCACGATCTATTGTTCTTTGCCAGATAAGTCTTCCATTGAGGTCCCATAGTTCTACCTGCTTACGCCCCACTTGTGGTTCAAAGGTCAACTGTGCAAAATCACGTACTAGGTTAGGATTGATGCGTACTAGATTAGGATTAAGAACTAGATCTTCCGTATTAACTAGGCAGCTTTCGCAGGAATTCCACGGAAAACACACCGAGGCATCTCCATCAACTGTTAAAGCTCGGTTGGTAAATCCTCCATTAGTGACGGTACAAGGATCCTCTGGAACAAACCCCTCTTGCATAGCCCAATTGTCAATCGTGAACTTGAATTCATGACCACCACCTGGTAACTCAAAAGTCCCTTCCCAAACATCATCTCCATCATCATCTGCTAAGGGATTAGCATCGCCGGCCCATCCATTGAAACTACCACTCACATATACGGTTCCAAATTCCTCCGTATACCCTGTCATATCCACAGCGAAACTTACCATGCCACTGGCCAAGGCTGGCATACAATTAGTATCAGTTGTACATTCCGCAAAGCAAGTAGCAAGGATGGTATCTGACATTACCGGGCTAATAAATCGATCATTGAAATTATCTGGATTTGCGCAATCTTGGCCCTCAATGTTTTCTTTGCAAGAAAAATCGCCACAAGCACCGTTGGTAAAAGTGTAGAACCCGCTATATCCGATTTCGCGTTCAATCGTCAAAGAAACCACGCCGTCCTCACTCGGCATCAATCTGAATTTCTCGTTGGGAGCTCCAAATTCATTCCCTCCAGCGATGAAAACTCCTGATTCTGCAGTTGTGATAGAAGAAACACCTAGATTGAAAGTAATCTTGACCGAGGCTCCACAAGCGTAGCAGCTGTTAAAACAGACCGTTCCTGGATCTGAATTTGCGGAAACGACCAGGGATCTATTAGCAAACCTACCGTCGTCATTTACGGTAAGCTTTGTGCAAGATTCTGAACCATTAAATTCTTCCTGAACCGACCAATTATCTAAGGTAAACTTATACTCAATTGGACCCGTAGGCAGGGGAAGCGTTGTAGTCCAAACGCCATCTTCATCTTCATCACTCAAAGGATTTGCATCACCAGCCCAGCCGTTAAAGTCTCCACTGATGTAGACTGTGCCAAAGCCTGGCTCGTATTCGCTCATATCTACCGCAAAAGTCACATCTACATTTTCGGCTACACCGGAAGTACATACTTCAATATCATCAAAATAGGAAGTAACGTCCGTACCCGTTCCAGCTGTACCGAAATCAAAGAAAAGTACAATCCGTCCGAATGTCCGACCAGTGGCTGGTTGATTGGAATCCTCCAGAGATGGATTGTCAAAATTGAAACACAATTCTTCCCATTCGTTCTCCTTGGTGTTGGCAACGGTGGTAATCCAATTCTCACCCTCATTCGGCTGCTCCAATTTAACTGCCAAATTACCGATGTGATCCATGTGAACCTTGACACAAATTTCCCCTCCTGAGCTAGCATCAATGGGGGCACTAGGATCCGGATTGGAAAACATACCACCCCAAGTTTGAGCATCGCCAGCCTTAACATATTCCACCACGCTTCCACTGGTATTGATACCAGAGGAATTTGGATTGTCGATAACGGACGTTAGTTGCGCTTCCAGTGATGAACCAAAAATCTGGAAGTTGGTAGAAGTTGCTTCGGTTTCGAAATCCAGAATAGAAGTACATGTTCTCTCGCTCGGCGTCATGTAGGTTATATCATCCAAGTAGGTAGTGACACTTGATCCCGTACCCGCCGTGCCGAAATCGGTGAAAATAACGAGTTGTCCAAATACCCTTCCCGTAGCGGGTTGGTTGGAATCCTCCAAGGAAGGAGCATCAAAATCAAAACATATCTCTTCCCATTCTCCCGTAGTAGTGTTAGCTACCGAGGTAATCCAATTTTCCCCTCCTGAGGCTGGTTGTTCCAATTTAACAGCGAGATTTCCGATGTGATCGAAGTGTGCCTTAATACAGATTTGACCTCCATTCGTCGCATCGATAGGACTAGTTGGTGCAGGGTTAGCGAAGGCTCCACCCCAAGTCGGCGCATCGCCTACTTTGACAAATTCTAGAACCGTAGCACTTGTATTAATGCCAGAGGCATTCGGGTTAGCAATAGTATTAGACTGAGCACCTTCAGCACTTCCTCCAAAATATTGGAAGTTTAAGCTGGAACTCTCCGATTCGAAATCGATGACCACCTGGCCGAAGGACATGCTTAGAAAAGCAAGTTGAAATAGTATTACAGGTAAAAGTCTTTTCATCTGTTCTTTTTTTAGTAGCACAATTATGTTGAAGTGTTAGAGTTAGATTTAGGTCATTTCCTCGCAAACTATTACTTCAAGCGTATTCTTAGCTTGCTCAGGCAATAATAACCACTACATCAATTAGGAATAAAGTCGAGTATGATTTACAGAAGAAAATTTTGGTTTTTCGCTGATTGGAAAACAAATCTACTATCATTTAGAAGTATACACCCGATAATCTACTACATCACAGATACTACATGGACAACATTGATCACTTCAGACTACAACATAAGTACATCATGTTTCTGATTTCATACTATTTAGCTACTTCATTTACTATATTAGAGCAAGGAAATGATGGAGTAAGCTTATATGCAGGAAATCAACAAAAAAAAAGAACTAGGGCTACCCAAATCAATAGGTTTCTATTTACTTCTTTGTGGCTTCTTACTTATCTCTAAGCAGGCATGGAGTACGGATATCCAACTGGGAGATCCTTTTATACGAAACTACCCTACAGCCGTTTATGAAGCAGGGAGCCAGAATTGGGCAATTGCACAGCATCCCAATGGCTATATTTTCTTGGCCAACAATAATGGGCTACTGCAGTACGATGGAAATGACTGGAAATGCTTTCCCCTCGAAAAGAAAACCATTGCACGCTCTCTTCTTATCCGTGGCGACTCCATATTTATTGGAGGACAAAATGAATTTGGATACTTCAAAGCCAATCAAGAGGGTTTGTTGCGGTATCACTCGCTTCTGGACCGAATCTCACCCGATAGTCGAAATTTCGAAGATGTTTGGGACATCGTTAGGCTTGATGAAAGCATCTACTTCTATGCTTCTAATCGATTGTATCAATTCCGGCATGACAGCATCTCCGTTCAATATGAAAATCCGGGAGTTCGATTTCTAGCAGCAGCCGGAGGCAGGCTTTTCCTGCAGAGTGATGATGACCTAATGGTCAAGCAGGGGGAGTCTTATCGGCCTTTAGGTCTTCCAGAGGAAGTCAAGAAAGATATCGTCTTCACAAGTGCCATAGCTTTGGGAAATGGCTCTATCCTGTTCAGTACCCTAAAAGATGGGTTGTATCTGCTGCAAAACGACCAACTTACCCCCTGGTCCCTGCCAGACTATGATGCTTTTCTAAAAAAGAACAGGATTTATTGCGCAATTAAGGACCATAATGGCGGAATCATTCTGGGAACAAGTGCTGCGGGCGTTTTGGTCCTTGACGCGGACTTCCAACTCAAAACCCATATCAATCGCAACAATGGACTGCAGAAGAATAATGTCCTGAGCTTATTGGCAGATCAGAATGGAAACCTATGGATCGGTTTGGATAATGGAATTGATTATGCTGAGATTAACGGAGCTTACACTCAAATCATTCCTGATCAGCCGCTAGAAGGAACGGCCTATACCTTTATTGAATTCAATGACTACTTCTATTTTGGCACATCTTCAGGCCTGTATGCCCTGGAAGCTAGCGCCAGTCCCCAACTTTTCAATCAAACCTCATTTACCTTAGTACCAGGAACAGAAGGTCAAGTATGGGGATTAGCAGCCTTACAAGGGCGTCTACTCATGGGGCACCACGAAGGGGCCTTCGAAATAACCCGAAGCGGTACTCAACACAGCAGTAGAAAACTCTCAGCAGGGCCCGGCACCTGGAATTTCACTTTACTCCCTTCGGATCCACAGAAGATGATAGCTGGTACCTACGAGGGCCTCGAATTGTATGTTTTGAGTTCGCAAGGTTGGGAATGGCAGCGTAGACTCAAGGGCTTCAAGGAATCTAGTCGGTTCTTGGTGCCTGACGAGGCAGGAAATATCTGGATGGCTCACCCCTATCGGGGCATATATAAACTCAAGTTCATGCCAGCTCAAGACCAGCTTGAGTTTCAGCTATATGGACAAAAGGATGGTTTAGCTAGTGATCATTTAAATCATGTCTTCTCCGTTAATGAAGAAGTATTGTTCACTAGTGAAACAGGAGTGTTTAGGTACGATCAAGCGTCGAATTCTTTTGAAGATTACCAGGAAATACAAAAACTCTTACAGGAAGAACCCAACCTCCTGCGGATTTTTGAAGATCATTCTGGGAACATATGGTTTGTTGGTTCTAGTACGTCTGGTCGTCTTTCATTGACGGATAAAGGAGTAGTTAAGCGTTTCGACAAGGAATTGTATCCTTCTTTAAATAGTCAACTAGTCCGGGGATTTGAGTTTATCTATCCTATAGACAGTCACAGGATCATTGCTGGAGCAGAGAAGGGGTTCATCACCTTCGCTCCGAAACTCAATCAAGCCGCTGAGAAAGGTCTTCGTGTCTTATTTCAAAATATATATAGCATAGCAGACAGGGATAGCCTTATCCTAGCCGGACATTATGGTGGTGGGGATATCACAGCGAAACGAACTTTCAAACACTTCGAAAATGCCTTTCGTTTCTCCTTCACAGCTCCCATCTATAGTCAACATGATAAGGTGTGGTTTCAATGCCTATTAGAAGGTTCCGATGAAAGCTGGTCTAGCTGGAATACCAAAAGGAATAAAGAATATACCAACTTGAGCCCGGGAGTGTATAGCTTTAAGTTAAGGGCCAAAAATCAGATGGGCCTAGA
Organism: Saprospiraceae bacterium; assembly: GCA_019634045.1. GTDB lineage: Bacteria > Bacteroidota > Bacteroidia > Chitinophagales > Saprospiraceae > DT-111. The sequence continues at coordinate 18,975 of JAHQWA010000355.1, forward strand.
GTCTGCTATCATCCACTACCAATTTACTATTGATCCTCCCTGGTATGCCTCCAACCTAGCAAAAGTCATCTACGCACTCATTATTGTAGGTATCCTCTTAGGATTGATCCTCATCCCACGTAGCCGATTTAAGAAGGAAACTGCCGACTTAGTCTCCGCCCAAAAAAAGAAGGAAGAAGAACATCAAAAGGTGGTTGAAGAGTCGGAAAAAGCAATCATCGCCTTGCAAAACAAGAACCTTGAAGAAGAAATTCGACATAAGAACCAAGAATTGGCCAGCACAACCATGCACTTGGTGCAGCGAAGTGAGATGATCCATAAGCTTAGAAATCAGTTAGAGAAACTACAAAAAGAGGTAAAAGATACACCAGCAAAAAAACAGGTAGACGGCCTAATTCGACTTTTAACCCAAGATGACGAACTGGCAAAAGAGTGGGATCAGTTTGCTCACCACTTTGATCAAGTTCATAGCGACTTCCTCAAGCGCCTCAAGAGCAAATTCCCCCAACTCACCTCTAATGATCAAAAACTTTGCGCCTATCTCAGAATGAATTTAGCTACCAAAGAGATTGCTCCGCTCATGAATATTTCCGTTCGGGGCGTTGAAGTAGGTCGGTATCGACTTAGAAAGAAGCTTGATCTAGATACCCAGGTAGACCTCAATGAATTCATGATGAACATTTAGAAAAGTGTACTATTTTCTTGCAATTACTCAGCTACTCACTAATAGTTGATAAAATAGTATCGACATCTAATAAGATTCACACAATTGCAGCCTATTTTTTGGTCTATCATTGCAGAAAAAAAGATGATAGTAGACTGGAATGGGGTTTACCCCGCACTGACCACCAAGTTTGGCCAAGACGGTAGCTTGGACCTTGATGGCTTCGAATTAAATTTGAAGGCTCAAATAGAAGCCGGCATTGATGGTGTGATCCTCGGAGGATCACTAGGAGAAGCCAGTACATTGCTGTTGAGTGAAAAAATGTTACTGCTGGAGCGCGCTAAGCAAATTAGCTCCAAACTGCCCATCATCATCAACATTGCCGAGAGTTCTCAGAAAGAGGCCATCAAGGTTGCCCAAACCGCGCAAGAACATGGAGCAGATGGATTAATGGCCTTGCCTCCTATGATGTACAAATCAACGGACAGAGAAACTGCTAGTTGGTTTACAAGCATTGCCAAATCTACTGACCTGCCGATCATGATCTACAATAATCCCGTGGATTACAAAATTGAGGTCACGCTGGCGATCATGGAGGAATTGTTAAAACTCCCGAATGTGAAGGCCATCAAGGAAAGTACGAGGGACGTTTCGAATGTAAGCCGACTGAAGTCTACCTTTGGAGACAGTTTGAAGATTAGTTGCGGGGTAGATACGTTGGCCTTAGAATCCTTGCTCATGGGGGCAGATGGCTGGGTAGCCGGCCTTGTATGTGCTTTCCCCAAAGAAACAGTAGCCATCTATCGTTTAGCTTTGGCCGGTAGAATTGCGGAGGCAGTGGCCATTCATCGTTGGTTTCTACCAATCCTAGAACTAGATATCAATCCCCAGCTGGTACAAAATATTAAATTAGCCGAAGTGATCACCGGAATTGGGACAGAACATGTCCGTCCCCCACGTCTTCCTTTGGTTGGAGAAGAAAGAGAACGAGTACTCAAGATTTTGCATGATGGGATGGCTACAAGGCCTACCCTACCCGATTATCTAAATCTCTAGGTCTGTAAATTGCCGTTATGAGGAAAACATTCTTCTGCATTGATGCCCATACCTGCGGAAATCCCGTGAGACTAGTTGCTGGTGGTGGCCCCGTACTTAAGGGAGCAGGTATGGGGGAAAAACGATTGGATTTCTTAGCCCATCATGATTGGATCAGAACGGGGCTTATGTTTGAACCTCGAGGTCACGATATGATGTCTGGAAGTATTCTCTACGAACCTTCGGACGCTGCGAATGATGTTGCTATTCTCTTTATCGAAACTAGTGGTTGTCTCCCCATGTGTGGCCATGGGACAATTGGAACGGTTACGATTGCACTAGAAGAAGGCCTAATAAGTGCAAAAGTTCCGGGCAAGCTACGACTGGAAACCCCGGCCGGCTTGGTGCTGGTAGAATATAAGCAAGAGGGGAAGAAGGTGAAATCTGTGAAGCTTACCAATGTACCTTCCTTTTTATACAAAGAACAACTGCAAGTAGACTGCCCTGAATTGGGGTCAATAAAGGTGGACGTAGCCTATGGTGGGAATTTTTATGCCATCGTTGATCCGCAGGAGAACTACCAAGGAATCGATGCCTATGGCCCCGGAAAACTGATCCAATGGAGCCCCATTATTCGAAAACGCTTAAATGAAAACTATTCTTTTGTTCATCCATTAGATGACAAGATCAGTGGACTAAGCCATCTCCTGTGGACAGGAGATCCAAAGTCTCCGGCCGCAGATGCCAGAAATGCCGTTTTTTACGGAGATAAAGCCATCGATCGCTCTCCTTGCGGGACAGGGACCTCCGCTCGGATGGCACAGTGGCACGCAAAAGGTAAATTGCAGAAGGGCCAATCTTTTACGCATGAAAGTATTATTGGCAGTCAATTTGTTGGGTGCATAGAAGAAGAGGTGGAATGTGGTCCTTTCTCGGCCATTACACCTAGTATTGAAGGCTGGGCCAGAATTACAGGGTATAATCAAATTATTATAGATGACGAAGATGATCCCTATGCACACGGATTTCAGGTGATTTAATAGCGTGATAGTATATGAAAGTACATGTAATCGGAGGAGGGGTAATAGGTCTTTGTAGTGCCTACTACTTACAAAAGGCGGGGCATGAAGTCACTATTCTCGATAAGGGTGATTTTGGTGCAGGATGTTCCTTTGGCAATGCGGGAATGATTGTTCCTAGTCACTTTGTCCCCTTGGCTAGTCCAGGCGTGATTTCGAAGGGCTTACGCTGGATGTTCAGCGCTAGTAGTCCTTTTTACATTAGACCTCGTCTAGATCTTCAATTAGCCCAGTGGCTCTGGCATTTTTATCGGGCTTGTACCCCGGAGAAGGTAAGAGCTGCCATGCCAATCATCAGGGACTTGAACCAAGGCAGTCGTTTGCTCTACCAAGACTTGAGTTCCGAATTAGCCGTGCCCTTCGATTTGGAAAACAAAGGTCTAATCATGCTATTTCGTTCCGCCAAAGGAGAGAAGGAAGAAATATCAGGTGCAGAAATGGCTAATGATTTAGGTGTGCAAGCCGAAGTTTTATCCACCAATGACCTAGCTAGCCTGGAAGGAGGGACTCGATTGCAGGCGCGTGGAGGGGTTTTATACCCAGGTGATTCTCATCTATCTCCACATCTTTTCATGAAGGCTATTGTAGACTATTTAAAAGTGGCGGGTGTAAAATTTCTACCAAACACCATTCTCGCTGGCTGGGATACTCAAAAGAGCAAGGTCACCCATATTCGAACGCAGTCAGGGAATCGATTGCCAGTAGATCAAGTGGTACTGGCCGCCGGTTCCTGGTCACAGAAAATACTAAGGCCGCTAAAGATCAACATGCCCATCCAAGACGGTAAAGGGTATTCGGTCACCTTAACAGCGCCCAACGAACGCCCAACGATTCCCAGCATTCTTAGTGAGGATAAAGTGGCGATCACACCGATGGGCAAAGACCTCCGTTTCGGTGGAACACTGGAACTAGGCGGGATGAATGGATCTGTTAATCCGAAACGGGTACAAGGCATTATGTCATCGCTTCCCCGATATTATCCCAATATTAATCTCCCCAAGCAGCAGGACGTTGATATTTGGGTAGGGTTTAGACCTTGCTCACCCGATGGCTTGCCCTACATTGGTCGATCAAGCCAAGTACCTAATTTAGTGCTGGCCGGTGGGCATGCGATGATGGGGATGAGTCTTGGTCCAATCACTGGAAAGTTAATCGCTGAGGTGGTTGATAAACAACAGCCCAGTGTCGATCTCAGCCTACTACAGCCCGAGCGATATGGATGATCTTCCAATCTAATTCCAATGGACATCATTTACTTTTTTGACCTTGCCGGTACCTTTGTCTTTGCTATTAGTGGTGCTTTGACAGCCATTCAAAGAAAATTAGACATTTTTGGTTCTTGCGTGATTGCACTGGTAACCGCGCTGGGCGGCGGCACCTTGCGTGATATACTAATTGGTCGGCAGCCAGTGGGTTGGCTTTTAGATAACAATTACCTACTCATTATCGCAGCCGGCATTGCAGTTAGTTACATTTTTGGACAACGGGTTCAAAAACTACGCAAGACCTTATTCCTTTTTGACACCATAGGTATTGGACTCTATACGATATTAGGACTAGAAAGAACACTAGGTTTGGGGCTATCGATGCCGATTGCTGTGATTATGGGTACTGTTTCGGCAGTTTTCGGGGGTGTGATAAGAGATGTTTTATGTAATGAAGTGCCGCTGATCTTCAGAAAAGAGATTTATGCCACGGCTTGTATTGCTGGAGGAATATTATTCTTGATCCTAACGGCCCTTCACATGGAGAGGGATTGGGCAATGCTTGCTACGGTTTTCTTTATCATCGTTTTAAGGACCTTGGCGGTAAAGTATAAGTGGCACTTGCCTAGCACTCATTAGGCCCCAACTTATTGGTAATGTTGTTGAAATGAACTGGGGACCATTCCTTTTAGTCGCTTAAACTGTCGATTGAAGTTGGAAAGATTATTAAAGCCCACCTTGTAGGCAATTTGGCCAATCGAGTGCTGTTGCTCCATCAGTAACTGACAAGCAGCATTAATTCTCACCTCGTTCACATAAGCAATAAAAGTCTTCCTGGTGTGCAATTTAAAGAACCGACAAAAGGCTGGTATACTTAAGTTGCTAGCCTGCGCTGCTTCTTCCACGGTAATCTTCTGTTCGTAATGTTGAAAGATGAATTGCAAGACTTGATCCAGGCGTTTACCAGCTGCCTCAGCCTGGGATCGATCATAGGCCAAGCTGGAGATGGTCTGGGCGTCCTGAGATTCGCATAAGCATTTCAGCAAGGAAAGAAAATCTTGTAGGAGTGCTATCCCCTCTTGGTTTTTCATCCGCTCAAAAAAAGGCTTCAATTCTAATTCCAGGCTCCCTGCCTGAAAGCAAAGTCCTTTATTGGCTTGGCGCAGCAATTGGTTGGCAACCCTTAGTTCTGGAATCTCAAAAAAACCTTCTCCTAAGCTTTTTCGATCAAAGAAGATCGAAATCGCTTCAGCTTGTTCTTCCGCTAATTCATAGAATTTATTGTCATTCCGAAAAAGGTGTGGGAGATTGGAACCAATAAAACAAAGATCCCCTACCCCAAAACGGCACATGCTATCCCCAGCATATAAGGTGCCCTCACTGTTAACAATGAGTGTAATTTGCCATTCCGGGTGATAGTGTAGCCGATCATAGAAATACGGTAGTATATCATGTTGTACACCAATCGACTTATCGGTCGTCTTTGAAATATTAAAGGGTAGCGGTTTCATATCTGGCGGGAAACTTTAAGAAGAAGGTCGTGCCCGTACCATCGCTTTCGAAGCAGATGCTACCCTTGAGTTGATCCGTTAATTTCTTGACAATAGCTAGACCCAATCCCGTTCCTTCAAATTCATTCCGGTTATGCAAGCGAAAGAACATTTTAAAAACCTTTTCTTGAAACTCCATAGGTATCCCCATTCCATTGTCTTTCAGCGCAAATTCATGCTCATCTTTTCGTCGTTGATAGCGAATATCAATCAGCGGTTTTTCCTTTCGATTATAGGTAATCCCATTTTCTATTAGGTTCTTAAAGATCAAAAACAGTAGCGCCTCTGAACTCTCAATCTGAGGCAGATCATGTACTCGTATCTCGGCATTTTTTTCCTCTACCTTCAGTTTAAGTGCATCTTCCACTTCAGACACCAGCTTTCCTGTATCCACCACTCCGATCTTAGGAGCCGCCTTACGGAGTTTGGAAAACTGCAAAACATCCTCTACTAAATTGTACAATTGGTTAGCTCCCCTTTTAATGAAACCAAAGTAGGTTTGTTGTTCCGAGGCTTGGATTTCGGGGCCTCTTTTTTCGATTAGATTTACGAAACTCATGATGTTCCGCAAGGGCTCTTTCAAGTCATGAGAAACGATATGTGCGAAGCCTTCTAGCTCTTCATTTTTAAGCCGAAGATCTGCTGTCTTTTTATCTACCTCCTCCTTCAGTTGTTCTGCGTATTGCTGCTTTTGACGGGCAGATAGCCAGACCAAGGCCACGATCACCAGGGCGAGAATCAAAATGGCGAACAATGCCCAATTCAAGGTTTTATGATATTTAACCGTGGTTTCGCCTTCTTTCTTTTCCATCTCCATCAGTTCGTACTCCACTTGTTGTCTCTCCAAGCCATACTGAATTTCCAACTCTGCCATTCTTTGCAGCTGAGTGGTTTGATCTAGAGTGTCTTGATAGAGGGATTGCAGGGATTGATGTTGATAGGCATCTTTGTAGTTGTCCAAAGCTTCGGCCAATTGGGCAGCTAAATCGTGATAAGAGATTAATACATTCAGCCGATTGGGTCGATCCCCCTCTGCCTTTAGGTAAAAATCCTGTAAGCGCTCCCGAGCTTCATCAAAATCCTCATGCGCTATATACCAGGCAATAAGATCATATTGTATACCTAGATCATGTGTATGCAAGCCTTTCTCCTCTGTAAGCAGGGCAGCCCGACTCAAATAGTTGAAGGATAGCTCCAATTTGCCCTCATCTCTGGCCAGATCTGACAACCATTGCAGACAATTGACCTGTATCAAATAGTTTTCATTTTGCTCCGCTATCACTTGCGCAGATTCCACCGCATGCTGCACCGAATCTGGTTCATTCCGAGCACTGTGGTAGTAGGCCTTATTCATCAATGCCACGGCCTTAACATAGGGGTCACGTGTCTCGTCAATCTTACGAATCACCTTCTCCCAATAAATTGTTGCATTGGGTTCATCCCCAGAATTTGAATACAGAATGGCAATATTTCCTAAGGTGAAAACCTCACCCACCTCGTCTCCTACAACTACGTTCCTCAAGGATTTTTGGTAAAACTCCAAAGCTTTGGTCGTCTCATTTCGACTGGCATAAATATTAGCTAGGTCATTGTAAACTACACTTTGCATGAAACTATCCTGACTTTCCTCAGCAATGGGCAATGCCATTTCATTCCACTTCTCCTGCGTATCCTTGTCTCCTCTGATAGAAGCAACGACACCCAATAAATTGTAGGCTCTAGCTAATCCCACCTTGTAATCTAGTGACTCAGCCAATTTCCTAGATCGGTGAGCAAAGGCCGCCGCTGAGTCGATGTCAGTAGTATGGAATTCCCAACTGATCTGATTAAGGAGGTTTACCCGCTGGCTATCTACCTTGTCATATTGCTGGAGCACAGCATACAAACTATCTAATTTATCACTCTGTGCCAAGAGTGATGATCCAACACCAAGGACCATACTAAGAAGTATGATTCTAAAAAACATCATGTGGACTCGACTTTTACCATACATCATACTACAGCAGGTACAACTATTAGTAAATTAGTTTATCATCGATTAGATATTCCCGATGGTATTATCATGTACAATTAGAACGCTTGGGTAGAAAATCGTGAAATACTTTGGTGGTGAGGTTATCCTAGTTTTAGTTCTCCTTTGATTCCATTACAGGCTTTAAGATACTCATTTTCTTTATAAACAGACGCCTATATCGCCAGATCTGAAAGCATAAAACAGCTGGGATCTCATTAGTTTTCAAGCTTAACTGAAGCGGTTTTCGGTGATTGCAGGCCTTCTTAGCTTTCTATAATTCAAAAACACTAGCTGCGCTGCCTCCAATTAGAAGTTACCCCAAAAACATCCTTTGGGTTGTTAAAGACCCTTTTGAAGCCTGATTGCTTTGCAAGAACTGACCTGGCTTTGAAACATCTCTTTGAGATCGTTTCTGGCCTGGTCCTGTCTATTGTACGGATGCGAAGTGAAAAAGGTACATTATCCACAGTCTTCTCCTGTCCGTACCCTCGGATTTATTCTGTGTAATAAGTCAGACTAGAAAATAAAGATATTTCCTACCGCAAGCTTACCAAATAATATAACTTTACCCGCTCTAATGTTGAAACCTAATTTTATCAATTAACTACTGTAAAAATGGCAGAAAACGAATTTGACGCAATCGTTGTCGGCTCCGGCATTAGCGGCGGTTGGGCGGCAAAGGAACTGTGTGAAAAAGGATTGAAGGTCATGATGCTTGAGCGTGGTAAAAATGTAGAACACGTAAAAGACTATGTCAACGCCATCAAAGGTCCATGGGAATTCGCCCATCGCGGTACCCGAACGCAGGAAATGATAGAAGCCTATCCGGTGTTGAAAAGAGATTATCCACTAAATGAAAAGAACTTGGACTGGTGGGCTAGCGACAAGGATTGTCCATACACTGAAATCAAGCGCTTTGATTGGTTTCGAGGATATCAAGTCGGTGGCCGTTCCTTGCTCTGGGGAAGGCAAAGTTACCGAATCGGCGATATAGATTTTGAGGCAAATGCCAAGGAAGGTATTGCCATAGATTGGCCGGTACGATACAAAGACATCAAACCTTGGTATGACTACGTCGAACGCTTTGCAGGTATCAGTGGTAGTAAAGAAGGATTGCCACAGTTACCTGATGGAGAGTTTCTACCTCCTATGGAATTGAATTGTGTTGAAAAGGACGTTGCGGAGCGCATCAAAAAGCATTACGGTGGTAAACGCCATCTAATCATTGGGCGGGCAGCTCACGTAACCGCTCCGATTGAAGGGCGCGGAATTTGTCAATACCGAAATAAGTGCTGGCTGGGATGCCCGTTTGGTGCCTACTTTAGTACACAATCTTCCACACTCCCCGCAGCCGTCAAGACGGGAAATTTGACCCTGCGACCTCATAGTATCGTCACGCAGGTATTGTATGATAAAGATACGAAGAAGGCTACCGGCGTGGAAGTGCTAGATGCCGAAACCAACCAAACCTATGTCTACAAGGCTAAGATCATTTTCTTGAATGCCTCCACCATTAACACCGCCTGGATACTCATGAATTCAGCTACAGATATTTGGCCGGAAGGTCTAGGCAGTAGTAGCGGTGAACTGGGACACAACTTAATGGATCACCACCTAGGAGTGCGTGCTAGCGGATGGGTAGAAGGATACGAAGACAAGTATTACTTTGGCCGCAGAGCCAATGGATTCTATATCCCTCGATTCAGAAACCTATTTGGTGATAAGCGAGACTATCTAAGAGGTTTTGGTTATCAAGGACGTGCCAGCAGAGAGGGTTGGTCTAGGGAAATTGCCGAATACAGTATTGGAGCAGAATTCAAGGAAGCTCTGACCGAACCAGGCAAATGGACCATCGGCATGGGAGGCTTCGGTGAGATTCTACCGTACCACGAAAACAAAGTAACGTTGGATAAGACGAAGAAGGATAAGTGGGGATTAAATGTGGTAGCTATTGATTGCGAACTCAAGGAAAATGAGCTCAATATGCGGAAGGACATGCTCAATGACGGCATGGAAATCCTGGAAGCAGCGGGCGTGAAGGATGTCACTGGATCAGATGGAGATGGTACTCCTGGGCGGGGTATCCACGAAATGGGAACGGCCAGAATGGGTCGCGATCCGAAGACCTCTGTTCTTAACAAATGGAACCAGATGTGGGATGCAAAAAATGTGTTCGTTACTGATGGTTCTTTTATGACCTCGGCTGCCTGCCAAAATCCATCTTTGACCTATATGGCTTTCACGGCCAGGGCCGTGGACCATGCAGTCAGTGAATTGAAGAAAATGAATCTCTAAGTCGCAAAATCTTTGATCATGATAAATAGAAGAGATGCCCTCACTCGGGTCTCATTGATCCTAGGAGGAACTATTATCGGAGCAGAGGCTTTCCTTACTGGATGTAAGCCGGCCGCTCCTGCTTTATCTACTATTGAATTTACAGATAACAATGTCAGCTTTCTAGCTGAAGTTGGCGAAACTATATTACCTACCACGGAGTCCTCGCCGGGTGCGAAAGCAGCGGGGATTGGGGCTTTCATGAAGACGATCGTAACAGATTGCTACGAGGCTGAAGACCAAAAAATCTTTTTAGAAGGGATTGGTCAGCTCAATGAAGCAGCTAAAACTGGTGCGGGGAAAGACTTCATGTTGCTTTCCGGAGAAGAGAAAAAAGATCTTTTGATCAAACTAGATGCAGCTGCCAAGACGCATGAAGAAAGCAAAGAAGCCGATGCCAAGAGTCATTATTTCACCATGATGAAACAATTGACGCTTTGGGGCTATTTCTCTTCAGAAATCGGTGCCACTCAAGCTCTACGTTATGTAGAAACACCTGGACGGTACGACGGTTGTGCACCCTATGAGAAGGGTCAAAAAGCCTGGGCACTGTAGTTTTCACCATTACTGAAACGAGTAAGCCCGATGAAATGATCCATTTCATCGGGCTTTTATTGTATCCTACATCCCGCAAAAAGCAGGGCTTATTTACCACTAGGCATTCAAATACATCACCTCTTTAACCGCTTTAATCACCTTGCTTGGATTCGGCATATAGGCTTCCACCAAGGTAGGTGCGTAAGGTAAAGAAGTGTCAGCAGCATTTACTCGAGTAACTGGAGCATCCAAGTGATCAAATGCATACTTCTGGATCTCATAAGCAATCTCCGCTGAGACACCAGCAAACGGCCATGACTCATCCACCACGACCAAACGGTTTGTTTTTTTAACTGACTTGACCAAGGTTTCGTGATCTAAAGGACGAATCGTTCTTAAGTCGATTACCTCGGCAGAAATGCCCTCCTTAGCAAGCTCATCCGCCGCATCCAAAGCCGTCAATACCATCTTATTGAAAGATACGATGGTCACATCGGTTCCTTCTCTGCGCACCGCCGCTACACCAATTGGCGTTAGGTATTCCCCTTCCGGTACGATACCTTTAAAACCGTATAGCATTTCGGACTCCATCATACAAATCGGATCATCATCCCGGATGGCCGACTTCAATAAGCCCTTAGCGTCCGCTGGATCTATACAAGATATCACCTTCAGACCAGGGACATTTGCCATCCAGCTTTCGAAGGTTTGACTATGCTGTTGGGCCAATTGCCCCGCTGCTCCTGATGGACCTCTAAATACTATTGGACACTTGAAGTTTCCAGCAGACTGTGACAATGTCTTAGCCGCATTGTTTACAATCTGGTCAAAAGCGAGAATGGCGAAGTTCCAAGTCATGAACTCTACAATCGGACGTAAGCCATTCATAGCGGCTCCAACTCCGATACCAGCGAATCCTAGTTCCGCAATTGGCGTATCTATCACTCGCTTAGCACCGAATTCATCCAACATCCCCTTACTCACCTTATAGGCTCCATTGTATTGAGCTACTTCCTCTCCCATTAGAAAGACCGTCTCGTCTCTTCTCATCTCTTCCGTCATGGCCTCGTTCAAGGCATCTCTTAAAGCTATTTCTCTTGACATATTGTATGATTGAAGTATATGGGTAAAAGATCGGCGCAAAAATACTAAAAGTCGGCATTTTACCACATTCTCGATAACTTTCCTACAGAATTATAACAATCAGGGGACTTTTTTGGTTTTCAATACACTATAAAGGGAATGACAAGTCCCGGTCAATTGGTGTCGTTGAACCAGAAGTTCCCAAAAGAAATACCCTATAATCCCATTAATATCTTTACTTTTGTGTGCTTAATATTTTTTGGCGCCCAGGCAGACTAAAATCCGCAGTTAGACGTTGAAGACATATTATAAAAATTTTAATTCCCAACATATCTAAATCTAAATTAGACTCCGATGAAAAGTAGAAGATTCAAAAAAATGCTAAGCCTTCTAGCTTTCGTTGCCATCTGCAGCACCTTTACTTCTTGCAACAAGGGTTATGGTTGCCCAAACAACTTTGGTATGAACGAAACCATCATTAAGGTTGTTAAAGTGGTAGTTCAAACAGCAGTTAAATTATAAGATGATCAACTGGACTTCCATTAAACATCCCTCACAAATAGACGAAATCATTGAATTGTCACGGCAGAAGACCTGCCTCATCTATAAACACAGCCCAACTTGTTCGATAAGTTCCATGGCCAGGTATCGCCTGGAAGGAAATTGGGACTTTGAAGAACAAAACTTGGCAACCTATTTCGTAGATGTGGTCTATGACCGACCTTTATCGCAACAAGTGGCGCAAACTTTTGGTGTTCGCCATGAGTCCCCTCAGATACTGGTAATTAAAGATGGTCAGTGTATCCATCATTCCTCGCACCTGGATATTTCCGTTCGAGATCTGAAGGGGGTGGTTGAAAGTCCAATGTAAGTAAACAAAGACAGGGCTTGCCCTTGTCTTTGGGAAAAGCCGGATCTGGTTTCATAGCCAGATCATTGTTTGCCGTATGAAAGAGGAATTAGTCATTATCGAGACCCAGGATGGATCCCATTCCATTTACTCTCCCTCCTTTGGAGTTAGTTATCACTCCAAATATGGAGCAATCCAAGAATCTCAGCATGTTTTTATTGAGGCCGGACTCTTTGAGGCATCCCTAAATCAAAAAGAGATCCATGTACTTGAAATTGGCTTCGGCACTGGCTTGAATGCCTTGATGACTCGCATTGAGGCTGATCGTAGACAATTGATCGTAGACTACACCACTGTAGAGAACTTCCCCGTTCCGGGTAATGAAGCCATTCAACTGAACTATCCGGAGACCTTACAGGAGATTAGCTATCGCCCCGATTTTGAAAAAATGCACCAGATGCCATGGGGGGTGAAAGAGGCGTTCAAAACCAATTTCAAGTTTACCAAGCTGCAACAAACTTTCGAATCCCTGCGCTTTGAAGCGCAATTCGATCTCATCTATTTTGATGCCTTTGCCCCCAGTGCACAACCAGACCTGTGGGACACAGAGGTATTAGGCATTATGTACAACGCCTTGCGAGAAAATGGCATACTGGTTACCTATTGTGCCAAGGGAGCAGTCAAGAGGAGCCTAAAGTCTTTGGGTTTTGTTGTTGAGTCATTAAAAGGTCCGCCGGGCAAAAGGGAAATGACTCGCGCAAAAAAAGGCTAAAGTCCTAGGACTCTAGCCTCGATACCTTTTGTTAAGGTTCTGCTTGTTAGAAGTTAAATTACTTTTGCGTCTTAATCACATTGATCTTGCCATCCTCACCATACAACTCTCTTGATTTCTTGTTGTAGGCCAGTGCTGCTTCTTCAGCAGTAGCAAACATGCCAATGTGCACAGACTTTCGATCCACAGAAATAACAGCTCGATACCTGTTGTTCTCTTTGTAAACACCAGTATAGCCTGTTTTACTGCTTGTTTTTCTTTTACGACTTGCGACCGAACGCGAGCGGTAAAGAAGATTTTCCAGACGACAATCTAACTTGTTACCATTTTTAGCTCCTACGAGGTTTCTAGATCCTTCTTTGTTGTCGGTCAGAAATTTTTCAGCAATTAGCTTATGTAGGTAGATGGTTTCGGTTTTGTATCCCCCATCTGCTCGTTTCCAAGTTTTTTGGAAAACGGCGCATCCACTAGAGTGTTTGCGAAGGTTGTTTATGAAGTCAACTCTTACCAAATATGGGTCATTAGTCAAGTATTCATAAACTTTGTCATCTAGCAAAACTTCATCCTCAGCATTCTTAAGTTTTACTTTGTATAACACGCTTACTACGTTTTGTGGTTAACAAAAAAAATATATTTCAGGCTTTGATTTTGAGGAGAATACACAATGCGAAAGCAAATACTAGGAAAAAAAACACTTGGGGATTACATGGGAAAGATAAGGAATATTCTCAATACAAAAAAGTGTTTAAGGCAATAATGGGGTATTTCTGCCGATGTATTATTGTTATGTACAATGGGTTTTTAGCCTTTTTTTTATTGTTTAAGTCTTTTTTCAGAAGGACTTTGCTGCTAGGATAGGAATTGAATTCCCCTCGCGGGACGGAGTCGGATTCCTTAATTTCGACTATATTGTTCCCCTAAAGTAAAGAAAAAATATGCAGGATGAATCCTACATCAAGCGTTGTTTTGATTTGGCAAAACTGGGCAGGGGCTCAACCTCTCCGAATCCAACTGTCGGGGCAGTCATTGTCTATCAAGACCGCATCATTGGAGAGGGATATCACCAACGATACGGGGGAGCACATGCTGAGGTCAATGCGGTCAAGAGCGTCAAGCCCAAGGATCTACCACTACTGAAAGAGGCCACGCTATATTGTTCCTTAGAACCCTGTTCCATTTTTGGCAAGACCCCTCCTTGTACAGATCTCATCATACGACATCAGATCCCTAAAGTGGTCCTATCTTATATTGATCATACGCCAGGGGTAGATGGCTTAGGCGTGGCCAAGCTGCGAGCAGCGGGTGTAGAGGTGATACTTAACGTACTGGAGAAGGAGGGCCAACGGCTTAGTGCAGCACGTAATACTTTTGTTAAACTTGGCCGGCCTTACGTTATTTTAAAGTTAGCAATGAGCCAGGACGGTTACATTGCGCGAGATAACCAAGCACAGCTTTGGCTGACAAATTCCTTTTCAAAACGATTGGTTCATAAGTGGAGAAGCGAAATTGATGCCATTTTGGTGGGCACCAATACTGCCGCCTGGGATAACCCCCAACTAAACAATCGATTGTTTTATGGTGCTTCCCCCACTCGTCTAGTAGTAGATCGTCATCTTCGTCTCCCCCACTCCTTGGCTCTTTTTGACGGTAGTCTTCCTACCTATGTATATACACAAGAAAAAGTAAAAACGCCATCTCTTGATAGCGTCAACTTTGTTGGTCTTTCCCAAGAAAAGTCCGTCCCACAACAGATCCTGGATCACCTTGCTGAAATCAAAAAGATAGTATTGATGGTTGAAGGAGGGGCTACCCTCCTGCAAGAATTCTTGAAGCAAGATCTTTGGGATGAAATTCGTCTGTTTCAGACTCCGGCAATTGTTTCATCGGGTATTAAGGCCCCGCCTATTCCAGTCGGACACGATAAGCAAGTTTATCATTTACTGCAAGATCAACTCACGATTATTCATAGAGATCGAGTATTAAGCGCTACTGCTAAGTGATTTGTTAAAGGGGCTTTTACAGGGCTTAAAATTTGTTAAACTTACTTTAAAACTCACCTACCAAAACATAACAGTAGGAATAATTTTGTTTCTTACATAGCGGTATGAAAACAGAAATACTTTTCTATTTTTTGTACCTGATAGTCGTCCCGGCCCGTCTATAATGAGAAAGATTGAGGGTTTGATTGGCCATGATTTACTAGAGAAAACAATTATGTTAGCAATGAGAAAGGTTAGTTTCGTACTATCACTTTTATTTTCGATACTTCTACAGCATTCCTTACATGCTCAACTCCAAGCTCGGACTCCAATCCTTGCGGATACCATGCCGCAAATCGAGTGGATCACCTTGGAAGAAGCCTTGACAAGATCGGCTGAAGAGCCGAAGAAGATCATGCTGGATTTCTATACAGAATGGTGCCGATGGTGTGAACGTATGGACAAGACTACTTTTCGCCATCCTGAGATCGTTTCTTTTATCAATGAAAATTTCTATCCGGTAAAATTTGATGCTGAACGGGAAGACATAATCCTTTTCAATGAGAAGAAGTATGCGCAAAAACGAGCTGGCAAAAGAGCGTACCACGAACTGGCCATTGAGATGCTCAGGGGAAGAATGAGTTTTCCATCCGTTGTTTTTCTCGACGAATCGACAGAGGTGATTCAGTGCCTTGTGGGTTTCAAAACACCAGATCAATTGATGCAGTTGGTTAAATATTTTGCCGAAAACCACTATAAAGAAACCCCTTGGACTTCTTACTGTAAAAGATTTCAAGCCAAAGGGGTTTTCGTTGATGAAGAATAGATAAAGCTGATTTTTCTTCAGCTATACACTCCTCTTCTTATTTTCTCTTTACGATCTATCGCCTTCTACGTCTACGCGTTTGCTTCACACCTAGCACCCCTAACAATCCACGCGTTAATTCTCTAGCAATCGTTCTACCAATCTGTCTCGTAGTCGTACTATTGACGATAGTTTCCAAAGTACTTTTCTGTCTTCTTCTACTGCCTCCCCTGGCCTTGTCCCGCTGCTTCTTAAGTTTTTCTTGTTCTTCTGCTTCTTGGAAAGCCTCGATCTTTTCATTTAATAGCTCGTAAGCACTTTCACGATCTATCTCTTCATTATATTTCTTGAGAATTCTTGATCCATCAAGAATTTCATCAATTTCGCTTTTGGTCAACACATCCATCCGGGATTGGGGAGCTCTTAGCATGGTATGCACCAAAGGTGTAGGTATACCTTTGTCGTTAAGCGCTGTCACCAAAGCCTCTCCAATACCCAGTTCTGTCAAGAGTTGGTCCACATCATAATACTCGGTAATCGGATAATTCTGTGAAGCCAATTTGATGGCTTTTCTATCCTTTGCAGTAAATGCTCTGAGTGCATGCTGTATTTTCAAACCCAATTGGCCGAGCACGTCATCAGGAATATCGGCGGGGTTTTGGGTAACGAAAAACAGACCTACCCCTTTAGATCGAATGAGTTTTACAATCGCTTCAATTTGATCCATCAAGGCTCGAGAAGCTTCCTCAAAAACCAAGTGGGCTTCATCGATAAAGATTACCAATTTAGGTTGTTCTAGATCTCCCTCCTCTGGAAAAGTGGCGTAAATCTCAGCCAACATCTGCAACATAAATGTGGAAAACAACTTTGGCCGGTCCTGAATATCCGTCAATCGAATCACAGAAACCATTCCTTTGCCATTTTCATCCAGGCGACAAAGATCCTCGACATCGAAGGATCGTTCTCCGAAAAAGATATCGGCACCTTGCTGTTCCAATTCAACTACCCGACGCATAATGGCTCCGGTTGAGGCTGTCGAAATTCTTCCGTAATCCTTTTCAATCTCCTCTTTACCTTCTCCTGTAATGTATTGTATTGTCTTTTTGAAATCCTTTAGATCCAACAAAGGCAACTTCTGGTCATCGCAGTATTTAAAGACAACAGCTACGATACCAGATTGCGTCTCATTTAAATCCAAAATTTTAGAGAAAAGAACTGGTCCAAACTCTGAAACCGTTGCTCTCAAACGAGCTCCCTTTTCATCGGAAAGACTTAAAAACTCCACCGGGCTGCTATCTGGCAAGAATGGGAAACCGATCTTCTCATGTCTTTCATCAATCTTGGGATGGCCATCACTAGGGACCCCGATTCCACTCAAATCTCCCTTAATATCCATCAGGAGTACAGGGACACTCTTGGAGGACAATTGTTCTGCTATGATCTGCAGCGTCTTTGTCTTACCAGAACCTGTGGCACCCGCAATTAGGCCGTGCCGGTTCAAGGTCTCTAGCGGTAATTTCACTAGGGTATCTGTCATTACCTCCCCATCTAGCATCGCACCTCCTAAAATAATATCTGCGCCTTCAAATAAGTAGCCGTCGCTTATTTCTTTGAGAAATTGCTCTTTTTTTGACATGATGCTTATCGTTTATTCCATTTTTCAATTCGATCTTCAAACTTCTTTTTGCTGAAGGGCCATAGGTCTATATTGAAATTCGCCTCAATGGCATCTTCTGCTTCATCTTCTAATAGATCCGGATAAAAATCCAATCCACTAATCTCTTCTACCCGATCCACCGATACGGCGAATTTGTATAAGGGATCAAAACTCACCTCGTTGGGAATCACAAAGCCTATCCCTTTTTGTCCAGGGTCCTCTAGGTCCAACAAGACCTTGAAATAGGCCGCTGGAATCGCTACTTCATTATCCCCAATATAACCTTTTGGTTCATAGCTTAGTATTGGGCCCGTAACTACATAAAGCTTATTCATTTTCTTTGCCCAAGAACGAGTCAACTCTTCTAGCTCCCTCCATATTCCACCGTTGAAATTACGAGATTGTGGGCTGATATTACTCATGAAGAAGGTTTCTCGCATAGCCTCCTCTGAAAAAGCCATATCCGCCGCAGGCACTAGATGACCACGATCATAGCCAGAACCACGATAATCATTAGGTGTACTTGAATTCGTTTTAACCTTGGCGTCTGGAATGAAGACATCTTTCCGGTCCACCCAAGGCTTATCTAGTGTTTCTTTGGTTAAAGTGTAGGCTACCCATTCCGCCTGTTCATCTTCCTCTGAATAAGAAAGGGAGTAGTATTTGTGATGAACAAGCTGTCCAGTAGTGGACGTAGGAAGGTATTCTTCACTCGGTCGGTAGTTGGTTTCTTCGGTTGGATCGGGAGTATCGGATGTATCCTCAGATGAAGATCCTCCCATGAATTGGTTAAATACGAAAAATAAGCCTCCAATGACCGCACTGAAGATCCCAACTTTTACAATATTTCCCGAAGCGCCGGAACCGCTCCGCTCATGATTCGTTCTTAATTTGGCCATGTTATAGTATTGTCCGCTCTGGCTGCAAAATGCGCCAAGATCATATTTGTGTAGATTTGTTCGACCGACTTGCAGAGAAGGTAATCGGTAAGAAATTCATCCCTTTTCGTCAATTTTTGGGCTTACAAACCAAAATTGCGGGAAAACCTCTTCCATTCGGCCAAAAATAATGGTTCTCAAACAATTAATTCCTTTTTACTTCGACTATTTCTACCCTTCTTTCCCGAGCCGCATCAATGCTATATACGGAACGCTGACGATCACTAATATCATCACTAATCGATTTAGCAGCTGTGCTTTCCCCAAAAGATCTTTCAGAAATAATGAGTTCCTTCCGTTGCAAATAAGGCCGAAACACTCCGGCTTGGAAGGAATTAAAATGATTAATTAGGCTACTTACCCGGCGTTTACCGAGCTGCAAATTATAGTCGCTTTGAGCACGTGGTGAGGTATATCCCTTCACGAATATCTCCACCTTATCGCCTTCTTCTAAACGTCGTAATAGAAGGTTTGAGAAGAGAATTAATCGATCTCCCCCAAAAGCGACCTCCCGTTCAAAGAATTGCTGCATTTTGCTTCTTGCTTGCTCCTTTTCATTGGCAGGATACAGTTTTAGATAATTCTCAACATAGGTTTCTTCTGCTTCCAGATAGGGATCGAAAGTGCTGAGGTAATCTAGCTTGGTCCTACTTCTGCGCGTTCGTGGATCAGGATGATCATTCTCAAAATATAAGGCTAGTGGTAAAAAATCGGCCAGGGTCGAAGGAACTGGCAGGGGTTCTACCTGCTCATCAGGTGCCTCCTTAGCATTAGGCTTCGGGAGGGGCTCGAGACTCAAACTGGGATCCAACGGAATCGAGTCCTTTGCTTCGCTTGCAATGGTATCTAGCGGAGGAATCAAGGCAAAAGTGTAGATATCATTGCAGCAAGCCTTGCTCAGCGGATCCAGGTATCGTTGACCTGGTCGGTTAGAGGAAAATAAACCTTTCTTTTGTAGCGCATCATCCAGAAAAAAGTAAATATCGTTATAACTACTATTAATAGGTTTAGGCAAAGGCGAACGTTGGAAGCTTGACGCGCCTCCTAAGGGACCTTGATAAATATCAAAACCGCCCCAGCCTTCCGCATAATCCGCACTGAAGTATAGGCGTTGTTCTGCGGTGGAGACAAAGGGCGTGATCTCATCTTGTGGTGTATTTCCTGGGTATAGTTTGGGGTCCGAAAATTTATTTTCGCTCGCTTCCACCACACTCCACCAAATATCTAAACCGCCAGCTCCCTCAGGCCGGTCACTTACAAAATATAGGACTTCCTTTTGTTGTAGGGAATCAAATCCGATGGTAGGTTGTGTATTCGTGAATTGTGGGGTGTTGATGTGCTTAGGTAGACGAAAGGCTTTTCGACCCCAGCGCTTACGTCTATCCTTTTTCCGATAATACAATGCACATTGAATCTCCCCTTCTTCTTTATATCGGCATTGGGTGTAGTACAGCCTTTGCCCATCCAAACTTATTGCCGTGTGAGCGGTGTGTAAGGTATCGGTATTCAAATAGCGCAGCGGACGGCCTCGACCATTCCCTTTTGCGTACAGCACTTTAGCAATCTTTCGCTTGGGCCGAGCTTTATCTTCTTTGTTTTCAAAACGGTAAGAGGAGTAATACAACGTATCGCCTTGTCGCCAAGCACCAAACTCAGAGTAGGCGGAGTTCAAACGCTTAGAAAGCGGAGTGACCGAGTAAGCAGGCGCTTCCTCACTTTGCATAGCAGCCTGGCAGGCCTTGATATGGGCCTCCAGCGTATCCATATTTTCTTCTTCAGCCATCACACGATAGGCATTGAAGTGGGTCAGTGCTGTAGCATAATCTCCCATCCCCTTATACACCAAAGCCAATTGATAGTCTACATCCGGAAATTTCTTACCCTTATCCAGCGCCGCCACTTTTTTATATCCTTTTGCTGCCTCCTCATAAGCGTAAAAGTGTTGAGCGGCGCGCGCATAGGTATACCACGTCTCTATGGCATTAGGTTTTCGCGCCAAAGCACCTCGACAATAATGCAAAACAGCATAATAGTCTTTTTGCTCAAAAGCCTTGTCTGCCGCTTTCTGAAATGCCTGGAAAGACTGACCGAAAGCGGTACAAGATCCAAGAAGGCAAATGCTCAATATCCATAATTTCATTTTCAAGTCGACGAGGAATTTTGGGTCAAAAAATCAATGATAGGCTATTATTCAATCTGGTGAGGCTTACCGCCTTGCTAAAAGATGGGGCAAGACTTAAATTCGTCTGGTGGTTTAACCTTAGTGATGATGTGCCGGAGGCTAATTTCCGGGCCTCCTCTCCGATTAGTAGCCACCCGAAAGGGCGAGGTGTTGACATCATAACTCATGACCAATCGCCAATTGAGGTAGTAAACGCCAGCTTCAATGAACAGAGCATCTCCTAGTCTATACCCCAGCCCGGCCCGAACGGCTAGTTCCTCTCCTGCTTCCTGTGACAAATGCAATTTACCAAAGGCTCCAGCTATCATTTCTTGATAAGGTCCCTGATTCTGCCATTGGGCTTGTACCCCCACATCCCAATCCGGGTTTACTTCGAATACTCCCAGGGCATGGATGCTAGTTCGCATCGGCAGTTGGACTTTATCTTGGTTGAAAAAGGAAAACCCAGGTTGATTCAGATTATGGCCGGCCACTCCGAAGTACGCCTTGGACCTTGAATCGATATCTTGAAAGTATAAATTTACGCCGGATCCAATACTAAAAAAACTAGCCGAGGTCTGATCAAAACCCTCGCCCGTTATTAAATTTGGATCGAAAATATCCCCATTGAACTGATCTCCGAAAAACAGTTTATCCGCCTCAAAGGCCCGCTGGCCTCCTCCCAATGCCACACCCCCGGAGAGATACCATTCATCGGCCAGCTGCTGGACATAGGCAAAGGAAGCCTGCAATATCGTCCAGCTAAGGTTACCGTCACCGGCCTCATCTCGAGTAAAGGAGATTCCCCATGTGAGCAAGGCATTGTTTAGGCTCGGCAAATAGATTTTTTCATCAAATGAGCCAGCCATTGACGTGTAGGGAACAGGAACATCTGCCCACTGATTTCGGTAAATAGCAGAAAACCTTTGGTCGCCCGAGAATAGCCCAGTATTGGCGGGATTTAGGTATAGGGGATTATGGTAAAACTGTGAAAAGTGTATATCTTGAGCGTCGGAAGTGAACACGCCCAATAAAAAGAATAATAGGATTGATGGCTTTAGGTGTTTAGCCAATAGTGTTACGTTTTGACTTGGGAAAGATAGAAAAAATTATCATTAATAAAAAATATACCTGCTGGTCAATTCTAGACTTAGCCAAGAAAGGTGGCAGGGATACACAAATAAATGAGGGAGCATGTTGAGAATCGGTATTACTGGTGGTATTGGTAGTGGAAAGACGACGGTCTGCAAGATCTTTGAAACACTCCAGATTCCGATCTATTATGCCGATGATCGAGCAAAATGGTTAATGGTGAACTCCCCTTCTCTACAAACGGGCATTCAGCAGTTATTTGGGAAGGAGGCGTATTTGGAAGATGGCGCTTTAAATCGAGCGCATATTGGTGGGATAGCCTTCAAAGACCCGGCTAAGTTGCAAAAGTTAAATGCGCTGGTTCATCCTGCTGTTTTTGTGGATGGTGAAAACTGGCAACAAGAACAACTCACCTTTGGTGCAACCTATACCCTAAAAGAAGCCGCGCTTATTTACGAGACTGGTTCTTACAAAATGCTGGATAAGGTAATTGTTGTGACGGCTCCTGAGGAAATGAGGATAGAAAGGGTAATGAAAAGAGACAATCTCAGTGCTGAAGCAGTCAAAGAGCGAATTGCGCGCCAGATGCCAGAATCAGAAAAAGTAGACAAAGCAGACTATGTGATCCAAAATGATGGGCAACATTCTCTAATCAAGCAGGTGCTTAGTATTCATCAGGCAATCCTTGCATTAAAAGCATAAAAAAAGCCCGATAGAAAGTTCTATCGGGCTTTTTTTATCGAGACTACCCTTCTTTTACTTACTGCTCTACCAGCGTTTTAATTGCCGCATAAGGATAGATAAACTTCCCCGTTTCCGCATTTGCCTTAGTACTCTTACCCGTTTTACTCAGGATCTGGTACGCTTCCTTGCTAGTCAAGGAGGGCTTTATACTTTTCATCACCCCTACCAATCCCGCAGCATAAGGCGTGGCCATTGAAGTTCCACTATGTATGGCATACTTATTGGAAGGTTTAGTAGAGTAGATATCTACACCAGGAGCGGCAATGCCCATATTGATATCTTGCACATAATTGGAGAAAACCGCTCTATTCAAATTGGCATCCACTGCACTTACCCCGATCACGCCTTTCGCATTTACTGGGGCATAATCCTTCGCATTGCGATTGGAATTACCCGCCGCAGCCAAAACGATCGCACCTTTATCCAAGGCATACTTTACGGCTTTGGTGTAGGCTTTCTGACGGGAAGTGGTAGATAAGCCACCCAATGACATTGAGATTACATCCGCCCCCTTATCAGCAGCTTCAATGATACCTTTTATAATGGTTTGTTGTGTTCCCATTCCTGAAGCACTCAATACCTTGATGCTGGCTACTTGCGCGAAGCGATTGTCTCTAGAGTAGGAAGCTACTCCAATTCCATTGTTTGATACTGCCGCAGCAATACCCGCACAATGGGTACCATGACCGCGAGGATCATCGTCGTATTTTCCTCTGAAGGATTTATAATTGGCCGATAGGTCTTCATGTTTAGCATCTACCCCCGTATCTAGGATAGCAATCAAGGCCTTTTTCTTCGGCTTTACATTTTTGGTTTCAATGTAGTTATAGAGCTTATCCATTTCCATGGCCTCAAAACTCCAAAGCTTTTCTACATCTGGATCATTGATTCCAAACTTCTTATTGATTCTATTGACCTTATTGGATTGTACAGGATCATCAAATGTCACCATTTCATTCTCCTCTATCCAATCTACGATACCAGTGTCATTCAATTCCTGCTTAATCGCTGAAATATTCGCCAGCTGATTCTGCGGAATATCGACCACCAAGTAATCATCCAGCTCTGTCATATCGGCACTGGCCGGCGCAAAAGCGGACTGGGCAACCATTCCGTATTTACCTAATACTTTATTGAATTTCTCCAAGTCCGAATTGGGGGCTAGTTCTACTAGCAATTCAGCGTCTTTCGCCAATTCTAATGCTGTACTACTCGTAGCATTGACGCTAAAAGAAGGCACCAGGATATTTTTATAATAAACACCTAGCGCAAAAACCCCAGCAATGGAGGCCAGGATAAAGAGAATTCTATTTTTAACCAAGAAGTTCGCTCCTAGTCCAATAACTGCCAAGACTAGGAAATCCCGGAAGGCTCCGGAAAATTTCACGTCCATAGCAGCCGGCGACATAACGGCACCAATCGCATAAGCCCCCAAACCTACCCAAAGCAGGTTGCGCATAATGCTACTCGATTTACCAGATGACTGTTGAAAAAACCAAAGTGGGAGTGCTATGGCTGCGAGCGCGAACCCGAGAAAAATTATTCCAGTCGAGATCATAAATTCACTTGTTTTATGTAAAAAACATTCCTTCTTTTGCAGTAAACTAAGGATATTCTATAATTATTGCAACAATATCCGACCGAACTTGGATTAAAATCGGCGAGAAAAGGTATTTTTGCGCCGCACTTAACCAACTTTAACATTTCCAAGATACACAAGCCTTAGCCAATCTTTTTTGATTAAACTATAAACTGTAATCATCTATGTCAACTGCAACATCAACAAGGTTCCGACCTGGCGTTTTGCAGTTGACATAGATGATTACAGTTTATAGTTTAATCAAAAAAGATTGGCTAAGGCTTGTGTATCTTAGAAATGTTAAAGTTGGTTAAGTGCGGCGCAAAAATACCTTTTCTCGCCGATTTTAATCCAAGTTCGGTCGGATA
>JAHQWA010000356.1 GCA_019634045.1 Saprospiraceae bacterium
AGCTTATAGCAGGACCTACAGGGTCAATTCGTTTGGGGATACCGCTCAATAGGTGTCCCCAGAAGGGATCATTCAGCATCCAGTGGATTCTCATAGAATGTAATTCTTTGTGGATATTGTTGGTCAAAAGTAGTGAATCTAGCTTAGGCCCCTGCTTACTTATACTTCCCAAGTCTTTAAGACTTCAGAGGTGTAAGTAAGTCTAGGGATTTTGAGCTTGGTTAATCTGTTGAGCGATCCGATCCATCTGAGGCTTTCGCAAGCTTATGGATGGTATTTTGAATCGCACCGGTAAAGGCAGTCCCGTCAGCAGCCATTAGGTCGTATTTAATTTCCATGACCCAAGTGGATTTGATATCAGGTAAAGATATCATCAAAACCTTGCCATCATCACTCAACCTTAAATCTTCTATGGCTAAGGTTTGCGTATTAAAACGTTTGGAGCCGTATCTACGGCTACGTTTAAGGTCCCATGTATTTATCTCAAAGGACGAGGCTTCTTCCGCCGTAGTTTGATCTAGGGCATTGGGGAAGTGTAATTCAATACCGGAGTCAGAAGCGGTCATGGCGACCGGGAGATGCAAAGGTTGTCCGGTGTATCTGATCCGATATAAGCCTCCTACTTGGATCATCTGATTCGTTGCCCATGCGGACATCCCGCAGCCATACAATTGGCCGTCCTTTTCATTGAATCGACCTCGCATAATCCCGGTTGGGAACTGCGGAACAGGCAATTCGATCATACCGCCTTGTCGCGTACCTTCTACCGTTTGTGGCAACACCACGAAGACCTTGCCATAACCATAGGAGAGGCTAAGCAAACTTCCGTTTAAAGGGCCCCAACGATCACTCTCTGCCCAAAGCAATTCCGCCGGAGATCGATCGTATTTGCTATCCATCCAACAAAGCGGCTGTTCCATTGCTGCATCGCTTGAGTCTGCTGGTGCTCCGTAGCCATACATATTGCCATAGAATCCTCCTTCTTCGACCCAGTTGATGCGATTCATAGGGTTCCAATAGCCTTCCTGATCCGTTACAATAAAGGATCCATCAGGATTGATACAAACCCCATTGGCCGCCCTAAATCCGTGCGCAATGATATCGGAACGTTTTCCATCTGCACTTACCTTGATCAGGGTGCCATGCTGAGGAACGAGAGCGGTGCGAGCATGTCGCCCACTTTTAGCATAGTAGAAGTTTCCTTTCGGATCCGTCTGTAAGCCCATAGCAAATTCATGAAAGTGCTCGGTAACTTGATGATCACTGTTGAAACTCTCGTAGAAATCCGTTTCTCCGTCTCCATTCAAATCGCGTAATATGGCAATCTGATCGCGGCAGCTTAGGTAGATATCTCCTTCATGGTATTTGATTCCTAGTGGCTGGAAAAGTCCCGTAGCGATTCGGCGCCATTGTATCATGCCTTCCTGCTGACTAACTCCTTTTAGCAGCCAAACTTCTCCATCAATGGTGCTCACCACAGCTTGGTCGCCATCGGGCAAAAAGTCGATACCCGTAGGCCGCATTCGGCTATTCCAGGGATTATCTTGTGGCAAAACGAACACGTCAACCGCGTAAGGTGACTCCTCATCGCCTGGAATAATGGGACTTTCAATGATCTGTGGATCATGGACAGGGCCTCCCTCTGTCAAGGCTTTCAGGTCGGTAGGCGGGTTTTGATCGCTAAGTAGCTTATCAACTGCAGCCTGATCAGAGCCGAGCAAGATGTTGACCGCAAGCGCTGTATTAGCGGGTACCTCCAATTGGTGAAAGCCATCTACAATGGTAAGGCCTGCTGCACCCTCGATGCCCACCGCTGCTGAGGAGGGAGCGATTCGCATTTGTAGTGGGATGGGAGAAGCTTCAATGTTTAGTACCCTTCGAAGTACCGGTGTGTCTGTATCACTCGCTAGTTCATAACTTTCCAGGACATTTGCTTCACCTACGGTATACTTAATAACCACTTGTTGATCATGATAGTACAGCCCCTTGTAATGGGCCCATTCTCGAGGTAAGGGACCGAAAGGGCGGCCATCGACGGCAACAAAGCGCGGGTCTTTAAAGTTTCCGTTTTCTGGGTTTGCCCAACCAGGCATGATTGGATTTTCTACTTGGATTTGGCCGACGGTACGAGGGAAAATATTGTGTCGATCATTCAATAAAATCCCTTCGTAATCCATGAAACCTTCTCCCGTCCAAAAACCTGTCATACGTAGTAGGTCGTGATCAAAGAGTACGAAGGCATTGCCCTTGGCTATTCCTCCCTCACCTGCATCCAAGCGAATGGCGATGCCCTTGTAGGCAAAGTTGACATCGCGGAAGTCCTCATTGGGTAAGGGGCTACGCCCGCCGGAGATACCTCGATCAGGGTCTCCGGTATTAGCCAGTTCGTAGGTGTTGATCAAATAATCGCCATAGTCCATTTCTGCCCAGGGCTGATAAGGTTGAGGATCAGGCCCAATAGTATCACCAGCCGGTAGCCCTGCCAACCATTCTTCGGTGATTTCGAAATACTGATCAGGATTGAGCTCCTTCATGTATTCTTCCCGAATGAAATGAATCACCTCATACTTCTCCTTTGGCGTGAGCCGTACTTGGGGAGGCATCATGCCAAAGCCTCGAGTAAGCGTTTGGTACATGCTGTAAGGATCGGAACCATGTTTGAGGGAATCTGCCCAAAATTTGGTAGCATGGGGAATGGATCCTGGCTGCTCTGCATTGCCATGGCAATTGAAACAGATAGTCCTATAGGTAATCATTCCTTTGTGATAGAACTCTGGCGTCCAGTCTTTCATCAATTGCTGATGATCGAGGTTTAGTTCATAGCTAGCCAGATCAGCATCGCTTAGCAACAGTTCGGGATCCGGGATGGTAGTAGCTTCAGCCGTTTTGGAGGAAGGCTCATTACAAGCCCAGCAAGATAGGAGAGCAGAAGAAAGAAGTATGCCTAAGAGGCGATGTAATTGGTTACGCATAGTCAACTCTTTTGATGACAGCTTGAGGAGGAAGAAATGGGAAAGTAGCTTGATTGAAATCCAACTTCTACTTTCCCACTTCTGAGTGGTAATTACTGCATATCAGTAACCTTTAAGCCTTTATTTTCCCAATAACCTTTTTTCGAAAAGCTATAGGTAGCAGGCTCGTAGGTGCCTTCGAGATTGGCAGAGGCCTTCTCGGGAACGTCCAAGCCGGATAGGTAAAAGCTTGCATTGACCAATAGCCTACGGACGCCTTCGTTGAGCATGTCAACTGCTGCTGCTGTAGTACAAGTAAAGGCTCTCCCGGTCTTCCCTCCTGGTAGTTCGTAGCTCTTCGTCCATGCTACTGGCATCATTGGATCATTAGGGTTATATGGGTTCTTCGCGGCCGGGTTTTCAGTAGCAGCTTCGGTATCCGTTAGTTTCATGCCGAAGAAAGGATCATTTTCGTCAAATTCACCTGCTCGGTTGACTACTTGTCCCATAATGAGCGGACGTGCATCTCCAGGAAGGGGCAATCTCACACCGTAGACATCCGTTGGTCCCCAAATCTCCCCATTCGTAATTCCGTTTAGAATGGGATGATTTTCACTGCCAGGGGCAATTAGGCCACGTGTACTCTGGTGCTTGTGATGGCCGTGGTGCGTATGCCAGCGTTCTCCCAGAACTAAGCGACCAAAACCACCATCCCAAGGATCGCCTTCCTGCTTATATTGGTTCCCCCAATGTTGGTATTTATGGGTGGTATCCTTAAAGTTGAAGGCATGGGTAGCAGTACGCAAGCCGATGATCGGTTTGCCTGCCATTAAGTAATTTTCAAAGTGTTCCATTTGCTCCACTGGTAAGTTGCGAAAGCGTGTCATTAGGATCACTAGGTCTGCCTCGTCAATAGCATCTAGGCCTGGAATGTTGCCCGTATAGTCTGGATTGATGTACCCTGGCTTATCAGGATCTTGGGCAAATAACACGGTACAATCAAAACCATGCTGATTGGCCAAAATCTTAGCCAATTGTGGCATGGCTTCTTCAGACCGATATTCCTCATCCCCACTGACGAGTACAACCTTTTTGCCATTGCTAGATGGTCCGGTGAAGGTAAGCCATTGAGTAGGGCCTTCGGGTTCTTGCCCATCCGTTGGACTTTTCTCACTATTACAACTGCTAAAGCCGATCAATACGGCTAATAGAAAAACAAGGTGCTTCATGCTTGATAGTTGGTTTTCGAATAAATGAAGGACAAAGCCCTGGATGACTTTGGGGCGTTCTGAATGAAAGCATCCCAAACTTCCTGTAAAGGAGGCTTTATCTCGCCCTGTCAAATTACAAAATCGCGATAGAATTTTCGCGCAATAAGCCTTATCTTTCGAAAAATGCAGAGAATATGGAACGTCTGATCGCTACCTCATATCTCACCAAAGAGGAACGTAAAGCCCTATTGGAAAAGAATGATATAAAAGCAGTAGTTGGGATTTTGCTGCATTGGGGGTGGATTGCATTGGCCTTTGCTTTGGTGTATTGGTGGCCAAACGTGTTCACCATTATCCTTTCGCTATTTATGCTAGGTGGGAAGCAGTTGGCTTGTTCCGTGTTGATGCATGATGCGGCTCATCATGCCGTTTTTAGTAATAAACGTCTCAATGATTTTGTGGGGCAATGGCTGGGAGGTTATCTGGTTTTTCAAGATATGCTGGGCTATCGCCCGTACCACTGGGAACACCATGTCAAAGTAGGAACAATGGACGATCCTGATCTTCTATTAACGAGAGGATATCCGACCACCCGAGCCAGTATGTTTCGCAAGTTCTTTCGAGATCTCACAGGACAAACCGGCGTGAAGAGCTTGGCCGGTTTAATAGCTATTCACTTGGGCTATCTCAAATATAACTTAGGAGGTAAAGTCGAGCGGGTTTCTCAAAAGGATCGAACTTGGCGAGAATTCTTTGGCACTTTCTTTAAGCAATTGAGTGGGCCTATTTTAGCTAATCTATTTCTTTTTCTAGTGTTGACGGTCTTGGCCTCTCCTTATCTATTTTTGTTGTGGGTCGTAGCCTACTTTACCACCTTCCAGTTTTCAATTCGGGTACGTGCTATGGCAGAACATTCCATGGTAGATGATCCTTCAGACCCCATGAGAAATACGCGAACAACCTATGCCAATGGGTTGGAACGTCTTCTTTTTGCTCCGTATAATGTCAACTACCATTTGGAGCACCATATGCTGATGGCAGTCCCCCCTTACAACTTACCCAAGATGCACCGATTATTGTTAGAACGTGGTTTTTATGAAAAGGGAACGCTGGAAAGGAGCTATTGGAATGTCATAAAATTGGCTGTACAACAATAGCCAACTAGCCCAAACAGATAACTTATGCGATTTTTTCTAAATACTCTACTGGCCATTTGCTGGCTAAATGTTCAGTATGCCCAAGAAACGGTGCTAATTCAAAATGTCAATGTTTGGAATGGTACCAGTGATAACCTACAATTTGGACAACAAGTCCTAATTGAAGGGAATTTAATTAAGACGGTGGCGAAGGAGATTTTGGTTCCATCGAATGTTAGACGAATAGATGG
>JAHQWA010000357.1 GCA_019634045.1 Saprospiraceae bacterium
AATCGGCGTATTAAATGCCTTATGATAAGGAGGAGACAAAACATCTATTCCTGGCTCGACGCCCCTAATGGCAGCAATTTCAGGCGTATTTTTTTTACCGGGCAAGATGCCGCCATGTCCGGGCTTAGCCCCTTGAGATAACTTCAACTCTATCATTTTCACCTCCGGGGCAGCAGTCCGCTCTGCAAAGGCTTCGGCCGAAAACCCACCATCCTTGGAGCGGCATCCAAAGTAGCCCGTACCAATTTGATAAATCAAATCTCCTCCTTGCGCCAAGTGGTAGGGGCTAATCCCTCCCTCTCCCGTATTGTGAGCAAAACCGCCGAGTTTTGCACCTCCATTCAACGATTCTATAGCCGTCTTACTAAGCGAACCAAAACTCATGGCTGAAACATTTAGTAAGCTGGCTTGATAGGGTTGCTGACAGTGCTGACCACCTACCTTTACGCGAGGATGTGGATCAAGGCTATGCGCATCTAAGGCGGCAATAGAATGGTTCATCCATTCGTATCCTTCTTCATAGACATCCAATTGGGTCCCGAAGGGAGCCGTGTCCAATTCCAACTTCGCTCGCTGATAAACGACAGCACGAAAAATGCGGCTCAGAGGCCTGCCATTGGTATCTGATTCAATAAAGTATTGGTATAGCTTAGGTCTAAGATCTTCCATAACATAGCGTCCACGGCCTAAAATAGGGAAGTTGCGCATGATCGCATGCTTGCGTTGAAACATGTCATACAGTCCAAGTGCAATCAATGGCACCAGGATCCCATAGAGCCAGAAGATGGGTGGCCAAGCATAGTAACCAACGACAAAAACTAGTGCCAGGGAAATAATGGAAAAGGCTAAAAATTCGTTTCTCATTTTGTGGGTCTGCTTCAGTATGTACTGCAATTTAGTAAATTGCTAATTGTATCTTGAAAATATTGACTTTATTTGCAATGTTGATCCTTTTTTAGGACTGGAAACTTTTTTGTTGTACGGATTGTATGCATCTATAGATACATCACTAGGATTAATCGAAAATGCTATCATATATTAATCACTTGGTCGTTTATTTCGTAAAAAAGTGTATATTACATATTCGCTAAGTCTCCGAAAAATCCCTTTTACCTATGCGTCAGCTCAAGATCACAAATAAAATTACTACCAGGGAGAGTCTCGCTCTGGATAAGTACCTAAATGACATTGGGAAGATTAGCCTCTTGACTCCTGAGCAAGAAGCTGAATTGGCAAGACGTATTCGAGCTGGAGACCAAGAAGCACTAGACACGATGACGAGAAGCAACCTTCGTTTTGTCGTTTCCGTTGCCAAACAGTACCAAAATCAAGGATTGTCGCTGAGTGATCTGATTAACGAAGGAAATGTGGGGTTAATGAAGGCGGCTAAGCGCTTTGATGAGACTAAGGGATTTAAATTTATCTCCTATGCTGTATGGTGGATACGGCAGTCAATCCTGCAAGCCATTGTTGAATATTCCCGGATCGTCCGATTACCACTCAATAAGGTTGGATCATACAACAAAGTAAACGAGGCTTTCATCTCCTTTGTGCAAGAATTTGAGCGAGAGCCTACGCACGATGAGTTGGGAGAATTGCTTGGCATGACAGCTAAGGAAGTTTCTAATATGCTCAAGGGGAATGGGCGGCATGTCTCTGTCGATGCTCCAATTAGCGGAGAAGATGGCGATGCAACTATGTTGGACACCATCTCCAGTGATGAGAATATGAGCCCTGATACCAGTCTGATGGAGCAATCTCTAAAAGAAGAAGTGCAACAGGGGCTTTCTATCTTGTCCCCCAGAGAAGTGGAAGTACTTTCTACCTACTATGGCCTCAATGGGTACAAAGCTTTGACTTTAGAAGAGATTGGTGATCTGTATGGTTTGACGCGTGAAAGAGTTCGTCAGATTAAAGAAAGAGCCATTCGTAGACTTCGAAAGTCTTACAATCGGAATTCCTTAAAATCGTATTTGGGATAGACTGACTATTTAAACGCAACTTGCATTACAATCAATCTTGGATTTTGTTTCTGTCGCTGCTTAATTGTTTCTCAACTTACTTACTGGGGTTCTCTAAGACCAATTATAAAAATGCACTTAACACAGTTAAGGGCTTTTTATTTTTTTCCCTATTTGTAGCCTGTGTATCAGATATTGATTCAACGACTGCCCCTCCCCCACTACCCGAAGCAGATTTTGATCTTGAAATTGTCGTCAATTCAGGTCGGCTGCGAAAAGCGCCTTCCCCATCGGCACCAATCCTGCTCGAGTTAGCAAAAGGTACCGCTCTCCACGACCTAAACCAAGTTAGCAACCACACTACTCAAATCAGCTTTGGAGAAGAGCAATTTGATGAGCCCTGGTTGTTGGTACGCACTGCGGATAGTATTGAGGGCTGGATTTATGCCAGGGACATCGCAAACTGGGGTAAAAAAATGGCTTCGCCTCAGCTACGACATCGCAAGCATTTGCAATCTATTTTTGGATCGGCAGGAATGGATCGCTTGGCTGAACATCGACATGCCTGGGAATCGGTCAACTCAGCTACCCATTTATCAAACGTGTATGAAAAAGGCTTGGTATTGAGAGATACTTTCATTCCGCAGTTGGAAAAAAAGTCTTACCAATATAATGGTATCGAACTACCAGATTTGTTTTGGATAGAATCTTATATTCCTGGAATGGTACCTCAATTGGTGGCAGAAGGAACCGTTTATTATTTGTTCTTTGATTATCGGGCATGGCTGGAAAAAGCAAAGGCCACCACGGGACAGGAAGATGATCGTTTCTTCCAACTCATGGTTAAGTGTTTTCCGCAGGATAGTATCGAATATTTTTTCCCTGCCTGGGAATTGCAAACATGGGATTATGGTGGCCACAATTTATTAGGTCGGGGACTAGCCTATGACATTTTTTCAGATCTCGCCCAATTTCAGCAAGAAACAGCGCTATTTTCTGAGCCGATTGAAAGTTTGAAAGATCAATTTCTTGAAGATGTTACACGAGACAATATTCACTTTTGGGAGCCAGATTCACTAGTAATCCCCGAATTGGATTCCATAATACAGGCAAATTGGAGTATCTTTACCCCTACTGATCTAATTGCGTTAAAGACCAGAAGGATACAATTAGATAGTGCTGAAGTGCATGGTATCAACTTTAATGCACGAGCAGGTGGTCATTGATGGCCTTGCAGAATAGCACCTTGAATTAATTAATAGCTAAATGGCAGTTACATTTCTTACACTATTACTAGCGTTGATAACCCTGGGTGGCTTAGGCCTACTTTTCACGGTTTTGACCAAATTTAGTCCGGGAGAAAAGCGAATTCGTGAGGAACTAAAACGCATGCAAACGGATATGGATGGATGGGCAGGTGAGTTAGTCCCAATTGACCGGAAAGAACTAGAGCTTTTTTCCCTAACGCAAATCAAAAATTCCCTCAAAAAACGCCTTACCACCTCTGGCAAAGGCATCTATACTACTATATTTGAAGAACCTATCGTTGCTTGGAGTTACAAGAAATACCTCGGTAAAAAAGCTCATGCGCTTTTGTATTGTCGTACAGCCGAGCACGAGTACGCCTATTGGATACGCCCCAAAGGAATCCAGGTCGTCATCGACAATCAGTTGGTAGGGACCTACAAGAATGATGGTGTTTTATACAGTGCCAAATCCAAAAAGGCCATTGCACAGGTAAAGCGAGATGATAAGAAGTTATCAAATGTTGTAGTTGGTAAACGAGAAGTTGCCAGTATGGTGAAAAACCTTCCTTCCGGCCAAAAAGATTTAGGAGCCCGGGCTTTCCAGTTTGTGCGTGAAGACCTCACTGAAGAAGAAGAAAAACTACTGCTTTCGGTTTCATTGCTAGAACTCGTACAAGACTCTGTCGGAGATTAGCCGTTGTAAATAAGCATTATTTTGACCAAAAAATTAAGACCTCTACAACTGGCGGTTTGCCTCACATCTTATAATAATTTAGTTTTTTGTGCTTTCTTTGCAGGGTATTCCACAACATTCTAAGCCATCTTCTGTTTAAGCAACAATCTCCATTAACTTACTCCGCTGCTTATGAATTTAAGGAAAAAGGTCAGCTTGATTATCTATCGTTTCCGAGAACGAGGGTTAGAAATATTCCTATTGAATGATGCTGAAGCTCAAGACAAATGGGCTTTTCCGCAAAGCGACAGACAAGGACAAACGACGGATCCTTCCGAAGACATGGATAATATGATTGCATTAGATCCTGTTCAGCAGGAGGATGGCAAACTGGAAGAAGGCTGGGCAGTTGAAGGAGATTGGCATGAAATACCTTCCTTGAAAAGCCTGCTTTATGAAGATGCCATGCAACTTAAGGACAAATTTGAAGAAATGGAGCAAGGCACTTTTATTCATCTTAAGGACGCCCTTAAAAAAGTATTGCCCCATCAATATGAAATGCTCAAAGAGCTTAAGGATATCCTTACAGATCGAAACTCTGTAAAAGACCTGTAAGCGCTATTCCAAATTGGGGTAAAAGGCATAGCCCAACAAAAGACACATCGAATTTTTCTATCTGAGAAATCAACAAGTTTAAAATCAAGTTAAGACTTGATTATCAATGCATTGCCAGCATCTGGTTGCGTCTTCAAAAACTGTTGCGTTGGCAACACATCGCAATAGCAATTTCGTATTTATTTCCCAATCCGATAAAGAATGCTTTATTTTGTTTCCCAATGCAGGGGTAAAGTCAAGCTAGCAGGCATTGAGGTACCGTCATGTTTTTTATAGCTCCAGGCTTACATAGGCTATTCCCCGTAGGTTTCGTTTCGATACATACTTACTTGAAAACGCATTAGCACCCCTATGAAAAAAGCCATCAACTATCTTATTTTACTGCTTTTCCTAGCTTGTATACCGGCTAAGATTTGGTCACAGACGCCGCCGGTACTCAGCAACCCCTCTGCTTGCCAATTGGGCTTAGCCATTACGGACAACAGTTGCCCAGAGGATAGCCCAACGTTCCAACCGAATATCTTTCCTATCGAAGTTTCGGGTGTAACTGGTTCTCAACTTGGTCTAGACGTTTTCCTGAAAGAAGTACGCATCATTATTAAGCACGGATGGTTGAATGATTTGGATATCATACTAGAATCACCTGCCGGGCGTCAAATTAGCCTAACTTCAGATAATGGTGGTGGAGAAAATGACTACGGCAATCCAGAAGACCTTAGTTGTGATAGTGCCGTGGTTTTTCGTAGTAATGCCTGCTTGGATATAGAAGCTGGCACAGCTCCCTTTCTAGCTGGGCCTTACCAACCTGAAGAGCACTTTTACAGTTTCAATGACTCGATTACCAATCCTAATGGAACCTGGCAACTCATCATTTGCGATGATGTAGAAGAGGATGCTGGCACTCTCGAATTCGTTCATTTAATTTTTGAACCGATTAGTTGTCTACCTGTCCAGGGAGTCGAAAACATTCTGGTTGACAGCATCACGGCTATTGTTTCGGTTGCTCCTGAGGACTTCTGTGGAATCACCATTCTGGAGTATGGCCCTCCAGGTTTTGTACCTGGCATCGACTCTACCGCTGGCCCAGGTGGGCAAACGGTTATTATCGATAGCTGTCCACCTTTTTTGTTAAGCAACCTAATAGAACTTACCGATTACGAACTGTATGTGCGGCGGTATTGCCCTACTAGTGGATCATTTTCTGGCAATACTTGTGGCAATGCCTTTACGACGGGTTGCCGGCCGCCAAGAATGACCATTGAATCTACCTTTGCAGAGGAGCAAGATTGTATTACCAATTGCGGTATACCCTGCCCTATGACTGGTCTTTGGCGCAATGCTCCCGGCTCCGATTTTGACTGGATTGTCAACGATGGGCCAACTCCAACCCAAGGTACCGGCCCGCTTGATGACGCCAATGGAGATGGCCAGTACGTATATATTGAAACGAGTGGAAGTGCTTGCTCCAGTGGTGCAGAGGCGATGTTGCTTTCAGCTTGTATCGAATTGGATAAAGCGGGCTCTGATACCTGTCATTTTTCCTTCAATTACCATATGTTTGGTAGCTCAGTTGGTGACTTGCGCTTAGAAGTAACCCTTGATGGTGGTTTTAACTGGCAGAGTATCTGGCAACGCACTGGTGATCAAGGTAATCAATGGAATAAGGAATATCTGAGTCTAGCGGATTTTCCAGATGGCAGCTTGCTATCTTTCCGGTTTGTTGCCAGCAAAGGGCTAGGTTTTCGTGGAGACATTGCTCTGGATCACCTGGTGTTTTACGGCTCCGTGCTGCAAAATTATCCCACCACGCAGTTTTATGTAGATACAGATGGGGATGGATATGGAAGTGGTACGGATTTTGTTTTGAGTTGTCTGGAGGAAGCTCCAGCAGGTTATATAGATAACAATCTTGACTGTAACGATAGCGATCCAGCCATCAATCCTGGTCAGCCTGAAATCCCTTGTAATGGGATTGATGAAAATTGTAGTGGTCCTGAAGATGATGCCTTTTTACCTTCTCCTGTCGGCGTAAGTGATACCATTTGTTCTGGAGAAGTTCCGGAAATCTGCGCGCCTGCCAGTGAGGGTTTCCTGACCGCATGGTACGATTCTCCAGAGTTGGAAAACCTTTTATTTGTCGGCCCTTGTTTTTCTCCAGACCTTCCCGTCAATATTACACCCAATACCGTGACCTTCACTTACTACGCTATTGAGACCAATTTCACCTGTGCATCCGCGGTACCTACAGCAGTGGAGATTCATGTACGGCCACAACCTAAATTGGCTCTTAATGCATTGCCAGATTTATGCCCGGGAGACTCCTTTGATTTGGCTAGTCTTGACCTTGTAGATGAAAATTTCACCAACGGAACGCTTAGCTATCATTCTGCCAGCCCTGCTAATACCAGTAACCTAATTGCGAATACGCTCATCTCAGCTGTTGGTGATACTAATTTTTATGCCTTGATGGTCTCCGATCAAGGTTGTTTTGATGAACTCACTATTCCACTGCTGATCAGCCCAGGGCCTGAGTTGAGTTTTACACCAACCGACTCTTTCATACTTTGTAAGGAATCTACTACCACCGTTACGGTTCAAACGCAAGGCACTGACGCCTATCAGTACTTCTGGAATAATGGAAAGACTACG
>JAHQWA010000358.1 GCA_019634045.1 Saprospiraceae bacterium
CAGGGTAGACCGTCTTAGCTTGATCTAGGACCGGGATGAATTTTTCATTCTCGGGATGCTGTTTGAAGGTCTCAAATTCCAGTAGATACCCCTCTGGGTCAATGGCTACAAACCCATCATGGGCATTGCCCTCTTTAGGTTTATAATCATACTTAATCGGAACATGCTGAGCCTGTAGATAGGCATACCAGCCTGATAACTGTTCGGTGAGGAGAGCTAGAGCCGCGGTTTTGGGTTCCTTTTCATTGTGCATCCCTACGGAGGCATCTACTAGAGTTAGGTAGGACTGAGTGGCAATCCGCAATATCTTTGCTACTCCATAATCTGCCACGATCTCTAAACCCAAGGTATTGGAATAAAAGTCGCTAGCCTGATCCAGGTTTTTGTAATAGAAGAATACATTACTAGCCTTGATGCCAAAGTCCTGTATCGTTCTGAAGTCCGTATTGCCAGCAAGTAATTCATTGATACGGGCGGGCGGGTAGCTTAGGAGTCTACCGAAACGACGTGCAATCTGCCTCCTTTCAGCGGCCCCGTACGCGCCTTGGCCCTCTAACTCCTTTTTATCGGCCTTCAACTGTTGGTAGGCCTCCAGCGTATGACCTTTGTAGAGGAGTAATACCTCTTTATCTTTGGCTACATCGGCTGGAAAAAGATCCGTTACAATCAGCTCCGAATCTCGA
Organism: Saprospiraceae bacterium; assembly: GCA_019634045.1. Classification (GTDB taxonomy): domain Bacteria; phylum Bacteroidota; class Bacteroidia; order Chitinophagales; family Saprospiraceae; genus DT-111. The sequence goes on from JAHQWA010000358.1 coordinate 684, forward strand.
TGCCAACTGATCCCATGTCGGGCAGTAATGGCTTTGACCTGATCCATGATTTGATCCATTTCCTCCGTGTCCATCGGCTCACTCAGCGCCAGGGCTTTGGTCCCTGCTCCCACGAGTTCACTAAAACCAGCGATGATACCGAGTTGATAAGAGGAGTGATCTAGGTCGTCCTTGGAATTGGATTGGCAAGAGATAAGTAGCCCACTAAGGCATAGAATAAGAAAAGCTCTATGAGTCATAAGGCAGCGATTAGACTGTAAAATAGTATTGTTGAAGGGAAACTCCAACCTTGACTGAAGTTATGAAATAAGAGCTTTTCCCAATTTACTTTACCGAGGTAAAACCATCTCAAACCCTAGGGCCGGATGATAATTAGCCTTTTCGTAGCTAAAGTCTTACCCTTTTCGTTAGATAAACTATAGAGATAGGTTCCTTTTCGAAGCGTAGAAATATCTACCTTCTCCGTCCGGAAATTATTTACATTGTATTTTTTCTTCCAAACTTCTACGCCCAGGATATTGTAGATGCGCAGCGTGTAATTTCCTGGTTTCAAATTTGAAAACTCAAATCTAACGTTGACAATGGCAGGATTAGGAAAAGCGTAAACGCCGGGTCTAAGGGCATTCACATTTTGTACATTACTAATGATATCATTTCCCTTGAATTGAACGCGCACCGGGTTCACCCCTTCCTCATCCATCGTCACAATAGCGATCGGCTCTTTGGCTTCATCACTATAGAAATGGTAAGCAATGGTAGTACTTTCGCCCAAAGCATTATCCATCCCCAAAATCTCATCGATATCTATGGCCTCCAACACAATGTCCGTAATATCTTGCCAACCGAAGAAACCAACCTTGGCATCTAGCCTCACATCTTGCATCGTCGTTCTTTTTTCTCTCAGTACCTCATAGGCTCCTCCAGGAATAGTCATAGTGCCCCATGCATCAACTACATCAACTCGAGAAAGGCTATACCGCACACGAAACGAGTCCGGCGTGATCGGAAGTGGATCCGTGATCTCATCCGGAAGATCATCTGCTGAAAAGGCATAGGAAATATTGGCTTCAGAACTATTTTCATCTTCGTATTCCAAGGGAGCCCAGCGCTCCACCAAAGGGGGGCTATATTTCGGCAGGGCTTCCACGCCCAAGCCCACAGGGTCACTTCCTCCAAATCCTTGTAATTCAAAGCGAGAAGAAGTCACGTTGTAGTAGGATTCTGCATTCTCGACCAACTCTGCCAAAAGGTCCGAACTAGGGTATTCATTGAAGAAATTGCCACTGGAGCTATTGCGATAGATCGTTCTCCTTGAAAAGGGAGCCTGTAAGCTGGTGAAGTTCCAACTTTGGTTTGGTCCCGTACTACCCACCTCTATGCCTGTAGGAAGGTTGTCGATGGCGGTATAGGTGGTGTCTCCACTCGCAGGGAAGTAATCATTTGAAATGCTGATCTGGGCAGCCAAGCTCCCGCAACAACAAATCCAAATGAAAGTCAAAAGTAAAGATTGCTTCATAAATGGCTTTTTTAAAAAGATGACTCTTAGGGCAGATTAGTTGCCTACGAGTAGGAACTTAACGAGAAAGGGTAGGAGTAGGTAGACACACGATCGGCTACAAAATTATGCAATTTCGAGGAAAAGGTAAAGCGGGTTGCTAGCTGTCAGAACACTTTGTTGTCAGATGTCAGACAAGAGAGACTCCGAAATCCCCTGAATATCTAGGCTTAACCCTACATCTATTGAAGAAATCCTTGGGCCAAGAAAGCTCATTAAGAAAGCGTGATTTCCTTTAAAAGGCTTGCAACTCCACGAGCTTATGATATTCTCCCTTACTTTGCAATAGTTGCTCATGGGAGCCACGTTCAACAATCTGACCATCTTTCATTACCACAATCACATCTGCATGTTGAATGGTAGAAAGTCGGTGTGCAATGGCAATTGAAGTCCTATTTTTCATCAACTCTAACAAGGCTGATTGCACGAGCTTTTCAGATTCAGAATCGAGGGCTGAGGTTGCCTCGTCCAAGATGAGGATGGGAGGGTTCTTGAGGATAGCTCGGGCAATGGTCAACCGTTGGCGTTGGCCGCCACTAAGCTTATTTCCTCGGTCTCCAATATTCGTCTGATAGCCGTTTTCGGTGGCGGTAATGAAGTCGTGTGCATTAGCGATTTTGGCGGCACGCTCTACGTCTTCCTGCGTCACTCCTTCCAATCCAAAAACGATATTATTGTAAATGGTATCATTGAAGAGGATCGCTTCTTGAGAGACGATTCCCATCATTTGCCGGAGATCTTCCAGCTTAATTTGTCGTATATCGGTACCATCTACGAAGATCCCGCCATCCTGCACATCGTAGAATCTAGGGAGTAGATCAACCAAGGTGGATTTCCCAGCCCCAGAAGGACCTACCAGCGCAATCAACTGCCCTTTGGGGATTTCCAGGTTAATGCTTTGTAATACGGGGCCTTCTTCATTCCTGTATTGGAAAGTGACATCTCTATAGACAATGCCTTGCTCAAGGCTGGAGATGGATGAAGCTTCTGGGTGATTTATGATGGTGTTTTCGGCATCTAGAATGACCTCTACCCGTTGCATGGCCGCAATTCCCTTTTGGATATTATAGTATGCTTTGGAGAATGCCTTTGCAGGTTCAATTACACTATAGAAAGCAAAGATAAACGTCAAGAAAGTAGCGGCCTCCATCTCTCCGGAAAACACCAATCGCGAACCAAACCAAAGTAGCACAGAAACGACCAGTATACCCAAGAATTCAGAAAGGGGAGAGGAGAGATCCCTGCGCCACAATAGGCGAGTCAGCGTATGGCGATAGCCATCATTATCGACGGCAAACTTAGTTTGTTGATATCCTTCTGCATTGAAACCCTTGATGATGCGAAGTCCGGATAAGGCTTCTTCCACGATGGAAACCAAGGAACCCAATTTCTCCTGCACTAAGGTCGAGGTTTTCTTCAGCGCCCGACCAATACCTCCAATCACAAAGGCCGTAAAGAGTAAGAGTACAAAGACAAATATAGTTAGGGTTGGGCTGACATAAATCATGAAACTTAAGGCACCAACGATAATCAGTGGTTCTCGAAAGATGATCTGAAGCATATTAAGTATGCTCATTTCTACCTCTTGAACATCAGCTGTAATCCGGGACATCAAATCTCCTTTCCGTTCCTCAGAAAAGTAGGAGAGGGGCAGGGACAATATTTTGTCAAAAAGCTCCTTCCGAAGGTCTCTTACGATACCATTTCGTGCCGGTGCCATAAAGAAAAGGGCGAGGTACCGAAAGAGGTTTTTACAGAAAAAGGTAATCAGGATAGCGCTACAGACGAAGACCAAGGCCTTTTCCTGACCATCGTTGATGATATATTGACTAAAAGTATAGTTGAACCAGTGTTGGAGGTAGTTAAGACTCAGTGGGCCTTCTGGTGGAGTGCGAATGAGTTTGGTCGCATCAAACAGGATCTCCAGGAAGGGTTGCAATAGGGGGATAGCTATCACCGTAAATACCGCGGTGAAAATGTTACTGATTACGTTGCCAGCAATCAGAGATTTGTAATTCTTTAGATAAGATAGTAATCGCCAGAAGCTCTTCATAAATACAACGCACTATGAGGTGGTTTGAATTGATCGCTTGATAGATTTCTTTACTTGATCAATATGTGTAAACAACCTCTTTAATCAAAGTGGGGCAAAGTTATCAGGTTCTTCGACAAATCTCGTGTTTCGAGACATTCAAAAATAAAATTCAACGCTTTACGGACAGCAATCGTCAGTGGCGCTTATTCATCTCATTTTATGATTGTCCAAGAGATTTGCCGAAGAAGAGGTTATTATAATTCTAGATCTCGCCATTGCTAATTTCGGATTTCTCTGCTAAGCAACAGCTGGGAGGCAGGGAAAGTTGACTTATGACAGCATGCGCCACAGAATGACTACTGTTCATTGGTATAATAGCGCCCTACACTGATCTATCTTTTTCTAGAATTATTCAAAAAAAGGGGAAGTTCAACCGTATAAAAATGAATTTGCTGATGGAAAAACAACTACCACGACTAAGAAAACAGAGAGGCTTATCCCAAGAAGCATTAGCCGATCTCTCCGGCCTGTCAATCCGAACGATCCAACGAATCGAGGCAGGTGTTTCAAAGCCGCGAGCATTCACCTTGAAAACTTTGGCTGAAGCATTGGAGGTAGAACTATCTGAGTTGACCAGGCTGGATAAAAGTGGATCTGATGCCAGCAAGGATTATCGGTTTGTCAAATGGATGAACCTCAGTATCCTGGGCCAATTGGTGTTGCCTTTAGCCAATATTGCTTTGCCGCTAATCATTTGGAGAAAATGGCGAGCTGAAAAATCGGTAAAGGAATTGGGAGTGGGGTTAATTAGTTTCCAGATTTGGTGGACTTTGGGTAGCCTTCTTCTACTCATCGCGGCTCCATTGCTGTGCTTAGC
>JAHQWA010000359.1 GCA_019634045.1 Saprospiraceae bacterium
GATGTGAAAGGGGACCGGAGCCTGGCGCCTCACCAACAACCAGATCCAGATATGTTCGTGCATATTGTTGATCGGACAGCAGAAGGCATTTATATCAGTGGAGCCAAAGCTCATCAAACGGGTTGTATCAACAGCCATTGGCTACTCGTCATGCCGACCATGCGATTGACAGAGGAAGACAAAGACTATGCCATTATTGGAGCTGTGCCGGTCGAAGCGGAGGGCTTAGCGTACATCTATGGCCGTCAATCTTGCGATACGCGAAGCATGGAAGGAGGGGAAATCGATAGTGGGAATGCACGATTTGGTGGGCAGGAAGCAATGGTGATATTCGATCGCGTATTCATCCCTTGGGAATACGTTTTTATGGATGGTGAATACGATTTTGCTTCCATGTTGGTCGAACGGTTTACGACTTACCATCGACGGAGCTATGTCTGCAAAAGTGGGGTAGGGGATGTATTAATTGGCGCAGCGGCAGCCATCGCCGAATACAATGGGATTACTAAGGCTTCCCACATCAAAGATAAATTGGTAGAGATGACGCACCTGAATGAGACCGTGTATGGTACCGGTATCGCTGCATCTTATCAGGGCTATGAGACCTCCTCCGGTGCCTATATCTGCGACGATATGTTGGCCAATGTCTGTAAGCATCACGTCACTCGCTTCCCCTTTGAAATTAGCCGTCTGGCGCAGGATTTGGCTGGCGGATTGGTGGCTACTTTGCCCTCCGAAAAAGACTTTAATCATCCCGAAGTAGGCGTACTTTTAAAGAAGTATTTAAAAGGCAAAGCCAGTGTCCCTACGGAGGATCGCATGCGTATGCTTCGTCTCATCGAAAACATGACCTTGGGGCGCAATGCCGTGGGCTATCTCACCGAATCCCTTCACGGTGCCGGCTCCCCGCAAGCCCAGCGCATCCTAATTGGCAGAGGTATGCAATTGGCCTACAAGAAGCGCTTAGCCAGGGTATTGGCTGGGATTGAAGAGATAGAAAACAAGGAGGCTGTCGTTAACGAATTGAGCGGATACTTTGCTCGAGTGTTCGAGGAGTCGATCTAAGCCGCCAGGCTATCCGATTATACAACTCGATCTTACAAGCGGGCCAGCGCTTTGTTGGCTTCTTCCTGTAAAATCCTTCGTTTGTTATTCGTCAGATCAGGATCTTCATCCTCGGGGATTAGGTTCAGGGCGAGTTGGTAGTTTTTCCGAGCGAGAGTAAAGTCACCCATTTCTTCAGCAAAGTAAGCTCGGTAATAATGGGCAATAGAAGAGGAAGGGTAACTTTCTACGGCCATTTCATACAATTGTGCCCTGAATCGGTAGTCTGGGTCTTTCTTCCAAGCTAACCAGTCGCGGAATTCTGTATAAAACGTCAAAGGAAATACTTGGGGATCACGAATTTTAAAGGATTGGTAGATGCTATCTACGACTTGCATTCCCTTTGTAATAAATAAGTCTTTTAGCAGTGTAATAGTGGGAGGTGAAGCTAAGGCTGGCAGCGCATAGGCGGTATCGATTACCTCAGCAGCCAATGAGGGAATTTCAAAATGATTGAAGAAAGCTTTACGCTCCTCATTCTCTTTCAACTTGGCATCTAGGAACCATAAGGATAGCCGCGCAGCCCAAGCAAATCCAAGCTGTGTATCTCCCTTTGGTGGTCCTATTATTCCAGGTACTTCCTTTTCCAAGAGGCCATAATTGAGAAAGTGAAATTCAGACATACCTGGGAAGCGGATAAAATAGCGTTCTGAATACTTCAATTGAGTGATAAACTCCGGAGAAATGGCTGGGTGCGGCGCATAAATGGCTAAGATGGGGATCTGGATAGCTGAGGGCGTGTAAAAATTAGTACGTCGTAGAAGCCTTTGCTCAAAACTACTCAACAAGCCTCCCTCAAGACTAATCAAGGCCTTTATTAATGGATTTTTAGCAGCTAAAGCGGTACACATTGAAGATTCAATGGCATTAGCGATCAATGCAATCCGATCTCTATCTACATTTTCTAATTGCAAAAGCTGGTTTAAAGTAAACTTTAGATCAGCCGCTGCGAATTCTATCCCCCTGGTAGAGGCATCGATAGTAGAGGAGTATTGCCCCTTTAGAGCTACGGCAGCAACTACATAGCCATGACTAGCGATGTACTCACACATGATACTTTGATAGGCCGGGCTACCACCATTGGGGAAGATAACGAGCGGAAATCTTTCCTTGACAGCTGCGGCCTGCAAGTATGCCTGAGTACTCAATTTGGCAATCCCGTCTAGCTGTTCTGCTGTAAACTGTCCATTCCCGCCCAATGCGTTGGTCTGATCAACGAACATCTTTGTTGCTAATTCTGTAGGCTCAGCTGAGAAATTTGTTTGCCGACCCAACAAATCAATATAGTGTCCATATTCTAGTGGTGTTCCCTGAACTTCAGCTGGATACCAAATATTGATTTGCATCTGCCTTCCTTTGCCTTGCGCTTGATTAAAGGTCAATTTGCCATCCCAATCCGAGTAGGGCACAGCCGACCGAGCCTCATCATAAGTAAAGAGGGTTCGAAAGCCTATGGCGTATGGACCAGCCTCCATATCCTGGCCCCAATAGCTGGTGAATCCTTCTTGACTACCCCCTTTTTGCGAGCAGATCATACAGAGCAATAGTAGTTTTATAACAGTGGGTATCTTCATCTTTATAGCTTTTGTGATAAAGCTAAATGCTATTGCTAAACAAATCGTCTCAATGCTAGATGAGACGTCCTAATTTCGAAAGAAGCTATCTACTAGCGCGAAAATCCTTAGGAGATTGTCCAGTAGCGGCTTTAAAAATTCGATTGAAAGTTGCCTTGGAGTTGAATCCGGCATCGAGTGCGATACTCAGAAGGGTATGCTGGTCATAGTTGGGATCTAGTAAGCGATTTTTTACTTCAATCGTCCGATACTCATTGATAAAGGTGTAGAAGTTTTTTCCCAATCTCTGATTAAGAGCAGCAGATATTTCCTTCTCTGGAATTTGGGTGTGCTTACTGAGACTCTTGAGACTGAGCAGTGGATCCAAATACAATTTGTCCTGCTGCATGCTATCTATTAAGACCTTAACCGTTGCCCCGTCTACCTCCGCTTGGTTTAAAGTATAGTGAGGGACATTGGTCAGCGCTACTGTTTGGGATTGCACGAACCCTTTGATCGCTAACCAGTAGATAACGCCAGCATAGATAGACAGTAAAAGATGGTGGTACAAATTCGCTGGAACTACTAGATACTTTTTGATAATTTGGTCATTAACAGCCAAATAAATAATGATCAAAGTGAAAGTAGTCAACAGCACTAGAATGATGCTTTTGATCCAACGCAACTGCAAACCTTCGATGGAGGAGAGTTGGTCAAAAATAGATCGTTGATAACGCTTCACCTCGCTCAATGCTAAAATGAAATAAATGATGATAGAGATGATGGCAAAGGATTCCAACAGTTCTGCAAAATGATGGAACCAGGGAAAAACTTTGCTGCCACCTGCGAACAGGTGATAAATGCTATGAATGTAGTTTAGAATAATGGCACTAAAATGCCAGAGGATAATTCGTTTTGGTTGATAATCCGGTTGGGTAAGCGTTTTAACATAGAAGTAGAAAGAAGGGCCAATCCAGTACGTTAGTGAAAAAGGCAACCAGGTAACCCATAGTACTCGGCCCAATGGTTTGAGGTCAAACGCATAGGGAGTGAAAGTTAGGGATAATGAAAAAATGAGTAGGGAAAGAAAGCGATTGGCCAGTTTGTTCTCCGTCTTCGTGAGCAGAAGCATGGAAAAGATCAAACCGTTGAAAATGGCACAAATAATAAATATTTGAACAGCTGTGATTTCGAAAGTAGATAACAAGGGGTGAATTCCTTTAGATGTGACTAAATATAAAGCTTTTGCCTTGATAACTCGGGGTAATTGGAAGGATATAGATCGGTTTTAAAGATTATTTATTAAGTTGGTTTCCGGGAGGACAGCCTGCCTTGTTGATCACTAAACAAATCCTATGGAAGCCTATCGGAGTCCCATCATTCTGACCTGTGTTGGTTTATACATGTTTTTGTGTATCGTTATTGGTATTTGGGCCCTGAAACGGACACGTTCTACACAAGACTTCTTTATGGCAGGGCGTGATCTTGGAATTGCGGTTACGGCTTTTGCGGTCTTCTCGAGTACACTCAGTGGGTTTGGTTTCGTAGGGGGCCCAGGGTTGGTCTATCGGATGGGAATGAGCTCTGTATGGATGATCGTTTGTGTCATAGCAGGCTTCACCATTTCTTTCTATACATTGGGTAAGCGGCTGCGTCTTTTTGCAGAGTTGGGGAACAGTATTTCCTTGCCGGATGTAGTGCACCTGCGCTACAAGAACAAGTCCACTCAATTGATGACGGCTATTGCGATTTTGCTTGGGGTTTTGGGCTATCTAGCTACTCAGATATTGGCTATGTCGGTAGTACTGAGGGATATCTTGGTGGAAACGGCCTATTTTGATTCCATCAGTTTAGAGGCTTGTCTGATTATTTCTTGTTCTATCCTGGTTTTTTATAGTGTGACGGGAGGCATTGTAGCTTCGGTATATACGGACCTGATTCAAGGGGCCGTGATGGTAGTTGCTGCCTTGCTCATCTTTCTCACTGTGATTAATACATTCGATGGCGGATTTACAACGATTAGTGAGACGATCTACGCAGATGATCCGGAGGCCATCGGGCCTTGGGGAACCTTGGGTATGATCGGTTGTTTATCCTGGTTCTTCGTCTTTGGTTTAGGAGGAGCGGGACAGCCGCATGTGATCACTAAAATGATGATGAATAAAAGAGTGGCGGATGCCAAGTATATTTTGCCGGTTTCTGCCATGGGGTATGTGCTGGCTGCACTATTGTGGATTAGTATTGGTCTGGCTATGCGAGCCTTAGTTCTCAGTGGGCAGCACCCCGAATTAGCTAGTGCGGATGCGGCAGCACCCCAGTTTTTACAAAATTTTGCTCACCCACTCTTGGCGGGGGTGGTATTCGCTGGACTATTTGCGGCCATCATGTCTACAGCGGACTCCTTCCTCAATATTGGGACGGCAGCGGTGATGCATGATATTCCTAAAGCTCTAGGTTGGAAAAAAGCCAAAAATGAGTTGTGGTGGGCCCGCTTCACCACGGTGGTAATCACGGTTTTTGCTGCTATTTTTGCGCTCTATACAGGAGATTTAGTCGCGATTCTGGGCGCCTTTGGCTGGGGTACCTTTGCTGCCGCCATCGTGCCGACCGTTGCTATCGGGTTCAACTGGAAGAGGGCGACGCCGATGGCTGCTAACATTGCCATTATTTCCAGCCTGGTGATCAATTTCGTAGTTAAACTTTTTAAGATTAGTTTACCTTATGGCATAGATGTGGGGGCTTTCTCTTTGGTTATCTCTCTCATTCTCTTCTTGTCAATCTCCTTTGCCTCCGCACCTCCTGAAATTGATAAGGATGTTGAGGCTGTCATGGATATGTAAATCACCTTAAAAACCTCGAACAAGATGCTGATTGTTCCTGCGCTCTTTACCTTCTTAGCCCTGAGCATTTTAGGTTTTTTAGTAAAAAAGAATTTAGGCGATTCTAGGGCGCGATCGGCGAGCCAAGCTCTAATTGGTGCCTTGAGTATTATCCTGCTAGCATTGGGCGCAGTGGAATTGTTCCAGGATTGGTATAGCGGACTATTGCAGGAAAGGATGGCCGCCATGCAGCGTTTGTTTGGTATGGGATGGATGTTGAAGACGATTGCTTTGAACCTAATCTTACTCATGGCTTCCATGAATATTCATATCCGCTCCCGAGAAAGTCTACTGCTTCAGCGCATGCTTTTGATACTGATTGTTATGGCTTTAGCATTGGAGGTTATTATGCCCACTCCGATCATCACTCCCGGTTGGGAGACAACCATTATGCCTAGTTGGTCCTGGGTTACCATGGTGACTTTTCTGATTGGCAGCTTGGCCTGTTTGTGGATAATCATTCGGTGGAAGTTAATCCCGGAAACCCGTGACTAACAATGCAAAGATCCGAGTGGTAATCGCATTACATTTTTGGAAAATTTGTAACCCAATCCTCGAGTGAGGATCAGGCTACAAGTGCTGAATTAGCTCCAAAGCCTATCCCAAGAGCGGATTTTATCCCAATCCGGAGTAGGTTTGAAATAGCTTTTATCTTCTGGCGCCAAATGCTGTTTGGCTACCTCTTCATTAAGATCAACCCCCAGGCCTGGCTTTTCCGGAACAATCGCAAAACCCTTTTCAATCATAGGGCCATCTAGTCCTGTCACTAAATCTTCCCAATAATCTAGATCCACGGAATGATGCTCCAGCGCCATGAAATTCTGGGTCGCGGCGGCACAATGGACATTGGCCATAAAGGAAATGGGGGTTCCCGCAAAGTGCATCGCCATGGCAATACCTTTTTCCTCGGCATAGTCCGCTATTTTCTTGGTTTCGAGAATGCCACCGGCGGTGGCCAGGTCGGGATGCACTATATCTACGGCATGCGTATCAATGAGTTTGATGAACTCCTCTTTTAGGTAAATGTCCTCTCCGGTCGTAGTTGGTGTTTCAAAAGACCGAGTGATTTCCTTCCACTGTTCGGTAAATTTCCAGGGGATAAGATCCTCTAACCAAGCTAGTCGATAAGGCTCCACCGCTTTACCCAAACGAATCGCCTCATTCAGACCAAAGTGGCCATAATGATCAGAGGCGAGGGGGATTTCATAGCCAACGGCGTCTCTCACTTTAGCAATGTATTCGCAGAGGATGTCAAGTCCCTTAGGAGTGATTTGAACTTGCGTGAAGGGATGCTCCGTTCCGCCGTAGGTCATCGGCTCATTGGTCCATTGGCGACCAATGTCCCAAAAGTTAGCGTTAACAACGGTGCCCGGAATGTCTTTTAAGGATTCAATACCGAAATCCATTTTCAGGAAGGTAAAGCCCTTTTCTACCACGCGATCATGCATTTTCGCCGCAAACTTTTCGGGATCATTGAGACGAGGGGTATCCGCATATAAGCGGACGCGGTCGCGATATTTTCCACCCAATAGTTGATAAACGGGGACTTCATAGGCTTTGCCAACGAGATCCCAAAGGGCCATTTCTACACCAGATACGCCTCCCCCTTGCCGACCATGGAAGCCAAACTGCTTGATTCGCTTGAAGAGCATTTCAACATTACAAGGATTGTGACCTAAAAGCCGACTCTTCAGGAATAAGGCGTAACGCCAACTGGCTTGGTCTCTGACTTCGCCGATACCGTAGATACCTTGATTGGTGTCCAAGCGGATGATCGGACAACGGGCGTGTCCATTCATTACCACGGCATAGCGCATATCAGTGATCTTCAGTTCAGAAGGATTGCTAGCCCGCTGAACCTTTGAGGTGGCATATTCCAAGGTCTCCTCGATAGGGGCGTTGATAAAGCTACCTAAGGCCAGTCCTCCCATTCCGGCAAGGCCAAGGAAATTTCTGCGGTTGTGGATGTTTTTTTTGTTGTTGTTTGAAGCTTGTTTTTTCATGTTGCCGTTTCGTTTTGATTAAGTGAAGAGGACTTACCATGTTCGATCCTTTAGAAAGGCATCCAATTCGGTCCTCGACATTGGGAGTTTATCAGCGTTTTGATCCAACCAAGAAAGGAAGTCTGCCTTGATGGCGTCTGTCCAACGCGTATCGATTTGGCCTGGGGTATATTTTCCTTCCCGTAAACGCTGATGGCCAAATTGATCCCGTAGTGATATGAATTCAGCGTTGATCACTACTTTCTCAACCAGATGGGCAGGAACGAAAACAATGCCTCCTTGTTTAGCCAGTACGACATCACCTGGGAGAACCATAGCTCTACCAATTCTGATGGGGACATTGATACCGCCCAACATCATATTTTGAATAAAAGAGGGATCAAAGCCCTTCACAAAGGCATTGAAACCTTCTATCTTCTCTAAACCCTCTCTATCTCGCGATGAGCCGTAGAAGATGACCCCATTTTTAGATTTGGCATAGATAGAGTTGCCAAGGTTATCTCCGATCAAGGTTCCACCTACGATTTTGCCATAGCTATCGGCTACGTAGATATCACCATTACTCAGCACATCTATGGGCCAAGAATTGGAACCGCCGATGCGACCTTCTGCTTTTCCTTTTTCTTTGATGAGGTTTTCTAAATCGGGTCTACTTGGCCAGTACTGGGCCGTTAAGGCACGTCCAACCATAACTTGATCTGGGCGAAGAACCTCCCAGTTTCCCTCATATTGACTGTGATAGCCTTCGTTACGTAGTACGCCCCAGGCTTCTTCTAATGAGATGTTAGCCAAGCGATTAATTAGCTCCAATGGTACTTTTGGCCGCCCATCAGGGAGGCGGGCTCCTTCCCAGTGGGGAGTCAATGCCTTTATTTCAGCTGGGCTCGGCGTGACTTTTTGCGCGGAAAGGTATAGACCCGAACATAGGAGGAAAAGGATGGCCAGTAATTGGCTTGAAAACTTGTTCATTGTAAATAAGTTGGTGATCGAATTGATTTTTACTGCCTGACTAGGATAGGTTTGTAAGGAACAAGCTTATAGCTATCCTAGTGTATCAGCCATACGTCTCATAAGATAAGACATATAAACTAAGGACACAGCATATGAGGTGTATTCCGACGAAGGGAGTACAAGCCCGATATTTCTAACCGATTGAATATTTAGATGAGAACGATGAAGTTAACACTTGGATTTAATACAAGAAAGAGAATCGCCTTTTTTCGCTTGAGTTATGATCTTTTTAATGATTACTTCGAAAACGATTTCTTATTGATTTCGATCCAGATGGCTTGCGCAAAGGCTTTTGGAGTACCATCTTGTTCGTAAATAGCGGTGCCAGAATAGAATTTTCGCCCTTCTGAACCTAAGTCCCAGCCCGTTACGATGAGTCGTTCTCCCTTTTGTATTGGGTTTTCGATTTTGGCCGTTAAACGCCCCAGAACCTTCATGCTGTCCTTGCTCTCATGTACAGCATAGGCACCCGGACAATCCAATGCTGCCCAGTAAAATTCGGTGTGAAGTTCTCCGTTTTTATCGAAGAGGCTGTCATGAGGTGTCCAAGGAGCGGCCACGACTTGACGATTAGGCGTAGGTCCAGTAAAGATGCGAAGTCCATCTCCTTCGTTTCTTTTAGGGCCACATACAAAACAGCTAGGGAAGTAATGATTCTCAAAGCCAACATAAGAGCGGGAGGCTAGCTCTGCGGTAGATGGGCCAGGAGCGGCAGGGACCTCCATCGTTAGGCTGCTAGGCTTGGCTTCTGCAATTAACAGCTCACCTTTAAAGAGCTGAAAACGATTGTCGGTTTTGATTACTTGAAGCTCAGTGTTTAGCGGCGGGGGTTGTCTGAGACTAACCTCTGCCACACCATCGATGTATTTGGCTAAGATTCCGGAGACATAACCTCCATTGCCTGATTTTGGAGGTCCGCAGAATCTCTTGTCAATGCGTAGGGTATCAAAGGGGGGATGTTCCATGGCGCTAATTTATCTCAAAGATGGCAACTTTTTAGAGATACCCAAATATTCCTTAGGCATCTCCAAAGCGGAAAATTAAAACAATTTTTCCAAAAGCCCTTCCCGGCGTCCTTTTGATACGGGGATCTTCATCTGGTTTTTCATGATTAAATATCCACCTCTTTCGCGCATATATTTGTGGACGAGGTTTAGGTTGATTAGGTGAGAATTGTGGGGTCGATAGAAGTTTAAAGGAAGCAACATTTCTTCAAAGTCCTTCAAGGTTTTAGAGATCAATTGCTTTCGACCATCTACTAGATAAACCATGGTGTAGTTGCTATCAGAAGAACAAACGATGATCTCTGCCGGGGCCACAAATTCGATACTCTCCTTAGTGGCTAGAGCAATCTTGCCAGAGCTACCCTTCTTCTCTGCATGGACGTTATCGAGGAGCAAGCCAATTCGTTGTTGCGTTTCGCTTTGATTGGTTTTTTGAAGATGTTTTTCCACTGCTTCGACCAATTCTTTGTTGTGGACCGGCTTGAGTAGGTAGTCCAAAGCACTAAACTTAATCGCTCGAATTCCGAAATTCTCATAAGCCGTTGTGAAAATGATACTAAAGGGTACCTCTCTGCCTAGTTCTTCCAATACGTCAAACCCATTGAGCATCGGCATTTCTATGTCCAGGAAAAGTAGATCTGGGGGTGATTTCCGTAGGAACTCCAATCCTTCTCTTGGGTCTTCAAAAGAAGCCACCACTTCGACATTTGGGCAATAATTTTCCAGCTTCCAGCGCAGGGTAACGATACTGGGGGATTCGTCATCAATAATTACAGCTTTGATCATTTTTCCTGAGTTCTGTGGTTTTTGTGTAAAACGCTATTTTAAACTAATAAAATTCATTGATTCTTTGGTAGTCTAGTCAGACTTTATCCATTGCCTGTTTGCTATAATGGTATGAATAATTCTACTCGGGTGCCTCGGGCCTCTCCATTTTTTCGGTATAGATCTGTCACTTTTACTTCTGTATTGAAATTGTATAGTTGACTCATGATTTTCATGCGATCCTTAGTAATTGCCATTCCCATGGAGCGTTTTCTCGGCGTGGTCTTTTGGGCCACAATAGCTTGAGCTTTTTCTCTCCCAATCCCATTGTCTTCGATCACGCAATACAAGAAATTATCTTTTCTGCTGATCTCCAATACCAACATGCCATTACTGCGGTCCGGCTTATGCATCAAGCCGTGCCAGATGGCATTCTCTACGTAGGGTTGAATTAACATCGGAGGAATATCAATGGCATTCGTATCCAGATCTCGTGCGACGTAAATGCCATATTGAAACTTATCCTTAAACCGGATATGTTCCATTTCGAGGTAAAGCTCTAGTGCATTGATCTCTTCCTTTAGGCTGATGTAATCGGATCGCGAATGTTGTAAAATCAGCCGCATCAGCCTGGAGAAGTTATTCAAGTATTGTGCAGCAGCCTTTGTTTGATTACTTACAATATAGCTTTCAATGGAATTCAGTGAATTGAACAGGAAATGCGGGTTCATTTGAGCGAGCAAGGCGGACATTTCCACGTGTGCTAACTTTTTCTCAAATGCCGTTTTCATTTTCTCCCTAGTCTTAAACTGATTCATTTGGTAGCGGTACAAACCGAAGATGGCTAGCAAAATACCCGAAATGATTCCTGCGATAAGCCAAGGGTTCCATTTGACGGATGATCGAAGTGGAATAGTAGAGTTTAACGGTTGGCGAAATGCAAGGCTATCTAACCTAAGGTCCTCCTTGTAGATAGGGTTAACTCCATTTGGTTCTTCATAGCTACTCTTTAGAATCATAGTAGGCTCGGATATTGGAGTACTCCTTAAGTTCTCACCCATATCCGCATCCTGAGCCATCGCTAGCAGGGCAATAGCTTGTAAGGAGAGGAGCAATAAGCAGATATTTGGGCGAACGATACGCATTTTATCATAATCATGTGCCCCTGCAAGTAAGGAGGATCAAGGGAATTACGCCAGTCCTTTTGATTGAATGTAGCTTCTACTTGAGAGAATGGATCAAAGTCCACCGATTCGCTCTGCAATAGCTCCTCCTCCATAACTAAATTATAAGAACTCAAAGAGAAGGGGGAATGCCTGCTTCGAAGCCTCGATTGACTCAAATGCTATATGTCGCTCCAACAAATGCGGCTAATATTGTGATCGTATTCAACAATCACTTATTCATTCTTACAACCTAATTAAACCATGAAAACATCAATTTTGAATTCCTCTAAAATGGTCGCTATTGTTGCGCTTGCCATGACTTTTATCTTCGCAAGTTGTTCGAAGGACGATGATGTCCAGGGACCCACTGCCACTAATGACCAAGCGATCAACATTCCCTTCTTCGTGCAAACAGCAGATGGTCAAATGCCATCTGATCCTGCTGATTTACTGTATGAAACCAGAAAACAAAATCCACTTCTAGCGCCTGATGGCCATCAAATCACATGGGGCGAATTCAGTGCGGTAAAAGGCCAAGTAGTTGCTGAATGTACCGATCAAGGGACCAAAGTAACTTTGAATTTAACAGGCCTCATTCCCAATGGCGTCTACACCATTTGGAACCTCTCCTTTGAAGCGCCTGGCTTTGACCCGACCGCAGAAATGCTTGGGGTAGATGGATTGGGCGCAGCCGGTAAAGGAGATGGATCCGATAATGCTTTCACTGCTTCCGCTTCGGGTACGGGTTCTATCAGTTTTACTTCCCCAGGAGGAGACTTGTCTTTATTTGGTAGTATCGGAGCTTGCAGCCTGGTGGATAATTTTGAATGGCATGTAGCAGGAGCATATCACGCCGACGGGCTGACTTATGGACCGATCATCGGACCAGATGGCACCTATGCGGAGCAATTTGGTTTTGCATTCGTGAAAGGCAACTAATCTTATTTTTCCACTAAGCGTCAAAGGAGTGTTCAGCAATACTAGGGAAAATGATTGCTGAAAACCTATTCATAAATAGCATCCTGGACAATGGTTCAGGATGCATTTTCGCTTGATTAGCAATCTTATTTTCTATTTGAGATATGAATATACTGCTATACTACGGTGAAGACTTGAATTTACCTAAAGCCTTGGGTAATTTGCCGGCAAACAGAAATTACCTAAAATGAAACGAAATTTAACCTTATTCCTTTTACTGGGCGTATTGCTTTTCACGAGTTGCAATCGGAAGCAGAGCAGCCCTGCTACTTCCTCCAATCAAGGAGCGTCCTTGGGAAGAGCAATCCTATCCAATGAGTCGGGGGCTTCCCTTGATCCAAGCTTTGCTGCAGCAAAGGCTAATTATGATAATTATTGTGGGGGTTGTCATGGTGCCCAAATGGATGCCTTTGTGGACCGGAAATGGAAGTATGGTAGTAGCAAAGAGGATCTCATTAAGGGGATCAAATACGGCTACGATAATGACGGAATGCCTGCTTATGATACGACCTTTACGGATGAGGAGGTGGAGAATCTAGCCAATTTTATTTTAGTAGGAATCAAAAACCTGGATCGCTACAGCTTTTCGAATAAACCCGGTGCCAACCATACCTTTGAAGCTTCTGATCTGAAATATAAACTGGAAAAAGTGGCTACGGGAGTGGGTATCCCCTGGGGGATTACCTTTTTGCCTAGTGGGGATCTGTTGATTACAGATCGTGGAGGAAAGCTTTACCGTCAATCCGTGGGAGGAGCGCAAACGACGATTAGTGGTGTGCCGAAGGTGGCGGCTAAAGGTCAAGGTGGCCTCCTAGATATTGAATTGCATCCGCAATACGAGGATAATGGATGGTTATACCTTTCTTATTCCAAACCACACGATACGCAGCAAGGGATGGCTACCACGGCCATTATGCGTGCGAAATTGCAAGGCCGAACGCTGGTTGAACAGGAAGTGATCTTTGAAGCATTGCCGTATTCGAAGCGTCGCCATCACTATGGAAGCCGCCTGGAGTTTGATCGCCAAGGTTTGCTCTATTTCTCAGTAGGAGATAGAGGAGATCGGTCAAAAAATCCACAAAGTCTGGACAATCATTGTGGGAAAATACACAGGATAAAAGAAGATGGTAGTATTCCAGCCGATAATCCATTTGTGGAGGTGGATGGTGCCATGCCTTCTATCTACTCTTACGGCCACCGAAACCCACAAGGTGTATCTATGAATCCAACAACTGGCGATATATGGGAACATGAGCATGGACCTAGAGGTGGAGATGAAATCAATATCATCAGTAAAGGAAAGAACTATGGCTGGCCCGTGATCTCCTACGGAATCAATTACAACGGGACAACCTTCACTGAAAAAACAGCGCAAGAAGGTATGGAACAACCTGTCTTGTATTGGGTACCGTCGATCGGAGCTTGTGGAATGACTTTTGTGACGGGCGATCGATATCCAGGATGGGAAGGGGCTGCCTTGGTAGGTTCCTTACGTTTTCAGTATTTAAATCTTTGTAAAGTTAAGGGCGATAAAGTAGTGCAAGAGGAACTTTTATTGCCCAAAGTGGGTAGACTGAGGAGTGTAGAAATGGGCCCAGACAATTACATTTATGTTGGCGTAGAAGATCCAGGAACGGTTTATCGCATTGTGCCAGTTTTGGATTAAATCAAGAAAACATTTTCTTCTCCGGCAATTTTTGTGGGTAGCCCCGTAGATAGCAGATTGCGTCCAAAGGAAGCAAGTTTTCTAGCCAAAAGGGGACTTAAAAGCATACAAATTGCCGGAGAACCAGATCAGACACTTTAAAACCAGACTACTGCTGTAGGTAACAGAAACCCCGCCGTCTAAGACGGTATATATAGTATCAAGTACAACATTAATCAAATGAAAACCTACACCCCAAAACCCAACAGGCTATCGCCATGGCGCGATAGTTTAGGTAGAACCAATGTCATTCGCCTTTGCTTTGCGATGGCGTTTATCCTAACAAGTTTGATAGCGCAGGCTCAATATGAGCCGCCCAGGGTCAGTTTCTTGGACCAGCTCATCGAACAGGAAGTTCAGGTGATTGAACTCAAGACCGACCTGGATTCCTTGCTAATCAATCGCAAGAAATACCGGTATCAAAAAGCTGAAATGAACCTTTCCTTTGCGGATGGAACCAGCAAGGCGGTAGAACTCAAGGTTCGCCCCCGGGGCCGATTCCGCAATCGATTCAGTGAAGTTCCTCCCTTGAAGATTAAGCTCTCCAAGACAAGCCTAAAGCAAGAAGGCTTGGTATCCATGAATGAACTGAAATTAGTACTCCCCTTAAAGAATGGAAATCAGCAAGCTACATGGGTACACAAGGAGTATCTCGCGTACAAACTCTACGAAAAACTAACCCCTTACAGTTTTAGAACACAGTTGGTGGAAGTCGTTTTAAGAGATACACCTAAGAGAAAGCGCAGTATTCGCTTGAAGGCTTTTTTGATTGAGGATAAGGAAGAAGTGGCAAGTCGCTTAGCCCTGGAGCAGTGTCGGCAAAGTTATCAAGGAGCGGAGCTGAGTCCCTATCATTATCAAATCGTACAATTGTTTCAATTCATGATCGGCAATACGGATTGGCTGCCAACGACTAGTCACAATATAGCTTTCTTTCGTAGCTCAACACAGGAGGTAATACCCATTCCCTTTGACTTTGATTTTTCGGGCTTGGTCAGTACCAGTTATGCTTGGCCCAGTGATCGAATGCCTATATCAAATGTAAAGGAACGCTACTTCATGGGTAACTACCTTAGTTTGCAGGAATTGAAGCCAGCCATACAGCACTTTCAGACCAAAAAAGCCGAACTCTTGCAGGTGATACAAGATTTCACTGGTTTACCCAAGTCTGAAAAGCGTCAAATGATTAAATATCTATTGTCCTTTTTCGATTTGATCTCCAACGATACCATGGCAAAGGACCAATTTGTGCATCTGATGGAAGGCCCGAGAGGGGAACATTACTAGTAGATTAAGCAGAAGGCTAGGGTTGGGCTTGTCCAATCCTAGCATCATATATTACCCCCTGTATGCTAGGGCGAACATCCATTTTATTCAATTTGTAATTATGCATGGAAGGATAAGTCCGGTTGGATAGAAAGATAAATACCAAATCTTCTACGGGATCTACCCAGGCCGCTGTACCGGTAAATCCCAAATGTCCGAAGGTTTTAGCGGAAGCCTTAGGTGAAAGATTCATGCTTTCATTGGGATCCAACTGCAACATGTCAAAGCCTATTGCACGCCGGGTTTCACCGGGATATCGAGTAGTGAAGGCATCAAGGGTCCCTGGAGCTATCCAACTTTTCTGTCCGTACTGACCCTTTTGCAAAAACAACTGCATGATCCCCGCTAGATCCTGAGCATTCGCGAATAGGCCTGCATGCCCGCTTACTCCTCCTAGCATGGCGGCCCCCATGTCATGGACATGCCCAACTACCTCTTGGCGACGCCAATAACGATCTCTCTCGCTGGGCACGATTCGATCAGCAGAAAATTTCTTTGTGGGATTAAAGGTAGCCGTGCGAAGGTGTAGGGGGTGATAGAAGGTTTTATCCACATACTGATCTAAAGGCATACCTGTGAGCTCTTCCACCGTTTGCCCAAGCAGGTAGAAACCAAGATCGCTGTATTTATATTTCTTGTTGGGTCTCATCTCAGACTCATAAATTTGATGCCAAATCGTATCTACAAAGGAATGATCCATAAAAAGGCGATCTGTTACCTTCACATCATAGGTGCCGCTTGAACTAGTTCGATAGATTTTGGAAGAAGGTCGCGGATTCCGGCGTGTACCCTCAAGCGTTTGTTTGTAGAAGGGAATCCAGTCTTTAAGCCCTGCTCTATGCGCCATCAAATCTTTGATGATGACATCTTCTTTATTGGTTCCTTTAAGGGAAGGAAGGTATTTGCTTAATGGTTGATCGATATCAATCTTTCCCTCATCCCGCAATTTCATGATGGACAGTGTAGTAGCGGCCACTTTGGTAATGGAGGCCAGATCAAAAATATCATCCGTAGACATCTTATTTTTTCGATCGTAGGTATGGTAACCATAGGCCTTTTCATATACGATCCGTCCATTTTTAGCGACCAACACGACACAGCCAGGCGTAGCCCGTTTTGCAATAGCTTCGGCAGCGATCTTGTCGATTTTGGCTAGGGTATCGGAAGATAGCCCTACATTCTCTGGAAGGGCGTAGCCTAGACGGGCATTCCCAGGCATCATGATCCCGGTATTAAATCGGCTCGCGGGAGAAGCTGTAACCGGCAAACGACCACGTACAGGAATAGCACCAAATAGGGCTTGGGCGGCTGCATCCTGTGTTAGTTTGTCTTCATCATAGGCTTGCAGCAACCAATTGATATGATCAAATTTTTGTAGGCTGTAAGGATTCCCAAAAACCACCAAAACCACCTGGGTTTCCTTGCTGAGTCTTTTGATGAAGTCGTGTTGGGCAGCAGGGATACCAAAATTCCTACTGGCGTAACTACTCATGTCATGTAAACTCAGAATAACCGCGTCCTTTTCCTTCAATTGGTTGATCAAGCGATCCTGTTCCTTACTGGATAGGTTCTTTGCTGATTGCAATTGGGTGATCTTGGTAAAAGAAGCGAGTCGTTTCTGGAAAGGGGTGGTAGAGGAAGCGCCCATGCTCAATGCCGCTAAATTCAGCTGACTAAGATTCTGGAAGGGAAGCAAGCCTCTCTTATTCCGGACCATGGTAAGGGCCTGTTCAATGAGTCTCTGCTTTAAGGCAATGGCTTGCGGAGAATTTAGGTCTTCCGAAATATTCTCTTCTCGTAGCGGGGTGAATTGCTGTAGCCCCATCTGGTATTTGGCACGCAATACGCGCTTTACACTAGTTTCTAAGTTAGTCCAAGTCAGTCGACCATCCTGGATGTATGCTTTGATGGTTT
This sequence comes from Saprospiraceae bacterium, assembly GCA_019634045.1. Classification (GTDB taxonomy): domain Bacteria; phylum Bacteroidota; class Bacteroidia; order Chitinophagales; family Saprospiraceae; genus DT-111. The sequence goes on from JAHQWA010000359.1 coordinate 17,409, forward strand.
TGAAAGAGGCCGCAATGTCTTCCGGCAATAGAAGGATGTCATTGCCAGCCAGTAGAGCTTCTGCTTCTACCTCACCAGATTCGAAGTATTTAGTCACACCTTTCATCTCTAAGGCATCGGTGAAGATTAGTCCATCGAAACTCAAGTCTTTCCGCAGAATATTCGAAATGGTATTTTCGGACAGTGCAGTTGGACGGTTGGGACGATCGTCGAAGGCAGGCACGTGCAAATGGGCGATCATCATACTACCCACCCCTTTCTTTGCTAGGGCGCGAAAAGGGTATAGCTCAATACTATCTAAGCGTTCTCTGCTATGATTGATAATGGGGAGGTCGAGGTGGGAGTCTACATCAGTATCGCCATGTCCAGGAAAGTGTTTGGTGCAGGCCATTACTCCATGATCCTGCATTCCCTTCATATACTGATAACCTTTCGCGGTTACATTATAGCGGTCTTCCCCAAAAGATCGCGTATTGATCACGGGGTTGGCAGCGTTGTTATTCACATCTACTACGGGTGCGAAATTGATATCGATACCTACGCGTTTCATCTGCCGGGCAATTTCTTTGCCCATATCGTAGATGATTTCATTGTCTTGAATGGCTCCTAACATCAATTGCCGAGGGTAGCTGATTGTCGAGGATCTCATCCGCATGCCCAGTCCCCATTCGCCATCGATAGCCACCATCACAGGAAGTGGGGCTGCCAATTTTTGGTAGCGATTGATAAGTTCTACCTGTTTTTCTGGTGTCCCCTGAAAAAAGCATAGCCCGCCAACCTTATATTTTTTGATTTGAGCTTCTACATCAGCAATATGATCAGCCCCTTTGTCAGAATGGGCACGGATCATGAATAATTGACCTAAGCGCTCATCTTCATCCATCGTATTGTACAATGAATCGACCCAAGCCTCTCGGATAGGATCGTCTTTGACAAAGGACTGGGCTGTAACGGAATAGGGATAAAGTTGGAGCATGACCCATGCTAGGGTCAATAGTATCAGCTTATTATTCATGGGGATTTAGCTTTTAACCTAAATGTATAAATTTTTCAATAAAATGTTTAGCTAAGATTATTCTATTAGCAAGTATCTGGAGTACCGGAATTTTATCGCAAGGCTGAAGTTTAGCAGTGACATCTGCCGCTCAAGTTTCAAATCCTACCTCTTTTACAACGACTCAGCCTCCGGATTTTAGCTTTTCGAGTCTACGCTTTGACCAAACTTTAACAAGTAGCCATTATTATCATAAATAGCGAACTCTCGCATGCCATAATCAAACTGTTCTAAGGGATAACAAATGTGTGGATAGTTCTTGAGCTTTCGCCAGATAGCCTCAATATCATCTGTATAGAAGTAAAGCGAGCCCGTCCACTTTGGTTTCTTAAATGGCAAATGGGCATTTGGCGTATTGAACATTAGGTGCACCCCATCCTTTTGCAGAGAGGCCCAACCCCATTCTTCCTCATAGGATTCACACCTGAACCCTAAGATGTTGGTATAGAATTCGATGGTCTCAACCAACTTATCAGTTGTGAACATGGGGCTGATCCCGGTAAAAGGCATGCGAAATGGCTTTAGAAGGTTAGGCGCCTAGGCATACAGACTCATCAAACCTTCAATCCAAGCCTTAGCCATCAAATGCGAGCCTGCAATAGAGGGATGCACTCCGTCTGGACACCAGTAACTAACCGGTGCTACGGAAAGCGCTTCATCAAAGATGCGTTGGTACGGAATAAATACAGCATCATAGTCCTTGGCAATCCGATGCGCCGCTTCGCGGTAGGCAGGAAAATCTTTTTCCCAAGGATCACTTATAGCAGTACCCCCCGCCACGGCAAAGGGCTCTCCCATGATGAGTTTGACACTAGGCAGTGCTTTTTTGGTGCGATCTAGCAGTTGTCGCAGGTCGCTTTCATAGACTTTGACGGTACCTTTATAGTTATGGCTGAGGGTATGCCAGAAATCATTGACGCCAATCAGTATGCTAAGTACATCTGGTTTCAGTTGAAGGCAATCATCTTCCCAACGGTTGGCCAATTGAAAGACTTTGTGGCCGCTGATTCCTCGATTGTAGCACCGCAATTCACTTTTCGGGTGAGCACCTAGCAGTTGAGAGACGATTTGATACACGTAACCACCGCCCATGCCTGATCCTTGGTTAGCGTAGTAGCGCGCTTTATTTCGGCCTGCGTCTGTGATGGAATCACCTTGGAATAAGATAGTTGTGCCTGTAGGAATTCCCGCCAGCTTGATTTCTTCTGCTTTTAATTGGATAGAAGAGGCCGCAGTGGCAGCAGCAAAAGCAAAGGCACTTTTGCGGATAAAGTTTCGTCGGCCCTTGGAATGCGTTTTGTTTTTCATATCAATGGCAATGTTTAAAGTTGTCGTCAGAATTAAGACCTCCATTTGGAAGATTCCTGAATATCGGAATTGAGTACTAAACTTCCTACTATTTTAGGACAGCATTTCCCCAATAATTGAAGCAGGCGGGTCGCCAGCCTGGAATATACATGCTATGTAAATTGGGAATTTGGAAACCTGCCTCCTGAAAGAGCGCGGGAATTCTCCGATTTAAGTTGCAACCACCTCCCACTCGCTTCCATAGGGGGTTGATCCGGTTTTGCCACTTAAGTACTTCAGGATCCGGTGCGGCTCCATGTTCGCAAAATAGGACTTGTCCACCAGGCTTTAGCACCCTTTTCATTTCTGCAAGTGCCAAGTTGGCTTTGGGGATAGAACAAAGGGTATAGGTAATAACAATCGTGTCAAACTGCTGATTGTCTAAGGGGATATCTTCTGCTGAAGCTTGTATGAAATGGATAGGGAAATCATGTTTTGCTCCTTCTGTTTTTGCCATGGCCAATAGTTCCTGCTGGGGTTCTAGTCCCCAAATTGTTTTTACCTGATCTTTTTGGTAAAACGGGAGGTTTAAGCCAGAACCAATACCAATCTCCAGGACCTTGCCTTTAGCTAAGGGTACGATTTTGGCGCGCTGCTTGCTCACCGTGCTGACTGAGCAAGTACTATTGATTAATCGTGGAAGTACATATTTACTGTAGAGCCCCATGAGCAGAAATGATTAAACTTTTGACAGGTCGGCCTTGTCGACCGATTCAGCAAGTTTACTGTTTTTCAGTAGGAGGACACAATTATCCTCCTACTTATCCCTATTATTCTTAGACTCCAAGTTATATTAGCTGCATGGAAGATCGCATTGAGAAATGGCGGATGATATTGGGCGAAAAAGCGGACCCCGATCAAGATGTTCGGCTGAATAAAGAGCTGAAGGCCATGGATCGAGTGCTAGATGCATTGTATGACAGTGAACGTAAGAAGGGATTGGGTAAGTCTTCTCCCAATGTCAATCGATGGCTAGGAGATATTCGCAGATATTTTCCCACTTCCATGGTTCAGCTAATGCAAAAAGACGCTTTGGAGCGCTTACAGTTGGATCAAATGCTGCTTGAACCCGAATTGTTAGAAAGTGTGGAAGCTGACGTTGAATTGGTCGGAACATTGCTTTCTTTGAAGAATGTAGTTCCGGAGAAAACCAAGGAAACGGCACGCATAGTTGTTCGCAAAGTAGTAGAGGCATTAGAGAAGAAATTGCGTCACCCCATGCGACAAGCCCTTCATGGAAGCCTTAACCGCTCCATGCACAACCGGCGCCCTAAATTCAAGGACATTAACTGGCAGCGAACGATACAACTGAACTTGAAGCACTATCAGCCTAGTCTAAAAGCGATTATTCCGGAGCAGTTACGGGGGTATGGGCGGCAAAGCCGACAATTAAGTGAAGTGATGCTTTGGTAGACCAGAGTGGTTCGATGGCGACTTCTGTAGTCTACGCGGGAATCTTGGGTTGTATCATGGCTTCTTTGCGTTCGCTCAAAACAAGGATGGTTGTTTTTGACACCAGTGTTGTAGACCTTACAGATCATTTAAACGATCCTGTGGATCTTCTTTTCGCCACTCAACTCGGAGGAGGTACGGATATTAATCGAGCCCTAACCTATGTTGCGCCATTCATAACTTCCCCTTCTGATACGATCCTGGTGCTCATCAGCGATCTATTTGAAGGCGGGAACCAGCGAGAAATGATTCAGCGACTGGCGAGTTTTAGGGCCAGCGGTGTACAAGTGATCAGTCTCTTAGCCTTAAATGATCAAGGAGCACCAAATTTTGATAAAGCCATCGCTGCACAATTGGCACAGTTGGACATTCCAACTTTCGCCTGCACCCCGGACCTCTTTCCCGAATTGATGGCCAGCGCCCTGAAAAAGGAAGACTTGCACCTATGGCTGGGGCGACATGGAGTGGTACGTAAGAATTAATCTAAGCCCTAGCGAGGCTAGATTTTGACCGCTGCGGATAAACGAAAAATTCGTATCTTGCGCAGGCAAAAGAGCCTGAAAAATTTAAATGAATTTATCCAACTTTTTTGACCATACCCTCTTACGTCCAGATTGTACGCTGGCAGATATTAAAAAACTTTGCACAGAAGCTGTTGAATATGGATTCGCAGCAGTATGTGTCCCTCCTTATTTTGTTGGTCGTGCCTCCCAGTTCGTTCAAGATAAACCAGTAAAAATTGCTACGGTGATTGGTTTCCCAATGGGATACACTACTACCGTGTCAAAAGTGGAGGAAATCAAGCGAGCGATAGATGATGGAGTGGATGAGTTGGATGTGGTCATAAATGTGGCGGCGGTGAAAAGCGGGAATTGGAAGGATGTTCAAAGCGACCTGGATCGCATGATTACCGCAGCACACCTCAAGCGTAAATTAATTAAAGTTATTTTGGAGACAGGTCTATTAACCGATGAAGAAATACAGCAAGTTTGTACGATTTGTCGAGAACTACAGCCTGACTTTGTCAAAACATCAACGGGGGTTAATGGCGAGGGAGCAACCGTGCGGGTGGTTAAAATGCTCGCTGCGGCCTTAGGTAAGGGCATAAAGATCAAAGCTTCAGGTGGGATTCGTACGCCAGAGGAAGCCATTAGGTTGATCGATGCTGGGGCAAGTCGGATCGGTGCTTCCAGCAGTGTCAGAATTATGAAAGACTATTTGGCAAGCCAATAACTGTTTGATCGAAAAAAGAGTAAATACTCCAAGCGTTTGTTGGAGGTATAAATAATAACATCATGACTGGTTCTCAAACAAAATTCGGTCTACTATTTGTTTTCTTCCTTGTTTTTGCCACCGCATCTGTTGGCCATGCCCAAAATGCAATCACTGTGGCGGAAGGGCCTAAGATCTCAGAATTGATGAATCGCTTTACGGAATTGAATAAGGCCAAAGGGACCATTTCTGGCTGGCGCATTCAGATCTTAGCGACGACGGATTTCCAAAAAATGGAATCTTCCAGAGCTACTTTTCGCTACCGCTACCCTAATATTCCGGTAGATTGGCGAGATTCTAAACCATTTTACCAATTAAGAGCCGGAGCTTTTGCCACAAAATTGGAAGCTTTACGTATCAAACATATATTGAGCCAAGACTATGCCGGGCTTTATCTCGTTAGAGATGATATAAGACCAGGCGAATTGGTCAATGCCTACTAACCCTTCTATTCAATCAATAATAAGATTTAGGCGAGTATGGGGATGAGGACGACTGGTCCATCTTCGGGCTTTCGGAATTTTGATCGTAGTATTTTTGGCCTTTTTTTGGCTTTGAATGCTATTGGTTGGCTCATGGTATTTACCGTTGGGTACAAGGATGGTTATGTGGGAGGAATGAGTGCTTTCTTTAGCACTCCTGCCGGTAAACAAACCTTATGGATAGGAATTGCTACCGTAGTATTCTCGATAGTGATTATTATCGATTGGAAGTTCTGGCATACGTTTGCCTATCCTATTTTTATAGCGTCCCTGGTGGCTTTAGCCCTAGTTCTGGTGCTGGGGTCGGAGATCAAAGGGGCTAAATCCTGGTTTACCTTTGGCGGCTTCTCCTTCCAACCCTCAGAATTGGCCAAGTTTGGCGCCTGTTTAGCTATAGCTGCTTTTATGAGTAACTACAGCACAAATTTGAAACAGGCTCGATCCCAGATCATTGCGCTTGGATTGATGACGGTGCCAATGGGACTAATCCTCCTACAACCTGATGCTGGTTCAGCTTTGGTTTTTGGTGGATTTCTATTTCTTTTCTATAGAGAAGGTTTGCCTTCTACCTATTATATCGTGGGAGCATTTTCAGCAGCCATGTTACTGATTGGTTTTGTGTACCCAGTGTATTCCACGGTGCTAGGGATGGCTTGGCTAGCCTTGATTGTCTTAGCCTTTTCTTTGAAGGCAAGAACGTGGTGGTTGATGTTGGCTCTAGCCGTTTCGATTGCGGGGTATATTGCTTATCAAGATAAAGAAGCTACTTATTTCTATCCCATTATGATCGGTACGGGTTCCTTATTGCTGATCTACTTAGGAGCCATGTATCGGGAAAAGAAAACGAGAATGGCCAGCCTAGTTATGGCAGCTATGGTGTATGGAGCGGTAATTAGTTTTGCGGCGAGTTATGTTTTTAATTCTGTCTTAAAGCGTCACCAACAGAACCGAATAACGAGCTGGTTAAACCCTAGTCAAGCGGACGCAGATGCTAAGTACAACCTGATTCAGTCCAAAATGGCTATTGGTTCTGGTGGAGCTACCGGAAAGGGGTTCCTGAACGGAACTATGACTAAGCTAGACTTTGTACCAGAGCAATATACCGACTTCATTTTCTGTACAGTGGGGGAGGAGCAAGGATTCATTGGCAGCTTCAGTATTATTATTTTGTTCCTATTGCTGCTATTGCGGATTATTACCATTGCGGAGCGGCAACGTTCCAATTTTTCGCGACATTATATGTATGGGGTAGCTGGAATCATGTTTGTCCACTTCTTTATCAATATCGGAATGACGATGGGACTGATGCCCATTATTGGTATTCCATTACCCTTTATCAGCAAGGGAGGATCTTCGCTCTTAGGATTTACGGCTATGATAGCGGTCTTGCTGAAGTTGGATGGAAATCGATATAAGATTTAGGGTTGCCACAAAAATTATCAGTGCCTTAAAAAAGAAATGCCTCGAAGGAACACTTAGACCTTCGAGGCATTTCTGTGTTAATTACTCATTTTATTATCGAGCTGCTCGGGCACTTATAAAGTTGATGAGTTCCTTGCTGCCATGTTCCTTGGCCAATTCTAACACGCTGAGCCCATTGGATGTTCTAGCGTTGATATCTGCCTTGCGTTGTACCAGTAACTTCACGCTAGGAAGGTGGTTGTTTTCTACCGCCTCCATCAAGGGTGTCCAACCTTGGTGTTCTTGCCGCTTATCGGTCTTCACATTATACACAATTTGGGACACCGTTTCATTGACGTTGGCACCATTGTCAAGCAGTAAGCGCACAATTTCTTCTTCTTCCTCATGAACTGCTTCGAACAAAGCCGTCCAGCCTTTCTGGATTCTGGAGATCATTTTGTTAGAATCAAAATGGGTCCATTCAAGATCAGCTTTTGCATTGATATCTGCTCCTTCCTTGATCAAGATGCTAGCGATTTCTAGTTGTCCTTCATCTGCCGCCTCCATAAGGGGGGTGTAGCCATTTTCTTTGGTCCGATTTACATCAGCCCCCTTATTTATGAGATATTGAACGATATCGATATGGCCTTCATCGACTGCTTCTAATAGGGGCGTCCAGGCATCAGGGCTGGTGCCATTAATATCGGCACCATTTTCCACCAACAATTTAACCACCGCTGTTCGGCCATCGTCAATAGCAGCCGTTAAGGGGGAGTGCCCGCTTTCCGTTGGGAGGTTTACATCAGCTCCCTTCTGAAGCAGGTATTGAACGATATCTACGTGTCCTTCGTCCGCCGCTTCCATCAAGGGCGTATGGCCATGTTCATTGGCTTCATTAACATCGGCCCCTTGTTCTACATAGAGTTTGACTAGGTCGAGATGCCCTTCATCAATAGCTTCGAGGAAAGCCGACCAACCGGAATGACCTTGAGCACTGGGTTTAGCGCCTTTATTCAGTAACAGTCGGGTAATAGCAAGGTTTCCTTCGTCGGCGGCTTCCATCAAAGCAGTGTGTCCACTACTGGTTTGTGCGTTAACTTTCGCTCCTCTAGACAAGAGCAGTTCTGCGATTTCTACATTTTCTTCATCAATGGCCTCCATGAGCGGCGTATAGCCATTGTCCCCTCCCTTGTTGACATCGGCACCATTGTCTAGCAATAGTTTAACCATTTCCATATGTCCTTCATCGATAGCTTCCATCAAGGGGGTGTGATGACCATATACGGTATTAACATCCATTCCTTTTGATAAGAGGAGTTTTACGATTTCGATATGCCCTTCATCAATGGCTTCGAGGAAAGCGTTCCAGCCATGTTTATTCGTTGCCTTTATATCAGCTCCCCGGTCAAGGAGGAGTTTCACTATCTCTGGGTCGCCAGCATCAGCGGCTTCCATTAAAGGGGTATAGCCATCGTTGCCTCCTTTATTGGGGTCGGCACCTTTTTCCATTAGTAGTTTGGCAATATCCATATGCCCCTCGTCGATGGCTTCCATTAGCGGTGTGTGGTGTCCATAAACCCGATTCACATTTGCTCCTTGATCGAGCAGCATGCGGACGATATCTATATGCCCTTCATCAATGGCTTCCATGAACACATCCCAGCCGTTTTTGGTTTTAGCATCTACCTTAGCCCCTTTCTGGATAAGGTATTTTGCTACTTCTCCGTAACCCTCATCTACGGCAACCATTAGTGGAGTATAACCACTCTTGGTACTTGCATTGATATTGGCCCCTTTGTCTAAAAGCAGTTTGACAATTTCCATATGCCCTTCATCGGCTGCCTCCATTAAAGGGGTCCATCCATCCTTCGTAGCGGCATTAACCTTAGCCCCTTTGTCTAACATGAATTGAACTAGTTCCATATTGCCATCATCGATTGCACCTAAAAGGAGATCAAGTTCACTATTTTCTTCGGCGGGTACTCCTGGAAGAATCTCAATGGAGTTGTCATATTCTTCTTCTTGTCTGTCCTCTCGTTCTTCTTCTAATTCTTCTGAATCTCTAGGTGTGTAAGCGTTTTCAGCAGTTGCAGGATTAGGAATTTCTTGGAGGGTCTCCGCTGGAGGAGGACTATCCTGTTCTTCCTCTTGCACAATGGCTGCAACTTCATTTAGCTGTAAAAAGGAGGGAGTGCCAAAGGCATTAACCGCAATCGTAAACAAGCCTACTACTAAAATCATAGCGGTAACAAAACCTTCGCGGAAATCAGCGAAGACGGTCGGCTGATTGAACAGCCGTTTTATTCTGTCGTTGAATTTATATTTTATACCAGTGAAAGCCATAGCTGGGAGTTTTGGGTTGATTTCTTGTTCTTTTAATAAGATTAAGGTTCTAGCGTAATTGCCAGTCTCACCTGTAATAGCAATTACCATGTCGTCACAACAGTTCTCACGTTCGTTTCTAATCGTAGCCGACATCCACCAGATAGCTGGATGATAGAAGAACAAAATATCAATCAAAGTCTGCAGTACATTGACTAGATAATCGTTCCGCTTAATGTGGGCTAATTCGTGCAAAAGTATGGCCTCTACCTGCTGCTGACTTAATCCACTGAGTAGTTGAGCAGGAAGCAAAATAGCAGGCCGGAAGATGCCAATGGCTAATGGTGTTAACACTTTATAGGAGGCCAAGAAGGCCACTTTCTTTTTGAGTTTAAGTTGTTCTTTTAATCGTTCTCCTTGCGCTAGCCAGGAAGCTGGGAGTAGTTCGGTACGGTAGGATCTTAAGCGTTGAATGTAGGCTAAGCTGCCCAAAAAGCGAAGCAAAAGAACGACTACTCCAAGCATCCACAGCGTTACGATGAGTGGTAGGTGTTGACTAAAGTATTGTCTGGCCTGCAAGAGCAGGTTCGTTTTATGCGAGGTTTCAATTACTGGGGTTTGCTCTGCCTCGATTACGGCTACCTCAGTGCTTGCAGGCACCTCCCTCTCAAGCACTAGAGGCGTCTCCTCCGTCAAAGGGGGGGCCTGGACAAGTGTTATGTCTTTAGGGTTGTATAAAACAGAGAAGGTAACCAGGGTAGCTGAAGCAAAGAGCCCAAAAGCAATGACTGCGATGAAGTAGCGCGATTTACTGGAATAACTATGCGTTAGAACAAGCACTATACCCAATATGATCGCAAAGAGCGCCCCTTGCCATAGTGCATGGATTAAGGTCCAGCCTAGCGCTGAAATGAGTTCTTCGGAGAGCAAATGATCAACAGTTTTCATTTCTTTTGAGTTTTTTCCATTTGATCGATATAATCTTTCAATTGGTTTAAGTCAGATTGGGTAGCGTCATAATTACCCAAGGCGCGCATGACCAGTTTCAGTGCAGACCCCCGGAACGTCTTATTTAGAAAGCGATCGAGCAAGACATCTTGGGTTTCATCTTCGGCGATAGCCGCTTGATAGATGTGCTTACGCCCTTGCGCTTCCCTTTGGAGCATTCCTCGTTCAAACATCACTTGCATCGTCTTCAAGGTAGTGGTATAGCGTACCTCTTTACTCTTCTCCAATTCCTCGTGAATTTGCTTGACGGTGGAGGGGCCATGTTTCCATAAAAACTGCAGGATCTCCAATTCCGATGGAGTCGGATTGGTCTTTTCTTCTTTAGACATATCCTATTACGATTTTTCTCGTAGCAAAGATGTACGATTTGAATCGTAATAGCAAGTTTTATTACGATTTTTCTCGTAATAAAGATGAAGGTGTTTTTTTAGAAAACTGATGTTCAGTGCTTTATGGGCTTTATAGCGTGCGAGAATAATCTGTTTTGATCTATATTGACTACTTTGTTTCCGTCGCTAAACCCGTCTTTTTTTAAGAAAAATTCTTACTAGAATTGTAGGGATGTAAATTTTTCTCTAAATTTAGAAACCCTCTTTTGCAGGAAGTCAGCGCCTCTGTACTTTAATTCCCGCAAAATTCCTGGATTAGTATTGCACATTAGTAAAACATGATGGATCGGTAGATCAAATGCTGCCTTTCACTGCTGTTTTTTCATGCGAAATTTCAAGCATGAAGGGCTGGATATATACCCCTGTTTCTCATTGAAATGAATTGAGAAAGGGCTCTAATCCTATTTCTCTATTTGTTTAACACGCCATTAAACCCATGTTTTTACACCTGACCCGACAACTGTTATTTTGTTGCTGCTTACTTTTTGCAAAAGCAGCTATGGCCGACAAGGCCCGCCTCCCCATTAAACTGGTGGACAAATTAATTCTAATCGAAGGGACTGTCGATGATCAGACCGGCTACTTTGTGCTAGACTTAGGGGTCTCCGATCTCGTTCTCAATAGCCGCTATTTTGAAGGTATTAAGAATAAGACTGCGGATGCTTTTGGGGTAAATGGTACACTCACCTCACTAGAAACCAAATGGATCAGCGCCGAATTTGGGGGCTTACAATGGAAGAGGCGGGTAGCTCATATACTTTCGTTGAAACACTTAGAGAAGTCGAAAGGGGAAAAGATCCTAGGTTTAATTGGAGGGAGATTCTTTAAGAAATGCCAGTTGTTGATTGACCTACGGCTGATGGAAGTGGAAATTCAGAAGGATAGCGATGGGCCCGCCGCTCCGTTCTTAGGGAAGACCTATACGGAACCAGCAGCGATATTACCCTTTAAGTATAAGGGAGGGATGCCGTGGATCGAAGTACGAATTGCTTCCGTCGCTTTTAAATTTGGCTTGGATACTGCCAGTGAATATAGCCTCATGCATGAAAAGTGGCTCCCTTTTGTTGAGGCCGTCCTTTTTAATAGGAGGACCGTGGTTTCGCGAGGAATCTCTGCCACAAAAAAGACGGTTACCTCCGGTAAACTTGGAAGTTTGAAAGTGGGCTCTCTTAGCTGTTACCCCATGAGCACTTTGTTCACGGACATGGGCACCATCAATCGCAATCTTGCCGGGGCCAATCTAGATGGATTGTTGGGCTTCGATTTATTGCGGCAGTTTAAGGTATTGATCGATTATGACCGCAAGGAAATCCAAATATGGCGGCATTCAAATGCAAAGGATTATCCGATACTAATCACATTTGGTCCACAAAGAGATTCGCTAGGTTTCCTGATAAGGGAGTGAAGTTTCAGAATGGATCCCCGATTTTTTCAACATATAGAGAAAAAAAGGATTCGATCTTTGTAAGACCAAAGAAATTTGGTTAGTTTAACAGACCTCTACAAGCGGAATGACACCTCATTTCGCTGATTTCCTGGATTAGTTTTTGAGACGACTTTTTGGTTTGGATTGGTAGACCTATGGGTTGCTCGTCAAGATATCCTATTCATTTCGATATGGTTTTGTCTGGAAGAGCTGAAAATGGAAACCCTTTTGCAGGTAAATGAAATGCTTGACTCTTATTTCATTAGCTGCGCTACTAAACCACTGTCTATGCACCCGACTCTACAACTATTGATTTGTAGCTACCTCTGTATGGCTACCC
>JAHQWA010000360.1 GCA_019634045.1 Saprospiraceae bacterium
CTGCTGGATTAAGGGTAGAGCAGTTTGCACTTTCACTATTCATTTTTTCTTTTCTGGACACAAAACTGTTCGAAAATGGACACATTCTGTCCGCAATCGCACAAGTTTTTGGGTTTGAATCCATGTGGTTTTGGGTTTAAATGACTGGTTGTCAGTTTGTTGAAAGTTTTGGCATGCGGATTGGATTAAAATTGGCATCTAACGAAAGCAATAAAAGAAATATAAAATGAAACAGTCCTCATTAATATCCAACAGAAAATATAAAGCTATGAAAGCGCTCAACATCTGGGTATCCTTAGCAGTGGTAGCCATTTGGGCCGTATTAGTGTCTGCTTCTAATATCTATGGTGATCACCACGCTTTCACACAAGTAGAAATCGTAGGGCCTGCTGAAGTGCTATTGGTACACGGTGCAGAAGCGGCAGTAAGCCAAAGAAATGGTGGGTCGGATGTGAGCATCACGATTGAAAACAAAACTTTGAAAATTAAAGCTGAAAAAGGATCCACTCCTTCCATCATTAGAGTGACCTACAACAAACTATTCAATTTGGTGGCAAAAGAAGGAGCAATCGTTACCGCAAGAGAAGCTATCCCGGCGGAGCGTCTAGAGATTGCTTTAGACAATAAAGCACATGCCAATTTGAATTTTAAGGCGGAAATGGTCAATGCTTATGCACAGGGCCAGTCTAGCTTGACTGCAGTGGGGGAGATTGAAAACTTCACAGTAGACTTTGAAGATAGTGAGTTGCAGCACCGTCAGCTACGTGTAGAGCACAGCAATGTATCTGTTCGTGAGAAGACAGCCATGAAAACGTACAAACCAAGAAATAGCAGTCTCTTATTGCGCTAGAGCGACTGGGTTGATCACTTTTGTTGCTTACAGTGCGATTCTTTAGTCGGAGTATATTTACAAGAGACAATTTAAATGGCCCGGCGGAATGCCGGGCTTCATTCACCGAAAGGGAATAAGAAATCACCCGAAATTTTTTCCTGCTTTGACAAATCCTGTGGACAATCATAAAATGAGATGAATAAGCGCCTATAGGAAGTGTTGAATTTCATTTTTGAGTGTCTACAAACACGGGATTTGTCGAAGAACGATTTTCTAAAACCACACCATGCTGAATCACTATCTCAAGGCCATTTTTCGAAGCTTCTGGAACCGAAAGGTTTTTTCCGGACTGAATATGCTTGGCCTTACTTTAGGGATTACAGCATTTCTATTCATCCTACAATACGTTAGCTATCACTATTCTTTTAATCAATTTCACGAAGAATTACCCGAGATACACCGACTGTTACTAGGTGATGGCGAACAATCAAATGAATGGGTGCCACCTATGTTGGCACCCGCAGCTATGGAAACTAGTCCACATATCCGAGCTTATGCCCGGTTTATGGATCAAATGGATGGACTGGTGCAAATTCAAATGGACTCGGATGAACAGCTAAAATCCTTCAAAGAGGAGGCCATCTGGTATGCAGATGGTAGCCTCTTCGATATTCTTACACATCCTTTTATAAAGGGCGAGAAACCGGATCAAGCCTATACCGTGGCCTTATCTGCCCGCACCGCTAATCGCTACTTTGATACCCAAGATCCGGTGGGCCAGCAATTGCTGCTCAACAATCAATTTGGGGCTCATCAGTACACCGTTAGTGGGGTGTATGAGGATGTTCCTATGACCTCAGACTACCAATTCGATTTAGTATTTTCCCTAAATAATTTCAAGAATATTGCGAGCCTCAATGGAAGTGGTTGGGCGCATCTTGAACATTGGGGGTTCTCTGCTTACAAATCCTTTGTACAAGTAGCTTCGGAACAAGATGCCAGCCAGGTGGAAGCCAGTTTGCAAGTATTAGCGGATAAGATGCCAGACTATCTAGGCCACGAGATCATGCTACAGCCCCTGGAAGAAGTGCACTTGGGAGAAGGTCAAAGAGGGGCAGTTCCAAGCTTCGTCAATGTACAATTTCTTTATCTGCTCTTAACGATAGCCTTACTCATCATCGGTATTGCCTGGATAAATTACGTAAACCTTTCTACGGCCGTAGGCATTACTCGGGCCAAAGAGGTGAGTGTTAGAAAAGTAGTGGGGGCTGGAAAAGGACAACTGTCCATCCAATTCCTTGGAGAGGCTTTGGCGATGAATGGCATAGCCTTGGCGGCGAGTTTGGGGCTAATCGATCTTTTACAACCCTACTTTAATGAACTCCTAGGAGTAGAACTTTCTCTGGGTATCTTATTTGGGGTATTTCAGTTGGGGGCTCTAGGCCTAGCGCTTTTGCTAGTGGGCATTACCTTGTCCGGCGGATACGTTGCCTATTTCCTAGCCAGGCGAAACCCGATTGAAATGCTCAAGGGGAAGTTTTTGCAGACGGTAAAAGGGCAGTGGGTACGTAAAGGCCTAATGGTATTTCAGTTTTTGGTTTCGATCAGTTTGATCGTCTTTACCGTATTGGTTTTCCAACAGCTTAACTACCTCCGGGATGCTGATCTGGGCTTCGAAGCCGACCAGTTGTTGATGTTTAACGGCCCAGAGGGAGTAGGTAGCGATCAAACTAGTCGCTCGAGAGCCTTTCGACAAGAATTAGCCAAGCTTTCCTTTGTAGAAAACTATTGTAATTCCGGAGCCGTGCCGGGACAGAATTACAACCTATATGCGCCAGGATATACTAGAATGAATCCAGCGCCTGGGGATGAGGAGAAGTCCTATGCACTGATGTTGGTGGATGATCGTTTTTTCAATACCTATGATATTCCCTTGACCATAGGCCGTCAATTTGATGGCCAAATGCTAGCGGAAGATTGGTATGGCATCCAGCACGCCGTGCTGAATGAAAGGGCAGTCGAAGAGCTCGGGTTTGAATCAAGCGAGGCGGCCATCGGACAATACATCACGCGGCAAGGGGCAGAACCTGTGCAAGTGATTGGAGTAATTGAGAATTATCATCACGAAAGTTTACACAGCCCTTTTAGCCCCACCATCTTTCTACCTCACTTTAATGATCATGTTTTTACCATAAAGCTCCAAACGGAGAATCTGGATGAAAAGCTTACTACGCTTAGTGATCTCTACCAGCAATTCTTCCCAGGCAACCCTTTCGACTACCAATTTGTGGATGAGCAGTTTGATCGGCAATATGAAGCGGATGATCGATTTGGAAGCTTGTTTGGTGTGGCTTCACTACTTGCCATTTTTATTGCTTGCCTGGGCTTGTTTGGTTTGTCACTCTTTACGGTGGAGCAACGTTCAAAAGAAATCGGTATACGCCGGGTACTGGGGGCTTCGGCCCAGCAGATCCTGGCTTTACTCAATAAGGACTACGTTAAGCTATTGATGTTGGCCTTGGGGCTGGCTACTCCGTTTGCCTATTTTGGCGCGGAGCGCTGGCTCCAAGACTTTGCTTATCAAACGCCGATCCAATGGTGGTTGTTTCCCTTGGCCGGAGGTTTGACTTTGATTCTGGCTTTTACCATCGTCAGCATTAATGCTTTAAAGAAAACTTGGGCAAATCCTGTAGACACGCTACGGGATGAATAATCACCGATGTTGAAAACAGCATTGCGTTACTTTAAAGCTCTGCCAGAGATTTATGCTGGGAGCGTTTACTGGATTTTCAGGTATGAAAAAATCTACTATTTCCAATCTCTTTGTTCTTCTCCTGATCGCATTGTGCTTTGAGGGTATTGCCCAATCTTCAGCAGCACTAGCTCACCTAGATACTTTTATCCAGCAGCAGGCCCAACGCTATCATATTCCCGGTATAGCAGTTGGTGTAGTAAAAGGCGATCAATTGGTCTGGTCCAAGGGGTATGGCTACGCCAACCTTGCGCAGCAAACGCCGATGTCTGCTGAAGGAGTCATGAACATTGCTTCTATTTCCAAGACATTTACAGCTACGGCCATCATGCAATTGTGGGAAAAAGGACAACTGCAATTGGACGTGGATGTTAATACCTATATTCCCTTTAAACTATCTCACCCGAAATTCCCTGAGCAAGTTATTACCATTCGACAACTGCTCACGCACACCTCAGGGATTAAGGATGGCCCTGCTTACAAAGAGGGATATGCCTGTGGAGATCCGATCGTTTCCTTAAAGGATTGGATTGAAAGTTGCTTGCAGGTAGGTGGAGCGCATTACTATGTAGATGATAATTTTCTACCATCTCGACCTGCTGAGGTACGCCGCTACTCAAATGTGGCCTTTGGTTTGTTGGGGTATATCGTAGAAAGTATCACGCAACAAAAATTTCATCTGTATGTAAAGGAGAATATCTTGGAACCACTCGGGATGTCTCAAACGGGCTATTTGCTGTCAGAGATTGATACACAAAAGATCGTTACTCCTTATTTATACCTCGGGCCGCTTCAAAAAGGCCTAGCTAGCACCTCAGCGGAGCCATTGCCCTATTTCAACCCCTATTGCTGGTACAGTTTCTGGAACTACCCTGATGGTTTGATTCGGACCAGCGTAGAAGATTTAGCCAAATACGCAGCAGCTTATATGAATGGTGGCGTATTCCAAGGCCGGCGAATTCTCAAAGCATCGACTATTGACAAGATGCAGCGAGCACAACTGTCCAAGGAAATTAATGAAGATCAAGACCAAGGATTGTCCTGGTTTTATAGTCCTGGATTAGCTCCTTCTTGGTTTCATGGGGGATCAGATCCTGGCGTTAGTACTAGATTGTATGTAGACAAAGAGAATAAAATCAGCGTGATCGTCTTGCAAAATGCCAATGCGGACAATGCCTTTTACATCGCGAAGAAATTATATCAGACATTTTCCAAATCCTAAGACGTATGTTTTACAATTACCTCAAGACTGCCTTCAGAAATCTATGGCGTAAGCGTCAGATCTCGATGATTAATTTCATCGGTATGTGGGTGGCCTTGACGGTAGTTTTACTCATCTTCTTATTTGTGAGAGATGAGCAGAGTTTCGATCAGTTTCATGCTAATAAGCACGATATCTATCGAGTAACGAATCAAAGCGTCAATGGCTATTTTGGTGATTATAAAAGTGGCTTTACAGGGATTCCCCAAGGGCCAAGTTTTACCGAGAATATAGATGAAGTAGAGTCTTTTGTCAGGGTAAAAGGGTATCCTGAATTAGTTCGACTGGACGGAGAAACCTTCTATGGTGATATGCTATACGTTGATTCTACCTTCTTTGATATATTCTCCTTTGAAGTTTTACAAGGTGCTGGTCCGGATCAATTGCTGGAACCACATCAGTTGGTCCTGTCCGCTAGACAGGCCGAAATCTTGTTTGGGGAGGATAACCCGATAGGGCAAGTGGTTGAGATTCAGGAGGAAGAAGATAAATTCAGCGAACTAACCGTCATCGGCGTCGCCCAGACACCACCTGCTAATTCCAGTTTGCAATTTGACTTTATTTTACCCTTTAAGCGCTATCTTCTAGCGGAGCATCCGGAACGTCAGCAGGATTGGATTGGCTCAAATCTAAATACTTTCCTTAAACTAAAAGAGGGCGCTGAGACGGATCGAGTAATTGCTAAGATGGCGGCCATAGCCGATGAAAAAATGGCGCCTCAATTAGCTGAAATAAAAGAGGCCAAGCCTGATGCTCGTCATTGGTTTGAGCTTCAACCCTTACTGGATGTGCACCTAGAAGAGGAACTGTATATCTCTAATGGCTTGGAGCGCGGTAGCAATCCACAATACTCCTATATACTTATCGGCGTTGCGTTTTTGGTATTGCTTTTGGCCTGTATCAACTTCATTAATTTATCTCTAGCGCAATCCATGGATCGAGGACGAGAAGTGGGCGTACGGAAGGTCATCGGGAGTTCGAGGAAGCAGCTGGTGTTCCAGTTTTTATCCGAATCCTGGCTATTGGTTGGCTTAGCAGTTTTGCCAGCCTTGGTTGCGGTACAATGGCTCTTGCCTTTCTTCAATAATTTTACGGGTAAATATATCTCTACCCAAGTACTTGCGGAGCTGCCCGTAATTGGAGCTATCCTATTGTTTCACTGGGGATTAGCAATACTTGCAGGCTTCTATCCGGCCCTGATCCTATCTGGTTTTAAACCGGTACAAGCTATTGTCAATAAGGTGCGTTTGTCTGGCCGTCATAGTTGGGCCAAGGGCCTGGTGGTCGTTCAATTTTCCTTAGCCATTCTTTTTGTATTGGCAGCTGTATTATTCCATCAACAGTTCCGGTTTTTGCAGGATAAAGAATTGGGCTTCGATCCGTCCAATATCATTGGTATGGAAATTCCCTGGTTCATTAGCCCGGAATTGGCCCCGTTAATTAAGGAGGATCTGGCCCAGTATCCTTTTATTGAGCAAGTGACCGCTAGAGCTAATATTTCTAAGCATGGTGTCAACCGAACGAGGATAAACTATGAAGGAGATCAATCCATCATGGCTGCCTACGGAAGTATCGACGCCAATTTTATTCCCGCCTTTGGAATTCAGGTCCTACAAGGGGAAAACTTCAATGCCTTACGTTCCACCGATTCGCTAAACCGGGTACTCGTCAATGAGACCTTTGTAAAGTCAGTCCAGTGGGACGATCCTATCGGTAAGGTAGTGCGATGGGGAGATAATTCGATGGAAGTGATCGGCGTAGTGAAGGATTTCCATTTAGAATCGCTTAAGGAGTCGATCAAACCCCTGGTTCTATACTCAAAGCCGGATGCCAGGGTTAAAGAAATATGGGTGAAGGTGCAAGACCAGTACGCCGCACAGACTGTCAAGCTATTGGAGGAGACCCATGAAAAGCATTTGGGCTATCTACCTTTTGAGTATAGTTTTCTAGAAAATGATATTAGTGCGTACTATGAGTCTGAAGCCCGATGGAAGAAGATGATTAATTGGGCAAGTGGTTTGATGCTGCTCATCGCCGCATTGGGCATTATGGGCTTATCTGCCTTACTCGTGGTACAGCGGAAACAGGAAATCGGTATTCGTAAAATACTAGGGGCAACGGTGGGGCAATTAGTGCAGTTGCTATCTCTGCCACTAATCAGGCTAGTAGGTATAGCTTTCTTGATTGCGTCACCAATGGCTTGGTGGCTAGGGAACAAATGGCTATCCACGAACTATGCTTTTTATGTAGAATTGCACTGGAGCTTCTTTGTAATCGTAGGTATAGGAACTTTATTGCTAGCCAGTTTGACGGTTGGACGAGAAGCCATGGTGCATGCCAGGGCCAATCCAATTGATAGCCTCCAACAGGACTAGTAAGTGTATATAAATGGAAATTGACTAAGCATATATTTTATGATTTGGCCCTCGAGGGCTGTTGCTTAACAAAAAAATAGCTTCATGTTTCAGCATTATTTGAAGTCCGCTATTCGTAGCTTGTTCAAGAACAAGCGTTTTACCTTAGTCAATATGTTAGGTTTGGCTATTGGGATGGGAGCCTGTTTGATCCTGCTTGAATATGTGAGTTTCGAGCGCAGTTTTGATGGTTTTCATGAAAACTCCGAGCGGATCTTTCGAGTAGTCAATCATCGATTTAAGAATGGAGAATCTGTGCAGTTGGGGACCATCACTTATCCTCGAGTGGGTTACCAGATGAAGGAAGATTTTCCAGAAATTGAAAGTGCTAGTCGGGTGGTACCAGGTTTGAGTATGCATGTTCACACAGGCGATCAGAAGATGGTTCTAATCAATGATCCCATCTTTGCGGACAGTAATTTCTTCCAAATATTCAGTTATCCCATGCTAATAGGCGATCCTGCTAAGGTGCTGGAAGAGGTCTATGCCTTGGTGCTCACTGAAAGCAGAGCTAGGCAGCTGTTTGGAGATGATGTTGATCTGTCTAGTTTGATCGGAAAACCGGTGTACTACAATAGTCAACAATTGGTGATTAAAGGAATATGCAAGGATTTACCGGCTAACACTGTTTTGCAGTACGACTTCTTTGTGAGCTTTGCTACCTTCGTCAACTTCAATCCTGATGCAGATAATAGCTGGACTTGGTCCGATTTTTATCACTTCCTAGAACTTGCTCCAGGAACGGATGTGGCTACCTTGGAGGCTAAATTCGCTGACTTTAGTAAGCGGCACTTCAACGGCGAGGAGGTTTCGGGTTCGGAAGAAAAATTTTACCTGCAACCACTGAAGGATGCCCGTTTAGATTCAGAAAACCTAGAGTATGAAATTGCTACAACGGCTAATGGTCGATCGGTATCCACCATGCTGTTGATTGCATTTTTTATTCTCCTTTTGGCCTGGATTAATTATGTGAATCTAGCTACCGTTCGGGCAATTGAGCGATCGCGCGAAGTTGGTGTCCGTAAGATTGTAGGAGCCAGGCGAGCCCAATTGATGGGACAATTTCTATCAGAGGCTCTATTAATGAACTTGGTGGCCTTTTTATTGGCGACGCAATTGGCAGAAATTGCGCGCCACCATCTAATTCCCTACCTAGGCTTAGAACTCCCCCAAAGTTTTCTCTGGGGAGGAGAAGGAGCCCTACCCTTGATTAGTATCGTCATATTCGTACTTCTGCTGGGAGTAGTGATTACAGGTAGCTATCCAGCCTTTGTCTTGTCAGGCTTCAAAATGACCAATATTATAAAGGGGAAATTCCAGCAAGCGGGTTCTGGCCGTTTGCTGCGACGAGGCTTAATCGTTTTTCAGTTCGCTGCGTCCATCGCCTTGATGGCGGGAACGATGCTAGTGTATCGCCAGATTACCTTTATGAATAAGCAAGACCTCGGAGTGGCCATCGACCAGACTTTGATCTTGAGGGGCCCTTCTGTCACGCAGTTTGACTCTAACTTTATCTACAAGATGAACACCTTTAAAGGAGAGTTGACACAGATATCAGGTGTGAGTAAGGCAGCAAGCTCTAGCCGCATACCGGGGATGATGACAGGGCGGATATTCGACGTTCGTCCCACCGGGCCCAATAGAGATCAAGGCTTTACCACCAGTTTCATGGATATTGATTACGATTATACCGGTTTATACGAATTGGAGCCTGTTAGCGGTCGATCACTGCGACCCAGCGATCATAACTTTGATGGTAGTCAAGTTAAAAATGTATTAATCAATGAGGCCGCCGTTGAATTGTTCGGTTTTGATAAGCCGGAAACGGCCTTGAATGAACAGCTGACATTTGGGACTAGTACCAGAAATTGGGATATTGTAGGTGTCTTACCAAATTTTCATCAACGTTCCCTCCAGCACAAAATCGAACCCCTCGTATTCATGCCCTTTTACAGTTCGTCCCACTACATTTCGGTCAAAATGGAAAGCGCGGATGTCTCGCAAGTTTTGGCTAGCGTTAAGGAGCGATACGAGGACTTTTTTCCCGGCAATGCCTTTAACTCCTTTTTCCTGGACGATGCTTTCCAGCGGAACTATGAATCGGAAGTGGTTTTCAGCCGAATTCTCTTGTTCTTTACCTTATTGGCCATCTTAGTCGCCTGTTTAGGATTGTTCTCTCTAGTGTCTTACACCACCTTCTTGCGGTCTAAAGAAATCGGTATTAGAAAAGTTCTGGGGGCTTCCGTGAGTTCTATCGTAGGCCTACTGAGTCAGGACTTCTTGAAATTGATTGGATTGGCGGTTGTTCTGGCGATTCCGGTAGCCTGGTATGTGCTGCAGCTATGGTTGAGAGATTTCGCCTACCAAACAGCGGTACCCTGGTGGTTATTTGGTGTTGTGGGTTTATTGGCCATGTTCATTGGTGTATTGACAGTCGGGGGACAATCCCTGAAAGCTGCCTTGGCGAATCCAGTCCAGGCTATTAAACAGGAAGGATAGATAAAATAGCTTCTTAGAATCATAAAATAATCCCTAAGGTCAATTTGCTTTAGCTTGACGGCCAGGGAGGTGCAACTATTGCAAAGATTGATCGTCTTTGTAGTAGTAGCCAGGAAATAAGGATTCAACATTGTAAAAAAACCTTTCTTAGGTAAACCTCGTGGACAATCACAAAATGAAATAAAAAAGCGACTGAAGGAAGCGTTGCATTTCATTTTTGAGTGTCTCGGAACACATGATTTGCCGAAGAACCAAAATAAATTGCCTCTGAAGGAGATAATCCTCTTTCAGGGGCCTTCGCTAGATAAGGATCAGGATTTTTAATGAAGGGCCACAGCACTCAATTTTGCTCTTCTACAGATATACTCTTCTATACAGTTTACATTAATTCTAGGTATCGGCCTCAGGCCTGTACCCTTTTTCTGTTTCAGGTATTTATGCTGTAGCGGCCTATTTCAAAACAGGCCTTAAAACCACCTATAAATTCTCCGACTATGTTCAAAAATTACTTCAAGATCGCATTGCGTCATCTACTCAAAGAGCGTCGCTATACCTTCATTAATCTCACCGGTTTGGCGATTGGTGTGGCGGTAGCCTTATTGATGTTCCTTTTTGTCAAGGAAGAATGGACCTATGATCATTTTCATGACAAGGCAGACCAAATTTATCGGGTTTGGGTAAAGGAGCACTACCAGGGAGAGATCTTTTTTAATACGACAACGCCTTATGTACTAGGACGAGAATTGGCGGAGAATTTTCCGGAGATAGAAGCGGTGCCTCGGTATACCGTAGGCGGGTTTGAGGTTCGAGAAGGGCAATTGACGGAACAAGAAGAGATACACCTGGTGAATCCAGATTTCTTTGAAGCTTTTGACTTTCAATCGCTTGCCGGCGATCCAGTGCGGAGCTTAAACGAGTTACGGACAACTGTCATTACAACTCCGATTGCCAAAAAGTACTTTGGCGAAGAAAATCCGATCGGTAAAACGTTGTCCATTCAACTGGATGGGGATTGGGAGGCTTTTGAAGTAGGTGCCATTGTGGAGTCACCACCTACCAATTCCAGCCACCAGTTCAGTATGCTGATTCCTTTCGATAACATCAAGGCCTTTGTATCAGAGCGTACCCGTAACCATTGGCAAGTAGTGGCGCCTGAAACTTACATTTTGCTGAAAGAAGGGCAATCACTGGCTGCGCTTACTAAGAAAGTACAGTCTCATGTGGACGACAAGGTAGCAGGCATCTACGAGGCAGGCGAATATGAGGTGGGGTTTCAGCCATTAAAGGATATCCACCTGAATAACGAAATGCCCGGTGGGATCGTGAGTGTCAGTGATAGCCGCTACCCGTACATCATGGGCGGAGTGGCCATCCTCATTTTGCTATTGGCAGGGATTAACTTTGTAACGCTTTCAGTGGGACGTTCGGTCACACGAGCCAAAGAGGTGGGCGTGAGAAAGGTTAGTGGCGCCAATCGCAAACAATTAATGATGCAATTTTGGAGCGAAGCTATCCTCATTAGCTTAGGGGCTGTTGTGATTGGCGTGATCTTGGCTCGAGTTGTCTTGCCCTACTTCAATGATATGGCCGGAAAATCCTTAAGCATTGACTTTTCTTTACTGAGCGTCATGACCTTGCTGAGCTTTGGTGTTGGTCTCGGTCTTTTGGCCGGTATCTACCCGGCTTTAGTCACCTCTGGATATGCACCAAAACTGGCATTTCAGGACATGGTTTCCAGCCTCGGATCACGAAAGAATATGGTGTTGCGTGGACTGATAGGGTTTCAATTCATCTTGTCGGTGGTCCTGATTGCTAGTACGATGATTATGCAAAAGCAATTGCGATTTATCCAAAATGCAAACCTGGGTTTTGACAAAGAGCAGGTATTATCTTTCCGCTACAACTCAGCACCTGGCGGTGGCAAAACCTTCGCGGATAGATATCAGGAAGGTATACAGAAAGCGGAAATTCTGAAGCGAGAATTGGAACAGAATCCCGATGTATTAGAGGTGGCCACTTCTTCCCACGCTTTTGGGGTGCCCGGTTGGATGCAAGTGGGATACACCGATCCCAATCAGAAATTCCGCTGGTTCACCAAATTAACGGTAGATGATCAATTTCTCCCGATGATGGGGGTAGCGTTGGAGAGCGGCCGGCATTTTTCGAAAGAAGTAGGCGCTGATACACGCACGGCCATCATCATCAACCGGGCTATGGCAGACCTGCATGGAATCGAAGCAGCAGAGGAGCAGATGCCGACTCCTTTCGAAGCCTTTCATCTGATTGGTATTACGGAAAACTTCAACTATAGCTCCTTACACAATGCCATAGAACCGCTAATGATCAGTATGGATCCGGTGGCTATTAATGAAGTGGTGACCGATGTGAATTATTCTGATTCGCCGATGACCAAGATAAGTGTTAAATTGAGTGGAGGCGACCTAACAAATACCGTAGAGGGAATTCAATCCGCCTGGGAAAAAGTGGCTCCAGAACAAGAGTTCAACTTTGCCTTTGTGGATGAAAACTTGGACCGAATGTACCGAGCCGAGATGCGTCTCGGGACGGTCATGCAATGGGCCACTCTCTTAGCCATTTTGATTGCCTGCATGGGGCTTTTTGGTATGGCCACTTTAATCTTAGCTAGGAAAACTAAGGAGATTGGCGTGCGCAAGGTGCTTGGAGCGTCCTCCATGGATATTTTGGTATTGCTCAATCGTCCTTTCACCTGGTTGGTGGTCATTGCCAATCTGATAGGGGCGCCGATTGCCTACTACTTTATGCAATCTTGGCTGGCAGATTTTGCTTATCGCACCAATGTAAATGTGCTGCTTTTTGTACTGGTAGGTCTAATGGCTTTGGTGATTGCTTGGATTGCGGTGAGCTGGCAGGCCATTCGGGCCACTCGACTTAATCCTGTGGAGGCATTGAGGTATGAATAATGAATAAGTGAATCCTATAACCCGTCCTTAATCGACTATCTTCTTTGACAAATCCTGTGGACAATCATAAAATGAGATGAAAAAGCTACACTTACGATTACTGTCAGCATAGCGTTGAATTTCATTTTTGAGTGTCTTCAAACACGGGATTTGCGGAAGAATCATTGACTATATATATTATGTTTAGAAACCACCTAAAATTAGCTTTTCGTCATATGTGGCGAAAAAAAGGCTACACCTTGATCAACATCCTGGGCTTAGCCATTGGTATTTCCTGTTTTTTACTCATCTTTTTCTACGTCTGGGATGAATCCAGTTTTGATAAATTCCACGATAAAGGAGATGACATCTATCGCGTAGCTTTGGATCGGAAGTACCCCGGGCGTCTGCGGTCTTATGCTATTATTCCGCACAGTTATGCAGAAATGATCGAAAATGATTATCCAGAGGTGAAAGAGGCTGTTCGACTCTTCTACTTCCAAGGCAATGCAGTCAACTTCAAAGCCAACGATAATATTTTTGAGGAGCCGCATGCGATGTGGGCAGATAGCCAATTCTTTGAGTTGTTTACCATACCCTTATTAGATGGGGAAGTCGCCACAGCGCTCAATAAACCCAATACGGTTGTACTTACAGAAAGTGCGGCTACTAAATATTTTGGGAATGAAAACCCGATTGGCAAAGTACTGGATATTCCGAATTCACAGAATGACTTGGTTGTCACGGGCGTCTGTGGAGATGTACCCAACAACTCGCATCTCCAGTTTAATATGCTGATTTCTTCCAGCAGCTTCGACTTCCTTCAGAATCCCAACTTCATTAATTTCTTTGCTTATACCTATTTGCTACTTGAACCAGGGACGGATCCCCTTGCCTTGCAAGCCAAGTTTCCACAAATGGTGCGCAAATATGCGGCAGGCCCCATCCAGCGCCAGTTTAATGTCTCCTATGACGATTATGTGGCAGCGGGGAATGGTTATGATTATTATCTACAGCCCCTGAAAGATATCTATTTGACCTCTAGTCTTGAGAATGAAATAAAACCTCCTGGTAGCACTACCCGCAATTATATATTTGGCATCATTGGCTTGTTCATTTTGGTGATTGCTATCATCAATTTTATGAACCTTTCCACCGCTAGATCTACGGAGCGGGCCCAGGAAGTGGGCATCCGCAAGACCTTGGGCGTGTTGCCGAAGCAGTTGGTGAATCAGTTCCTGATGGAGGCCATTTTGGTCAGTTTATTTAGTGTGTTTCTGGCTTTAGTACTGCTAGTTTTCATGTTGCCGGTCTTCAACGATCTATCCGGGAAAACCTTCACCTTGGGCGGTATCATTAGTCCTTGGATGGTCCTAGCCCTGCCTTTGCTGGCTTTGGTGATCGGCTTGTTGGCAGGGAGTTACCCGGCAGCAGTGCTTTCCCGTTTCCGCCCGATTCAGGTGTTGAAGGGGAAATTGAGTTCTACGCGCCATGGTATTGCTCTGCGTAATGGCTTGGTCGTTTTCCAATTCATGATCTCGGTGGTCTTGATCATCAGTACGATCGTCGTTTTTAGTCAATTAGAATTCATCCGCAATAAAGAGTTAGGGTTCAATCAAGAAAGAGTTCTATCCATCCGGGGCGGGGGAGCTTTAGGCACCCAAACCGAAGCTTTCAAAGAAGAACTTCTGAAATTTCCCGAAATCTCCAATGTTGGGGGCTGCAACACCATGCCAGGAGAAGACTTTTTTGGTACTTCTTTCAGAAAGGAAGGAGATACGGAAACGGCCTTTGGGAGTGGGATAACGATAGATGAGGATTTCTTGTCCTGTATTCAAATGGAGCTTTTGGATGGGCGCAATTTTTCTGACGCCTTCAATGACTCCCTATCGCTGCTTATTAATGAAACGGCATCCAAAGAGCTACAATTGGAAGACCCTATTGGGAAACGGCTGACCACGGTCAATACTAATTTCCAGACTGGCGAAGAAACAACTACCATTTATACGATTGTGGGGCTAGTAAAGGATTTTCATTTCCAATCCTTACATCAAGCTATTTCACCGGTCTATTTTTTGCATAACCAGAACCCTAATGGGGCCAGTAATGTACTATCGGTGCGCCTGCAATCTGATGATTTTCAACAGACGATTCAACGGATCGAGCAGAAGTGGAACACTTTTTCTCCCGATCAACCATTCCGCTATAGTTTCTTGGAGGGGGATCTATCATCCTTGTACCAGGCAGAGCAGGTTTCCCAGCGTATATTTGGGCTGTTTAGCTTACTAGCGATCTTCATTGCTTGCATGGGATTACTTGGGCTAGCTGCCTATATTACGGTACAACGCACCAAGGAAATTGGGATTCGGAAAGTGCTAGGTGCTTCTACTGGCAATCTGATCGGACTATTGTCCAAAGATTTCATGAAGCTCGTTCTGATTGCCTTATTAATCGCGTCACCTATAGCCTGGTATGCGATGAGCCAATGGCTGAATAACTTTGCCTATCATATCGAGTTAAATGGTTGGGTATTTGCCCTGGCAGGTGTCCTTTCCATCTTCATCGCATTTGCGACGATCAGTTTTCAGGCAATCAAAGCAGCCATGGCTAATCCGATTAAGGCCTTGAAAGATGAGTAGCTGGACTAGGGATTGATGCTAGTTGGTCGATCGTCTATGGTCCATAGTTGACGAATAACTATGGACCATGGACCGCCAACTATCGCCCCTCATCTCGCCATGCCTTCGCAAATCTCTCCTCTTCCTTTATGCTGTTCATGGACACATAGCCGCAAAGCTATTTGATAGAGCCTAGGTGTTTTTGACCTAATAGAGTGCTTTGAAGACCATTTCACTTCGATGCTTCAAATAATGATCGACCAGCTGTTTGTCATCCATTCGGACTGGTTTTTGAAGGTGAGTGCTTGGAGATAGGGAAAAGGTTGCCGTTAGGGAAATTTTTTGTGCAGAACAGTACACCAAACTTCAGTGTTTTAACATCAAGTTGATGTGTTGACGTTGTACAAAATACGATCTATGCGCCAAAATATTTATGCCGAGATAGCCTATTTGATAATTGCTCTTGTTGTACAATTGCCGGCGGCAATGGGGCAATCACTCTCCCTACAAGTGGAAGTTGCTGAGGCTTCGGTTGGTCAAGTTACATTGGAAGAAGGTATTACCACTCGTCAGCTTTTGAAAATAGAGGCTAAGACAGGAACTGGCACCAATTTTAGAGTGGACTACTATTCAACAGGGGTGTTACGAAGCACAGCTGCTGACAAAAGCTATTTGGTTTGCCTGACGCCTGCTAGGAAAATTAAGCTTAGGATTGCTGCCGATTCCTCTCTGACCACTCATCACCTTGCCGATTCCCTACTGAACTACTTGTGGAAGAGCAATAACAATTTTATCGTTGAAAATGGGAGCCTGATTTTCAATCCGAGAAAACCATCGGATGTACTCCCATTATTTGAAGCTTTTCGGAAGGAACGAGCCGTCTTGATCCAAAGCCAGGCAGATCGATTGAGTGCCGAGGAACTGGCACTCCTTCAATATCAAAATGACGCTCGTATCTATTCTTTCCTCTTCTATTTCGGGAGGATGGTGCAGAATTTACCAGCTGAAGATACTTTCTTTGATTTCGTGGAAGCTATTGATCCTGAAAACCCCTGGACAAAGACTTTACCCCAAAATATCCTATACCGGTTTGAAGTCAACTATTTGCGAAGGCAGGATTCTTTACAAAGCATCTCCGCTTTTACTGATTACATCAAAAGTTCCACCCAAAATAAAGATCAAGCAGCCTTCTATCAGGCAATTTATCTGAAAGAATTAATGGAAAGCCCAAGTTATTGGACCAAGCATGTTCAGCTATTTGACGCAGCAGTATTGGAAAAAGCACTCGCTGCTCAAAATCAAAATGACTACCGGTATTTGTTGGAAAAATCTTCTGCCAACTACTTCCATGCGCAAAAAGGGGAAGTGGCCTTTGATTTTACTGCGGTGAACCGAGAAGGAGAGGAAGTGAAATTATCCGATTTCGCAGGCAAGTTTGTTTTTATTGACAATTGGGCAAGTTGGTGTGGCCCATGCATAAGGCACCGGCCTACTGTTTTGGAACTTAGTCGGCAGTTTGCGGATCAGGAGGATATTGTTTTTCTAATGGTGTCAGTCGACGCCAAAGAGCAGGATTGGAACCGCTACTTTAGCCGGCAAACGGAGGATACTGCGCCAGCTGCTGATCTTTTGGTGGAAAACGGTATGGAAAAAACTTATGGAGATCGCTACAATATTCGATTTATTCCCAAGTACGTCCTGATTGATCCAAATGGAAAGATCATTGATGCCAACCTGCCGGAACCAGGGCCAGGACTAGAGCGATTGCTAAGGCAACACTTGACTCCATAGCCCCAGCGCGAACAAGTCTGCCATATCCTTGTTACCTTCTCACCTTTAGCAGTGACTAGAGTTATTGTTTCCATCACAAAACTTGCCTTTTGGATTTACAAGAGCAAATTGCCATCAAGGCTTCCAGAAATCGTGTTTTCACCTATCTCAACCAAGTTGAAAAAAGAAGCGAGTATATCCCTATGCTCGACGAAGTGATCCTCTTGGACCCACCCCCGATCCGCTTAGGATCGAGATACATTGAAGTCGCTACCATAGCCGGTAGAGACCTCAAGACGACCTACCAAGTCATTGAATGGGAACAAGATCAAAGGGTCAAGGTGAAAACGATTAAAAGTATCTTCCCTATTGCAGCAGCAATGGAACTCATTGAACAAGGAGGATATACGATCGTAAAACTCCAACTCTCCTTCACCCTGAAAGGCATTTATCGGCTAGGAGCGCCGATTGTTCGAGGTATTGTACAACAGCAGGCGGTAGATATCCTGAGGAAATTGAAGAAAAATATTGAAGGGGAGTCAATCAAATAGGAGGGCCGTAAAATATAGCTTCAATAAAAAAAGAGCCACAGAAGACCTTGTCATTTTACCTTAAATGGGTTGAAATTGCTGAAGTCTTCTTTCGGCTCTTTTTCGTAAGTCACAGATCACTTCGTGGCGCATTATGTCACGCCACGAATCCAGTTTATGAATTGGTTGTTAATTGCTGAGGTGATCTTTCGACTCATTTTCAGATGGATATTTTATCCAGTATTTCTTGTTCCAATGCAGTCAACATCGCTTCGTATGGAGTCAACCGAATAGGTTGTGCATTAGTTCCTTTATCGGAAGTTTTTTCTTGCCCCAATAATAAGGATAGAATGGCACCATCAAATCCGCCGATCAGAATCACGCCTTCATCATCCAAAGTGTTTGGCAAATCGCCTCCTCTACCAGTCACCCACCACCAAACGATTCGCATATTTGGTAAACCGACAGCAGCTAGTTTCTGCATCGCTTCTTCGTAGTTAGTCTGTGTATTTTCTCCAACTGGATCAAATTGCATATCCGAAACTACTAAGAGCGTGGTAGGGAAATCCTCCCTTGGGATTTGGGGCTGTTTTTTTCTGATACGCACAATCTCATCGATAACGGATTGAAAGTTTGTATTTCCCCAAGCAATATTGGAGGTTGTAATTTGGCGAACTTTATCCACAAACTCCCCCCTTAATTTGAAGGCGCGCGATCGTTGATCGAACATGATGATATGATCTTGAAAAGCCCCCTCGTTTAGACTTGAGAAATATACGCCCAAACTGATACAAATATCGTAGGCCGTAGTATCTGCTACGGGGCATTGCATAGAACCTGAGGTATCCAAGGCGCACCACACATTTTCTTGGATCTTACCATCCTGTCGAGCTAAGGCCAGCAAATGCTCAAACTGCTTATTCACCGTATAGGCCTGAGCACGGGATAAATCGGTGCGTACTACCTTCATAAGTTCGTAGACATAGCCCGTGAATTTGGCGGTAGGTTGGGTTTTGATCCAATCCAAATATCTAGCCTCCAGTTGCTGTCGTTCTACAATCGTTTTCCCATCCTTCCCACGTTGGTTAACCCACTGAAACAAAGCTTTGCCAGGGATTTCTTTAAAGCGAATGTCTTCGAAGCGCTGCTGACTCGCCAATTGTTGAAAAGTGTGCGCTTTCCCGCTGGATTTAAATTGACGATACCTTTTAGGAGACCATTGTAGGTGCTTCATCAAATCCAGGGCAAAACGATTGAGTTTGATGTGTCGATCGTTGCGGGTATTGGACTTTGATCGCATTCTAGGTAGATACTTGGCTAACAGCGCGCTGTTGTAGTCATCCGCCATGCCTTTTGAGATCAATTGAAATACCTGACCTTGATCGAGGTAGTCGATTAGATCCTCATGCCACAAATCTTTCCACGTGCCTACCACAGGAATTAACCATAAATTCTTGTACAAACTTTCTGGCTGGTATTTGGCCAGCCAAATAATCGACTGCCGGAATTCTTTACGATTTCCCTGTCCTTTTTGGACCTGATCGCTTTCCAAAAACCCTTTCGCCTGTCGTGTGATCATGCGATTGTAGAATACCAACTTCAAAGCGAAAGATGGAGACTCGTTCCATAACTTCCCCATGGTAGCAAAGACCTCTTCTAGCGAACGATCACGATAAGTGCCGCACTTAGAGAAGTAGTCCAATAACGCACTACCGGAAGTGGAATGTGACAATGCCCCATTTTCGGTGGTGGTGTCGTAGTGATATATATTCTTTAAAAATTGGTTTGACATGATTTTAGGTTTTTTGAGTTCAAGGGATTAGAGAATACAGCCCGTCATGGCATTCTTTGCGTAACTTCTTAGTCGTGGGTCTATTCTTCGGAATCGCCTGATATTTCGTTCTATCATTCTGGAAGCCCTTGGATAGAACATAACCAAATGCCCTAGTCCATGAAGTCCACTTTCTACACAAGCTTTGTTGTTCAATTGTAGAGAATATTCCATCACTTCAGTAACAGCTTGATACAAGGCTTCTTTGTCTTGAATATCTTCACAGTAGGCTAGGGGAGAAATATCCCACAGCATATAACAGATGAAGTTCAGCGGATTTCCTTCTTCACTGTAGTGTCCAAGGCTCGGAGCGCATCGCTTTTCGAAGCACTGCGAAAAGATGGTCTTTAGTCCTTGGATAGCCATTATTCTATCTTCCAAAGGAGCAGGTCCTTCTCTCAGTGCGAAAACCCAGTCCGAAAACGTATTGTTGAAGATATACTCAAGCCCCTTAGCAATTTGCCAATCAGAATAATGAGCTACATCAGATTCATAGTTTTCGAACATTCTGATCAGGTATTTCACCAATTCTCGCTTTGAAATTTGAGGCTCTTCCAGGTAGAGTTCGAAACGC
This sequence comes from Saprospiraceae bacterium, assembly GCA_019634045.1. Taxonomy (GTDB): domain Bacteria; phylum Bacteroidota; class Bacteroidia; order Chitinophagales; family Saprospiraceae; genus DT-111. Next base: position 20,003 of record JAHQWA010000360.1, read on the forward strand.
CAGTCTTCGGTAGACTCTTGGTGTTCAAATAGAAATTTTAGAAAGCTCGTATATGAATGAGAAATGAGGGTTTCCATGAATTTGGTATTTTGAGGTTAACGATTACATAATTTGACCCTTCATCGCATATTTTGCGTAGCTTCTTAGTCTTGGATCAATTCTTCTGAACCTTCTAATGTTTCGTTCAATTATTCTCGAAGCTTTTGGGTAGTAGCTCACTATATGTCCTAGCCCATGAAGCCCACTTTCAATGCAAGCTTTGTTGTTCAACTTGAGGGAAAATTCCATTACTTCTGCGATGGCTTGATACAGAGCTTCTTTATCTCGAAGATATTCACATTTGGCTAGGGGAGTAATCTCCCAAAGCATATAACAGATTTGATTCAATGAATTCCCTTCCTCATCGCAATGGGCGAGGCTAGAGACACATCGCTTTTCAAAGCACAAGGAAAAGATATTCTTTAACCCCAGGATAGCTCTCAGTCGATCTTCCAGTGGTGCCGGCCCCTGTCGAAGGGCAAAGACCCAGTCAGAAAGCGAGCTATCGAAAATAAATTCAATCCCCTCAGCAATCTGCGAGTCGGAATAGTGAGCCACATCCGTTTCGTAGTTTTCAAACAGCTGGATTAAATATTTTACAAGTTCTTGCTTTGAAATACGCGGATTTCTCATGTATTGATCAAAGTGCCCGTCTGCACTAGATTCCAGATGCCCAAATAGATGTTTTAGAAAGTATGTATAGGAGTTTCGAGGTATCGTTTCCATGGGTTTGGTATTTTGGGGTTAAAGGATTGCTACTTCTGGAGCTTCTCGGTTCCCGCCCTTCTCTACACTTCCGAAGTCAAGACTTCGGAAGTGTAGAGGGTGAGGAGGACGAAACCCGGAAGTCCCAGAAGTTGGCAATCAATATGTAAAGCCATTTTTCTATCAATACAAAGTAAAACCCTTACTACGCAGTGTTTTTGCGTATTTGGCGTTTTTTTCGTTTTCTTTTACGCCAAGGGGCATCAATTTTCCAATCTCCAGCCATGATGCAACCATATGGCATGATTTTATCCACCACTTCACCTAATCCAAACTCTTTCATCTGCGCCTGCACATTTTGAGCGTTCTTGTAGGCAGTTGGTAGTTCGGAGATATCAATATGACCAGAGAAGAATCGCACATCTAAACCGGATGTCTCGTCGGCAAAGATGGCTTCAATGGTTCGATCTGAGTTGTTTCGGATATGCTGAGATCGACTTATGTTTCGACCTGCTCCATGTGGAGCGAAACCTAGGTTATTGGCCGTAGTTTGTCCTTTCACGATCAAGACAGGTTCTCGCATATTTAATGGGATCAAACGCAAACCGTCAGTAGAATCTGGCACAAATTTGTCATCCAAAGGTGTAGCTCCTTTTGCATGATAGAAAAGGTCATCTTCCTTGAAGACAAAGTTATGTTCATTCCAGAATCGCTGCGTAGGTTCGATGCCTAGCTTTTCGCAAGTGGTTTGGTGTAAAACCGTATGGGTCAATAAGGTCCCCTCGCGAACGATCTGTAAGGCTTCCCAGTAGTCTTTTCCTTCTAGGGTAGAATATGGGATCCATGCATTGGTAGCTAGGGTAGCAGGCGAAGTTTCCTTACGGAATCGCTCGGCCACTTTCATCCCTTGCTTATACAAATAGGCGCCGAATCCTCTACTTCCATGATGGGTAACCATGATGGTCTCACCCGTTTCTTGGGAAATACCAACGTATAAGAAATGATTTCCATCTCCTTGAGTTCCTAAGTGAGTCTTAGCCAAGGTCAGGCTTCGCTCAGAGTTTAGGAAGTAGTTGGATCTGATTTTGTCTTCCAATTCAGTTGGGAAATCGAAAAGATCGCTTCGTCCACCCCCTCCGAAGTGCGTAGTGGCGTGAGCCGCATCCAAAACGGTCTTTGGGTCAACTTTCCCAAAAGAGGTCATCATCACAGAGCAGCAGATATCAGCGCTATGCATCGCTGGATGGATAGCATCTTTCGCAACCACCACTCCTCCCACTGGA
>JAHQWA010000361.1 GCA_019634045.1 Saprospiraceae bacterium
CACCACCGTATAATCGCCAGAAGCCACTGCCGTGTACTTAGGTTCTATCGCTCCCGGAATCGTATCGCCATTCAACAACCACTGATAAGATTCCCAACTCTCCGGCACTGACAATAAAGAGCCATTGGCCTCAATGGTCACCACCTCAGGAAAGGGTTCCATGATGAAAAGGGCGTCCGTACGTGTACAGCCCCAAGCGTTGGTCAAAGTATAGCTGTATTCTCCTGGGCCCAGGTTTTGTATGTCATTCCCCTCGTCACCATTCGACCATTTTATCTGAAAACTACCTGACGGGTCCTGAACGGCTAAGCTGATCTCCCCATCATTCGCTCCGGTACATTTGACGAATTCAACATTCTCTTCTACGGACAATTCAGGACAGCGATCCACCACTCTGAAAATCTGTCCGGAACTATAAGCTGCTAGATACAATTCCCCATTTTGATCTTCCCCAAAAGTGCTGTATTGACTATTCGCTCCATTGTACCACTCTGTATTCGTCCAGCCATCAGCACCGTCGGGATATAACGACCAAATTCGACCGGAGCAAAAATCCGTGTATACATAATGCCCGTATAAGTCTGGGAAATCACTTCCTCGATAGACGTAGCCCCCCGTAACAGAACAGCCGATAGTAAAATTACTAGTATATACATGCACTGGAAAAGTGAGTGTACTTGCATCCGCACAGCCATTGGTATTGAAGGTAGCATTCCCCTCATAGCAACGCCAGCCATAATTTTCACCTCCCTGACTATTGGCTAACTGAAGATCTATCTCTTCCCATTCTCCTTGGCCGACATCCCCAATCCAAAGATCACCAGTCAATCGATCAAAGCTGTAGCGCCAGGGGTTACGTAAACCAAACGACCAGACTTCATCCAAAGTGAAATCTGTATTGGCAAAGGGGTTATCCTCCGGAATGGCATACGGGTCATCTGTATCAATATCGATCCGCAGCATTTTGCCCAGCAAAGAGGTGCGTGTTTGTCCGGAATTTTCAGGGTCTCCCCCCAAGCCGCCATCTCCAGTTCCTATGTATAAGTAACCGTCAGGGCCGAAAGCCAGATCCCCGCCATTATGATTGTCATAAGGTTGGCCAATATTGAGAATCTTCTTTTGAGAAGAAGCATCGGCAACATCAGGATTGTCTGAGCTCACTGAAAAGCGTGAAACCTGCGTATCACCATTATTATCCGTAAAGTTTACAAAGAAGTAGCCATTTTCAACATAATTGGGGTGGAAAGCGAGTCCTAACAAGCCTTCCTCCGATGCTCCACTATCCACCAAACTGTCGATATCCAAAAAAGGCGTTTCCATTAGGCTCCCATCTCCGGAAAGGATACGAATAAAGCCCCGTTTTTCCACCACAAATAGCCGTTCATCACCTGCATGGACAATATCCACGGGATTACTTAGACCGCTGGCGAACTCCTCCAGTTGGATTCTGTCTTGGGCAAGGGTCGCAGTCGTACTCAATAGGTAGCATACTAATAAGAAGAGAAAAGGCGTTGATTGCTTCATAGTCATTAATTGAATAATGTATAAATATAATAGATCGTGAGTATGAGGATAATGTTGTTCTGTGGGGACTAGTTACCGGAAAACATCTCTGGAGTCAGCTTGTACTATACTTGCACGCAAAACACGATAGTTAAAAAAGCAAAAGTCGGGGAAGAGATACCTTAGCAAGCGCAAGATATATTACTTTTTTGGGTCAAGTTAAAAAGAATAATAGACAGATGACGGAAAAAGGCCAAAATTGACGAGCCTAAACAAATCCAACATATTTTCCTAAATTTAGCCCTAAAAGCAACACGACGATGTTAAGAATCACGTTCATATTTGCATGTCTGATCGGCCTTGCTCTTCCCCTTAAAGCCCAGACCTACCCTAAATCGAACATTTACTTGTTCGACCTAGAACAGGTTTCCGATAGCAATTTCCAATTCAACAATCCACAATACCTCACATCTTTCAACCCGAATGGTTACAATAACCATCCTTACTTCTTCAACGATGTGGAGTTATACATTTCCGCTCAACTACCAGGTACTAATCAAACGGATCTGTACTCCTTAAACTTGGATGAAAAAACCAAGACTAAGGTTACAGAAACGCCTGATGGTGAATTTTCTCCTAAACCAATGGAGAACAGCTATTTCTTTTCGGCTGTGCGACAGGAAGTGCATGGAGCTGATACCATCTTGAGACTCTGGCAGTTTCCGGTAGACCGAACGACCAATGGCAAACCCGTCTTTAAATATGTACAGGGTATTGGTTACTACCAATGGTTGAATAGTTATCAAATAGCCGTTTATATCGTAGAGCAAAACAATAGTTATTTAGGTATTGCTGATATCAGGTCTGACGAAGTCACGCCCTTGGCCACCAACCCTGGCCGCAGCTTCGCCAAACTCCCTAATGAGAATCTCGCCTACATTCAAAAGACCGCTAATAATAGTACGGGATTGATTATGGAGTTTAACTTATTCCAACGTGGAGCTGCTCCCCAGAAGATCATCGAGACGCTGCCTGGTAGTGAGGATTTTGCCCTCTTACCTGATGGTACCTTTATCATGGCTCGAGGAAGCAAGCTGTTCAAATTCAATCGCTTTATTGACGAGAATTGGATTGAGATTGCGGATCTGCGCTATTATGATATCAGAAATATCACACGCTTAGCCATCAGCGATAGCTACAAGATTGCCATTGTGGCGGACTAGTCTCCCAATTTGCGGTAGGCCTTCCAAATAATATCTAGATCTGTTTGCCATTGATAATCTTTGGCATAGAGAAGATTGATTCGTTGCACCGTTCGCGATGTGACTTCCTTTATGGGTAGTGGACTCAAAGGGCTCAAAACACCTTTGATCAAGGCCGGCAACTTTTCCTGTTGTTGATCTTGAGGCACATAGGAGACCCATGTCTTTTTCCCCCGCAGTACTTGCCACGCATTTTTTAGTAAGCCTAATTTCCCGCTAACTATTAAGGCTTGCAGGGGAAAACTTAGGAGCAACCAAATGGCTAGCAATAGGTCTAGGGATCGTTTGTTGCGACGGTTCATAGGCTCAGCGAGCTGGAAACGAATCTCAATGGTATACAATTCTCCAGCGGTATTCTTCGAACTACTACCGATAATGCTCATGCTTTCCTCCGGTACAATCTTGTAATCCCGAGAAGGACCTAGACGATTCATCCAGTACATGATATCTTGACTGCTAACATCCTTCGAACAGAAAATAAGTTCATCAATCTTATAGATCTGTACTACCTCATCCAATTGCCGCAAGGGACTCAAGTACTCCGCATCGGAGGCTTCTTGCTCTGGGCTCACCGTACCAATAAAGTTTTTATTCACCTCGGCTTGTCTGAGCAATCGCTGCACTCTTTCACTCTCCTCTTTATCTCCAATGATGACCAGATTGTGTTGTGCCACTCGCCCCAGGTCAAAATTACCGAATTGAATAAAGTGCAGTACAAACCGCATCAGGATGGTACTAAAAAGCGACCAGGCTGCTCCGAGAACGATCAAAGCCCGGGAAGACCGGTACTCTAAGCTCAAAAAGCCATAAACCGCTGCTAAAATTACCGTACCCACCAATAACCCGCGCGCCAACCTCCGCAAACCAAAACGATCATCGTAGCCACCACTGAAATAGACGGTAACTAGCCAGATTAGGATATACAAGGGGAAATTGAAGTACAGTACGGTTTCATCATAATAATTTGGATCTTTGAAATGATAGGAGGCCCAAAAACTTCGTAAAAAATACAGCCCAATATAGATGGAAACTGCATCTAATAATGGTAGATAGGCCCGCTTGAAGAAATTGGATACCAGGGTGAGAAAGGCGCGAAAGTAAATGGCGAATCGCAGCATTAAAACGAATAAGCTCGCCTGCTTCCCCATATGCTTCTGGGCAAAAATAATCATGGCCTTATAGAAAGTGCGCACATAATTTAGACTGCCCTTTTTCGTGCTTTCCCCCTTATAATGAATAATAGTGGTAGTCGGTAAGTAATAATTTTTGTAGCCGGCCTGCACGATACGATAAGAAAGATCTATGTCCTCTCCATACATGAAAAAGCTTTCATCAAGTCCCCCAATCTCATCTATCACACTTTTACGCAACCACATAAAAGCGCCAGCCAGTACTTCAACCTCATGCGTCTCGTGTTCATCCAAATACCCTAAGTGGTAATGATTGAATAACTTGCTTTTGGGGAAAAGTCGAGCTAGTCCAAAGGTCTTTGCGAAAGCTACCCAAGGATCAGGAAAGCCACGCTTAGATTCTGGCAGAAAAGCGCCAGATCCGTCTATCATGCGCACCCCCAAACCGCCAGCGTCGGGGTGCGCATCCATAAATTGGATACAGGTATGAAAGGTATCTTCATTGACTACCGTATCGGGATTCAATAAAAGAATATATTCCCCTTGGCTCTTGGCAATAGCTTGATTATTGGCAACAGAAAAACCAGGATTATCCGTGTTAGCAATAAGATGTACTTCTGGGAATTTTTCCTTCACCATCGCCACCGATTCATCCACGGAATTATTATCTACCACCCACGTTTCCATGTCAATTCCCACGCCAGCCCTACGGACGGACAATAACGCCTGCTCCAGGAAGTACTTTACGTTATAATTGACAATAATGACCGATAGCTTCATCTAGAATAGATCTGCGATGTGGAATTTGTGGTAGGTAGTCCTTCAATTACTAGCGAACGCGGTAGGGAAGTCGAGAGACAATAGATCGTCCTAATGTCAACTCATCTGCATATTCCAGTTCTCCTCCAAATGAAATACCTCTAGCTATGGTACTTACTTTCACTTGATGATCGGCGAGCTGCTTGGAAATAAAGAATATGGTGGTATCTCCTTCGATGGTTGGACTGATGGCCATTATGAGTTCCTTGATCTCTCCTTTTTGGACACGGTGGATTAAGGAAGTTATATTCAAGTCGGCAGGTCCTACTCCCTCAATAGGTGAGATCACGCCGCCCAATACGTGATAGATTCCTCTGAATTGCCCTGTATCTTCAATGGCCATGACATCTCGAATACTTTCCACTACACAAACCAAGCTATGATCACGACTCTTATTGGCACAAACCTCGCAGATCTCATCATCGGAAATATTATGACATACCGTACACTCTTTGATACCCTTGCGCATCTTCACTAGCGCATTGGCAAAATTCTCACTAACCTCCTCCTCCTGTCCCACCAGATGCAAAACCAGTCGAAGCGCCGTCTTTTTCCCAATACCCGGCAAGCTGGCAAAAGCATTGACTGCCTCCTCTATCAGTTTGGATGAAAAATTCATACTGCCAAATTAATGAATAAGTTTAAATCCCTTTAATTTATCACCAGCAAAGAAAAAGCCCTAAGAGCCTGCCTAAGATTCCATCAATTGACTCCAAGTGGCACATTTTCTACTAGGTGGCCTTAAAAAACCTCGCCCTAGCTTACTGCTAAGTCTACTTTTTTTGCCTTGCTCAATAGAAAATTTCCTCCCTTGCCCCTAACCATCAAAATTTAGAAATGCCCTAATGAAAACCAATAGCTTCACAAATTTGTTCTTCTTGCAGATACTTAACAGCTGTGAGGGCCAAGAGAAGATAGGCTACTCACCCTTGGTTTGTTTTTTACACTAAGACAGGAGCAATTTTACATAAATTATTTGCAACTTTGCCCCGCACATCATTTGGACCCATTTATAAAACTTAAAAGAGATAGAAAAATGGCTGAAGTCATACGAATGCCCAGGATGAGTGATACCATGGAAGAGGGCAATATTGTAGGTTGGCTCAAAGAGGAAGGAGAAGTGATAGAGGCTGGCGAAACGATTGCTGAAGTTGAAACAGATAAAGCCACTATGGAACTAGACAGTTTCGTGGATGGCGTTTTGCTACACATAGCGGTAAAAGAGGGTCCAGTGCCGATTGATGGAGTCATTGCTGTGGTAGGAGAAAAAGGGGAAGATTGGCAAGCAGCCATTGCAGCCGCTGGACCAAGTAATGGATCAGCTGAAGCAGAAGCTCCAGCCACAGAAGAAGCAGCTAAGCCTGCAGAAACAGCAGCTCCGGCTTCCGCTTCTGCTCCTAGTACTGCATCTAGTGATGACAAAAGGCTGAAGGCGAGCCCATTGGCTAAAAGTATGGCCAAGGAGGCGGGAATCGATATCAGTACCATCCAAGGAAGTGGCGATCAAGGTCGCATCGTGAAGAAAGATGTAGAGGCTGCGATTGCCAGCCCACCGGCAGCCCCGGCGCCTGCTCCAGCAGCAGCACCAGCAGCCAAAGAACAGAAGGCAGCTCCTCCTCCAGTAGTACCTTTCACCTTTGGTGGTGGCGAGGCCAATTACGAGGATACTCCTGTCTCTCAAATGCGCAAAACGATTGCTCGTCGTTTGGGTGAAAGCAAGTTCACTGCTCCGCACTTCTATCTCACGATAGATATCAATATGGACAAGGCAGTGCAATTGCGCAAACGCTTGAAAGAGGTATCCCCTGCTAAAGTTTCCTTTAATGACTTGGTGATCAAAGCAGCAGCAGCAGCTTTGAGAGAGCATCCAGCGATTAACTCTAGCTGGTTGGGAGATGCCATCCGCACCCATCAAGACATCCACATTGGTGTAGCGGTAGCCGTTCCTGATGGATTATTGGTTCCAGTTATTCGCTATGCTAACATGAAGACCTTGTCTCAGATCAATAGCGAGGTGAGACATCTAGCTGGTAAAGCCAAGGATAAGAAATTGCAACCCGCTGAGATGCAGGGTAATACCTTCACTATCTCTAATTTAGGGATGTTCGGTATAGAAGAATTCACGGCTATCATCAATCCACCAGATGCTTGTATTCTTGCCGTGGGAACGATCGTGCAGAAGCCTATCGTTAAAGACGGGCAGATTGTAGTCGGCAATATGATGAAAGTAACCTTGAGCTGTGATCACCGCGTAGTAGACGGTGCCACCGGAGCTCAATTCCTCCAAACGTTCCAAGAGATCCTAGAAGATCCGATCCGTTTGTTGGTTTAAGTAAATGATATATATAAATTGCTAAAGCCCTGAAATCCTTACTTCGACTCCTTTGTAGGTAGCTGTAGTATGGGTCTCAGGGCTTTTTCTTTAAACCCGGTTCTATGAAAAAGACCTTGGTTCTTGGCGCCTCGACCAATCCCACCAGAGCCTCCCATCAAGCTGTTCACCGCCTACTGAACAATGGCCATGAGCCTGTGCTAGTCGGAATTAAAGAGGGCGACGTGGCCGGCATAGATATCCAACATGGACAGCCGGAGCTAGCGGACATTGATACCGTAACGCTATACATGAACCCAAAGCGACAGGTGGACCAATATGAATACATTCTAGGTCTTGAACCCAAGCGCATCATCTTCAATCCAGGCACAGAAAATCCAACATTAATGAGATTGGCTCGTGAAAAAGGGATAGAGGTGGAAATAGCCTGTACCTTGGTCATGCTAGCTACGGACCAGTACTAAGGTTTTATGGTCTTTACTACTTAGCTGAGTGGGTTGTTCGGCAAAAAACGGTTTGATGCGCTGTACTTGAGTTGATTACTCAACAAGCTTGGCCAGTTTTTTAGCTTCTTTTTTTCGATTGCAAAAGAAGTCGTCAAAGGCCACACCAAAGCATAGGGCATTAATCATCACACCTTACAACTTCGCATGCACATCTTACCACATGGTTTTAGATCACTTTGGGATAAAACAAGGCCTTTTTTGAAGGCCATATCTGGAAGATACGGTCAAGAAAAGTAACGAAACCTGCCTGGTGGCAGTCAGATGTCAACAAAAAACAAGGGTAGCTTTAGAGCCAAAGAGTAAACGCCAATAGGCGCTAAGACTTATCCTTTCGGCGATTGAGTTCATCACGAATTTCGGCGGCCCGCTCGTAGTTTTCCTCTGCCAAAACCTCATCCAATAGCTGAGACAAATCCTCTACAGAATAAGTAGAAAGAGACCCTTTCTTACTTGGTTTGGATTTCTTAGCTTCAGGTTCTACCGTTGCGGCTTCCTCATTTTCGTCAATGACTACACCCGCTGCATCCAGGATGAATTCGTAGGTAAAGATAGGACACTTGAAACGGACGGCCAGTGCCAGTGCATCTGAAGTACGAGAATCTATATCAATCAGTTCGCCATCCTTTAAGCAAACCAGGCGGGCGTAAAAGATACCATCCAATAGGTTATTGATAATAACTTCCTTGAGACTAATATTGAAGGTTTCCAAGGTATTCTTGAAAAGATCGTGGGTCAGGGGTCTATTGGGGTTCATCCGTTCCATAGCAACAGCAATCGCTTGGGCCTCAAAACTGCCGATCACAATTGGTAATCTGCGAATACCATCTTGCTCTCCCAATACCACAGCAAAATTTTGAGACTGCGGTACGCTATGCGAAAGTGCTACTATATCTAAAGGTATTTTCTTCATAGATCGGGAAAATATTATCCTTCTCGGTCAATTTACAACTAAATCAATTAACATTCAAATGCACTAGAAGTGCACAAAAGTAGTAAAATACTTTTCAATTAAAGGGCTTTGGCCGCATTCCAAAGTGCATCCATTTCTGCTAGGCTCATCTCCTCCAAGCTTTTTGTGGCCTGCGACTCAATATATTCAAACCGTTTTTTAAACTTTTGGTTGACTTTCTCTAAAGCTGTTTCTGGATCAATGCCCTCAAAGCGAGCATAATTGATCAATGAAAATAGTACATCACCAAATTCTTCTTCTTTTTTGGCTTGGCTTAAATCCTTATCTAATGTTTCCTTAAACTCTCCTATTTCTTCCTCTACCTTATCCCATACCTGTGCACTATTTTCCCATTCAAAGCCCACTTGTTTCGTCTTTTCTTGCATCCGATAGGCTTTCACCATAGCGGGCAAAGACTTAGGCACCCCTTCAAGGACTGATTTTTTCCCTTCTTTGAGCTTGAGTTTTTCCCAGTTTTGCTTCACCTGCTCTTCATTCTCCACCTCCAAATCCCCATAGATATGTGGATGACGATTGATCAATTTCTCACATACCGAATGTAGGGCATCGGCGATATCAAAAGCTTGCTTCTCCTCTGCTATCTTGGCATAAAAGACCATATGCAACATCAGATCGCCGATCTCCTCTTTCACCCCCTCCAAATCATCCTCCAAGATGGCATCAGCCAACTCATACGTTTCTTCGATAGTTAGATTACGTAAACTTTGAAGCGTTTGTTTTCGATCCCAAGGACACTTCTCCCTCAATTCATCCATGATCTGCAAAAGGCGACCAAAAGCTTCCGTTTTTTGCTGCATTACTTGATAATTAAGTATTTTTGCGCCCGAATTAGCGTATTGGATCACAAAAATAGATGGGCAACGGCAAAAACTGTAATTTTGAGTGATCTTATACACGACTAATAACCAAAATAGGCCTTTGCTTGTTTCATTTATAAAGGAAAATAACGAACATGGAGTTTTTATATGTTTTGGGATTGGTTTTCGGCACTTTCATTCTATCATTTGCCCTCATCAATATCCGCCATATTGTTACAGGAAATGAATTCAGAGGCACCTGTGCCACGAACAATCCTATGCTCAAATCAGAGATTGGGGATTGTACCGTATGTGGCAAGAAGCCAGAGGAAGAATGTAAGATGCCTGAGATTAAGACGGCCTAGGTTCCCAACTATAGTAGGGTGCTTACAATGGTCAGGAATAAAGTGTTTTTTCTGACCATTGAATCGTACCCGTGCAGCTACGAAAGTTAAGGTCTTGCTGCACGCTTCCTTACTTCTTAGAATTGCGATCAATTGGTCGGTTGAAAACCCCGACCAGCACCAACAGACCGGCTGGACGTTTTCCGCCCAAATCCCCCAATTCGTACTTACCTTTCCACTCTAATTTACTCCCTGCTGCTTTTGATTTGTATTTCAAATCGGATCACCGACAAGGAACATTTATCCCACAGCCTACCACAAATCACCTAAAAACACAAATGACCAATATTTACACCCAAATCAGGTATTTATTGGGTCTTTGTCTAGTTTTTGTATGAGTAACTTTGTGTATTGACTGCCTCGAGAATAAGCTATCTTTAGAATTCGAGCAAGCAGCTAGTCTGCAAGCCAACAAGACGAAACGACATCATATAGGCAACAACCAACTTTAGACTAGTACTGGTGGTAGAAAAGCTATACGAGCTATGCTCAGAGGTATTGATGCTATCGCCTCTTCTAGACAAGGTGGATCCATTTGACTGCTTGATCACGCTGTTTCGTCCTATCCAAAACTAACATCTAAAGACGTAAACAAGAGCAAGTATGCAACGTTTGGCCATTTTATTGATCATCAGCACAGTACTCCTATCCTGTCAGCAGGAAACACCTGCCCCATCCACCGGCTTCCCCTTTCACCTGCCCCAAGAAAAGCCAGATCGGAAAATGAGTGCCGCGATGGAGCGCATCTATACAGACTATTCCGCCCCTCAGCCCCAGAACAATGAACTTTTCAGTCAATTCAAGTACACCGAATTAGAAGGTTTCGATTACAACAATCATGACGGGACCATCTCACGTAGAGACCCATCCAAGACCATACGCTTTAACGATAAGTATTACGTCTGGTATACGCATCGTCAAACTCCTACCCCGCCCCAGGGAGCAGCCAAATCTAATGACACTATCCCTTCTTCTGACTGGGATCTTGCCGAAATCTGGTACGCTACCTCCAACGATGGTTTTACATGGGAAGAGCAAGGGGTAGCTATCCAGCGCCCGGAAAAGCCTTTGGTAGGCTGGCGCTCGGTTACCACTACCGATATTCTAGAGTGGGAGGGCAAATATTACCTGTACTATCAAGGATTCATGGAAGCCAGTGGCAAACGGGGGGATGATTGCCCCGTTGCGGTATCCTATGCCGATTCTCCGGATGGACCTTGGACACCCCATAATGAGATCGTAATCCCCAACGGTGCGGCCGGAGAATGGGATCAATATTCTATTCATGATCCTTATCCTTTGGTGCACAATGGGAAGATCTATCTATACTATAAATCAGATTTTGGAGAGCAGCCCCACCTAGTAAGAATGCAGGGCCTTGCTACCGCAGATCATCCGCTAGGCCCCTTTACCAAAGACCCTTTGAATCCAGTGATTACTTCCGGACATGAAACCTCTCTATTTCCCTTCAAAAAAGGCGTGGCTGCACTGGTATATAAGGATGGGCCAGAACACAACACTATACAGTATGCCGAGGATTGGGTGAACTTCGAAATTGCCTCCATCACAGAGCTAATGCCCTACGCTGCGGCACCTTTTGTTCCGGATGCTTTTACAAATACTAAGGATGGTCGTGGCATCACCTGGGGCTTGGCCCACTTCATCAATGTGACCAGCGATTGGAATAAATTTAGCTCTAAATTGGTCCGCTTTGATTGCGATCTCAGCCAAGATTTACACGATCCGGACATGAAGAAACATCGAGTGGTGCACCAGCCTGACGTATACTATCGGCAAGGATTAAATGCTAAGCAACGAAAACGAATCCAGGAAACCCACTAAGCTTCACCCCAAAAGAACGGATCGAGCATTTCATAAAACGTTGAGACCGCCGAAGAGATCGAACAGAAACAACTACAAACAAATCGTAAAGCATAACAACATGAGATTTTCATCCAGCTTACTCTTGACTCTTATTAGCCTGTGTTTCCTCGTACAGGCTACTTCAGTTGCCCAAGAGGCTCCGGTAACAATCACTGGAGAAACCAAAAAGTGGCACAAGATCAGCCTCACCTTCGAGGGACCAGAAACGGAGGAAATGCACACCTATAATCCTTTCCTCAATTATCGCTTGGATGTTACCTTTCGCAAAGGAGACAAGCGCTACATCGTCCCTGGTTACTTTGCTGCCGATGGCGAGGCAGGCGAATCATCAGCCAGCAAAGGGAATAAATGGCGGGTCCATTTTGCGCCAGACGAGACTGGTGAATGGCAGTATGAAGTCTCTTTTCGAAAGGGAGGAAATGTCGCTGTAGCTGACCACAGATGGCCTGGCGAAAGTGCTGGTTTTATGGATGGCCAAAAAGGCAGTTTTCAGGTGGCGGAGACGGATAAAAGTGGCCAAGACTTTAGGGGTAGAGGACGCTTGCAGTTTGTCAATCAGTCCTTTCTCCGCTTTGCGGAAACGGGGGAATATTTCCTGAAGGCAGGAGTCGATGCTCCGGAGAATATCTTTGCCTACCAAGATTTCGATGGAGACTTCAAAACGGATGGCCATAAAGATAATTTCATCAAAAAGTGGGAAGCGCATGTAAGCGATTGGAAAACGGGCGACCCTAGCTGGCAACAGGGAAAAGGTAAAGGTTTGATTGGCGCCCTGAATTACCTGGCCGCAAAAGGGTTGAATGCTTTCTCTTTCTTGACGCTCAATATTGCAGGTGATGATCGCAACGTTTTCCCTTATGTGCACTACGACAATTACGAACGGATGGATGTCTCTAAACTGGATCAATGGGAAATCGTCTTTGAGCATGCTGATCGACTCGGCTTATTCCTGCACTTCAAAACTTCAGAAGTTGAAAATCAGGGCCTACTCGACAATGGAGACGTAGGACCACAAAGAAAACTCTACTACCGGGAGCTGATTGCCCGATTTGGCCATCACCTCGCCTTGAATTGGAATATAGGGGAGGAAAATGGTTTGTGGATGAAACAGGATATTACGCCTTGGCAAACCACCACCCAACGCCTCGCCTGCGCACAATATTTCTATGACAATGATCCTTATCGGCACCACGTGGTGATTCACAATGGACAACAGTTTTATGATCTGCTGGGCCCAGAATCCAAATACACTGGCTTATCGGTACAAACCAACCGAGAGGACTTCGCCAATGTTCACGGAGCCGTATTGCGATGGCGAAGGCTGGCTAAAGCAGGAAAGAAAAAATGGGCTATTGCAGTGGACGAACCGGGCGATCATCGCTATTCCTTAGTCCCAGATAAGATCAATCCAGATCACGACAATGCTCGGCAGAATGCCCTATGGGGGGCTTTGATGGCCGGAGCCTGGGGCATCGAATGGTATTTCGGATACGAACATGAACATTCCGATCTCACCTGCGAAGATTGGCGTAGCCGGGATAAGATGTGGGATCAATGTCTCTATGCCTTACAGTTTTTTAAAGAAAATGGCATTCCTTACTGGGAGATGGAACCTAAAGATGATTGGACTAAGAATGATGACTTCATCCTAGCCAAGGGCGATAGCGAAGTGATTATTTACCAGAAAAGGGGCGCTAAGGAACCAACCACCCTAATGAAGATGACTGGAGAGTACGCTATTCGTTGGTTTAACCCCAAAACAGGCCAGTTTGTAGGCCAAATGCAAAAGGTCTCAGCTAGTAAAGGGCTCCGTCTAGGCTCCGCGCCCTCCAATCAGGATAAAGACTGGGTGGTGTGGATCAAAAAAATGTAATGTCCCATCAACAGATTTCTACTTTTAACTCAACACCATGACCTTGCAAAGATTGACGATACTCCTCTTGGTTCTCCTAGTCGGTAGCTGTCAAGGACCAATGGAACAAGCAACGGAGGGAGAAGAATGGTTCCCCTACGGCAACCTCCCCAGAACCAAACCCAATAAGCCTTTAAGTGCTGCGCTAGACCGAGTCTATGAGGGTAGTTATGGTTCCTTGGAGGTAGCCACTAATGAGCTATTCTCCAACTTCAAATACACTCCTTTGGAAGGGCTAGATTATCGCAATGGCGATGGCACGCTATCCCGCCGTGATGCGACAAAAATCGTGCGTGCTAACGGAAAATACTACGTCTGGTACACCCGGAGAAATACCTCCACACCGCCTCGAAGCTCTGCCGAAGCGAATGACAGCATTCCCTCCCGAGATTGGGATTTGGCGGAGATCTGGTACGCGACCAGCCAGGACGGCTTCGTCTGGGAGGAGCAGGGCGTAGCCGTAGCTAGATTGGAAAAGCCTTATGCGGGTTGGCGATCCGTTTCCACGCCAGACATCCTCTTTTGGAAAGGGAAATATTATTTGTATTACCAGGCCTACACCAAGATTCCAGGAGGCCCGGGAACCAAAGGAGATGACTGTCCGGTTGGCTGTTCCGTAGCGGATTCCCCGGACGGCCCCTGGACTCCTTCGAATAAGGTCGTCATTGAGAATGGCCCGGCTGGAACCTGGGATCAATTTGTAATTCACGATCCCTACGCACTGGCGTACAAAGGCAAGATCTACGTCTATTACAAAGGAGAGATGGGCGGATCCCCGAAAGTCCGGGCACAGGGATTGGCTATTGCGGATCACCCCTTTGGCCCCTTCAAAAAGCACCCTTTAAATCCAGTGATCAACTCAGGACACGAGACGGCCCTATTTCCCTTTAAAGAAGGTATTGCCGCCTTAGTCAGTAGACACGGGCTGGAACACAATACCATCCAGTACGCCCCTGATGGTGTGAACTTTGAAGTGGCTGCTATCTCGAGCCTGTTTCCGATTGCTCCGGGCGCCTACGTCCCCGACGCTTTTGAGGATAATGGGAATGGCCGAGGTATCACTTGGGGGCTTTGTCACTTTAGAAATATTGGCCTAGCCGAGGGGAAGAGTCATAGTATGTTAGCTCGTTTTGATTGTGATTTGAGCCTAGATTGGCATGATCCGGCTATGAAGGAGAGCGATATTTTCAATCACCCAGCCATAAATTTTCAGTTCGGACTTAGCGAGGAACAGAGAAAGCAAATAGAAGCCAGGCCACACTAAAACACCCACAAACGCCATACAATGAAGTTGATAAAGATCATCACTCTTATCTGTTTTATCAGTTTCTGGTCATCCTGTAGTCAAGCGCCCATAGAACCAGCCAAACCCAGTCAAACGTTATATCAGCAGGACTGGACCTCCCTCCGTCAGCATCAGACGCCTCAATGGCTGTTGGATGCTAAGTTTGGCATCTATTGCCATTGGGGCATCCAAACCCTCCAATATATTCCGGAATACGAGGACCTTTCCAATGATGAGCGCATTGCTTTATTCAAGGGAGCGCATTTTGATGCCAACAAGTGGGCCGCATTGTTTGAAAGGGCGGGCGCCAAGTTTGGTGGAGTGATTGGGTGGCACGGCAGTGATTTCAAGCATTGGGACTCGCAATACTCGAATTACAATTCAGCCCAAATGGGTCCAAAAATTGACATTGTCGGTGCAGTTTCCAAAGCCGTGAAAGCTAGAGGCATGAAGTTTCTGGTATCCTATCATTCCATCAAAAGTGAGGATTGGATCAATTATGCAAAAGAGGGAGTAGACAAGTACGATCCGGATATCTTTTGGGTGGATGCTAGTTTTGGAGGCACGAAAAGGGCCCACCATCAGAAAACGATGGCCTATTCCAAATACATTGGAGAACAAACCGAAATCAGCCGGGCCTTCCCGGAAAAGTACCAACGAGCATTCATCACGTACTTCTATAATAATGCGATCCAAAAAGGCAAAGAAGTTGAATTCATGTACAAATCTCATGACATTCCTCCGGGAGTGGGCATGCGGGATTTGGAAAATGGCATTCTCCCCAGAATGCCATACGATGCCTGGATTACAGATATGGATATGAGTGTACCCCCTGACTGGGCAACCCACGGCTGGTTTTATCGAGAGGGGGTTCCCTTACGCTCTGCCAATGAATTGGTTGATATGTTGGTGGATGTGGTGAGTAAGAATGGTATATTTCTATTGAATATCCCTCCCATGGCAGACGGGACTTTCCCGCAAGAAGTCCAAGATAATCTAGCCGTTTTAGGAGCTTGGTTGGAAAAGAATGGGGAAGCTATTTATGAGACTTCGCCTTGGTTTATGTTTGGAGAGGGTCCGAATAATATTCCAGAAGGAAATTATACTTTTCATCACAACAACCACTTTGCCCAAATCGCTTATTCTCAGGAAGATATCCGGTTTACCGTAAAGGACGACAATTTGTATGCCACCTGTCTGGGGAAACCAGAGGAAGCACTGACCATTGCTTCGCTAAATTCAGCTTTTAAGCTAGTTGAGGGGGATATTCTAAAGATAACTCACTTAGGCAGTGGCAAGACCGTACCATACGAACATACGCCTGAAGCACTCCTGCTAAATCTAGCCGGAATTCCGCTAGATGAGCTGGCGAATGCCTTCCGGATCGAACTGGATTTTTCGCTCTAATCCTTTACTAGGTCAGCTAGCGGATTAGCACTTTGAAAAGGTTAGGCGTCCATTCCTTTCAAGATTTCAATACTTTGGTCAATCATCTCCCTGGTCACATCAAGATGGGTCACAAAACGAACCGTTTGCGGACCGAACGGAGAGGCATTAATCCCTTTTTCTGAGAGTTTTTCAAGAAAATTAGCTGCCGTCCAAGGCGCTTTGACATCGAAGATGACAATATTGGATTGTACGGGGCGCACATCACTTACGTAGGACAAGCCCTCTAAAACTTGACCGATCTCTTTAGCCCTCGCGTTATCTTCCTGCAAGCGTTCTACTTGGTGATCCAGCGCATAGATCCCAGCCGCAGCCAAGAATCCGGCCTGTCTCATTCCACCTCCCATCACTTTGCGAAAGCGACGAGCTTGGCGAATGAATTCCTCCTCCCCTATTAATAGCGAGCCTACTGGCGCTCCAAGTCCCTTCGACAAACAGATGGAAATACTATCAAATAGATCTCCTACAGCTTCCGTTGACTCCCCAGTTTCTACTAACGCATTGAACAATCTGGCACCATCCAAATGCAGCCTTAATCCCCGTTCCTTACAGAGAGCGGCGATCGGGGCGATCTCATCCAGGGTATAGTAGCTACCCCCTCCTTTGTTGCAGGTATTCTCTAGTACGACTAATTTACTAATGGGTAACCAATCATACACCGGTTTAATGGCGGCTGCCACTTGATCTGCGGTGATCTTCCCATTCGTTCCCTTGAGTAGGTTCATACTCACTCCGGAATTGAAAGCGTAGCCCCCGGTTTCGTATTGGTAAACGTGGGAGTATTCATCACAAATAACCTCGTCCAAGGGTTGCGTATGTACCTTGATGGCAATCTGATTTGTCATGGTGCCAGAGGGACAATAGAGGGCTGCCGGTTTCCCGAAAAGGGCCGCTCCCTTGGCTTCTAAGGCGTTTACGGTAGGGTCTTCTCTAAATACATCATCGCCTATCTCCGCCGAAAGCATGGCGTCCAGCATGCCTGGAGTTGGCTTGGTTACAGTATCACTTATTAAGTTGATCATAGTTTATGCTTGGATTGTAATTGTCCCCTGGAAAACCGGTGTAGCGGGCCCACACAGCCAGACATTTTCAAACCCATTCTGGGTCTTCGTGAATTTGATTTGCAGTTTACCCCCTTTGGCTTGGATGTTCGTTGTGGCGCCAGCTAGATCGGCCTCCTCTCCACCTTGCAAGGAAGCAGCTAAGGCAGCGGCGGTGACCCCTGTACCACAACTCAGGGTTTCATCCTCAACTCCCCGTTCGTAAGTCGCTACGATAAGTTGATCTGCTGATTTTTGGACGAAATTCACATTGGTCCCTTCCGCTTTGAATCGATCAGAATACCGAATAGCTCGCCCTTCCTTCACCACATCAATCTGGGCCACATCCGGCGCAAATGCTACATAATGCGGAGAACCCGTATCCAGAAAGTAAAACCCATCTCCCTTTTCTACTTCAGCTACATCTAGCATCTTGAGTTCTACCCATCCATCCTTTAGCACTTTCGCATCATGCGGGCCATCCACGGCAATAAATCGACATTCATCACCAATAGCGCCCAAGTAATGCGCAAAAGCAACGATACATCGTCCCCCATTTCCACACATGCTTCCTTCGTAACCATCTGCATTGAAATAAACCATTTCAAAGTCGTAATCTGAGCTGTTTTGCAACAGCATGAGGCCATCCGAACCTACACCAAACTTACGATCACAGAGCCGCTCTACCAGCTCATGATCCGTGCGACTTACATATCGCTGGCTACGGTTGTCGATGATCACAAAATCATTCCCGGTCCCTTGGTATTTAAAAAAAGGAATTTCCATTATTCTTCAGTTTTAGGCGGCGCTGCCACGGTATCCTGGGGTGGTACCGTCTCTAGCTCCTCCGTAGGTTCAACGCTCCCCCCTTCTTCCGGCAGGGGATCCATAGTCACTGCTCTAATCCCGAGCACAGCCAACATAAAGAGAATTACACCCAGACCAATAAAAGAGTTTCGCCAACCCCAAATATTACCGATGTATTCTCCATCATAGGGGTCTTTGCGTTCTTCCTGCTCTTCTTTACTCATATTTCGACAACTTATTAATCAATTCATTGTTTTTTGAAGTAGGCACAAAAGTAGGCTTTAATCCCGTCTTTCAGAAGCAACTTACAAGCAAGTCAATGAAATTTTGAGGGCGTGAAAGCGTTATATACCCACAACATTAGCGTCGAAATGACTAAGCCCTGTGAACAAGTGACTTTATCTGATCAGAGCTAAAAGCTATGGACGTTGCTTATGGCTTCATCGAAAAAAGCCGATAGGAAGGCATATTATTGAATTCACTTTCGTTTAATTGAAGGCGTATGCTTATTTTAGTGCAATATCTGTAATCCCGATTTTATGAAGCAATATGGTGTAATAGCGGTTAGTTCGATTTTAAGTGCGATCATTGCTGTATTTATCTACCGCGTCTTTGAGGAACCCCGGGAAATTTTAATTCGGGATTCTCAACCAGCAAAATATACAGCTTACTCTGATGACCCCCTGAATAGCTCCAGGGAGCGTCTCTTTCTTTCATCTGCACCTACCAACTTTACTGCTGCTGCTGAAGCCGTAACACCTGCCGTAGTCAATATCCGAACGATACAGGGTGGAAACTTTGACCTTTGGGGATCAAATAACAGCCTTAGTTCCTCTTCAGGATCGGGTGTGATCATTTCTCCGGATGGCTACATCGTTACCAATAATCATGTAATCGAAGAAGGAGATGATATTGAAGTGACCTTGAACGATAAGCGAGAGTTTGAGGCTAAGGTTATCGGTACTGATCCCTCCACCGATATGGCCTTGATTAAGATTAAGGGCAACAATCTCCCCTATCTCATTTTTGGCAATAGTGATTCATTGCGCGTGGGCGAATGGGTCCTGGCGGTCGGTAGCCCATTTGACTTAGAATCTACGGTGACTGCCGGTATCGTAAGTGCCAAGGCGCGTAACATTGATATTCTGGAAGGCCAGGATCGAATTGAGTCCTTCATCCAAACTGATGCTGCCGTTAATCCAGGAAATAGTGGAGGTGCTTTAGTGAATACCAATGGCGAATTAATCGGCATTAATACGGCTATCATCACCCGATCTGGCCGCTACGAAGGTTACTCCTTTGCCGTTCCTGCCAATCTGGTACGAAAGGTAATCAAAGACCTACGTGATTATGGCGTGGTACAGCGCGGAATCATGGGCGTTTATATCGATGAAATAACGAATCGTACCGCCAAGGAACTGGGACTTCCTAGCGTGGAAGGTGTCCTGATCACCCGGATTAGTCCAGGAGGAAGTGCTGAGGATGCAGGAATTGAAAAGAATGACGTAATCATTAGTATCAATGGCGTCAAGACTAGGACCCTGCCTGAAATGCAAGAGTTACTGGGACGATATCGACCTGGGAACCTACTACAAGTAGAATACCTTCGCAAAGGAAAACCCTATAAGGTTGAGATTATTCTTAAAGACAAAACCAATGGTGTAGCTTCAATTTCCTCCACGGAAGAAGCTATCCTACGCACGCTTGGCTTCGAATTGCGTAACCTGACCAAGGAAGAGAAAAAACGCATGCAAGTCGATGGTGTGAAAGTGATCAGTATCTATCGCGGTAGTAAAATTGAACGGACCAATATGGATCCGGGCTTCATTATTACCAATTTGGATAATCGCCGCATTGGTTCTGTCAAAGAACTGATCCGCGAATTAGAGGAGGCCTCTGGTAAAGTTATGCTCGAAGGCATTTACGAGCATTATCCAGGCTCCTACTATTATGCTTTCCCAATTGACTAACACAGCTTTTGTGCCCAGTCCTAACTTTGACTTTGATATCACCACAAATCACACATGACGAAAATTGATCTTGAAAAGAGCAAGAATGAAGATAGTTTGAAGCTCTTACTCTCTCAGATGAACTACCGCCTGGAAAAAATTAAGCTAGGTGGAGGAGA
>JAHQWA010000362.1 GCA_019634045.1 Saprospiraceae bacterium
CGGTTCTTTCTACTGCTTAAGTATGACATGATGTGTAAGTGATCCCGGGAGGCTTAGAGTATTTGTTTTTATATGTCGGTTTATCAAGTACTTGTGTTTTTATTTGTTTATACTTAGATGTTTTTTAGAAGTTTTTTTTCGAGAAATTTACGCTTGGTTTGGGCTTGGTCTATCTATACCGAAGAGTAGATTTTTTAACTTTTAAGGATGTATCTAGTGTACAGCTTACTATAGGTATTTTAAGCTTGATCTAGCTTATGTGTAGAATTGCTTTCAACGTGGACTCTCCTTAATCTTTTGGCATGATTACCACCAACAATGAATGGGGTATAACGCTTATTGGGTTGATCGAAGGAAAATACCTCAGCACTCAAATCACTCCACCAACTCCTTACAGTGTCGCTTCAACTGAACTTCCAAATGACTAATCGACCCCTCTAGTAGTACTATCGCCTCCGCTTTCAATTCCAAGTGTTTGTAAGGTTTATGAAAGTGCTTACCTTAGTGGAGTTCCAGTGTAAGAACAAAGACAAAACGAAATGACCAAAACTTTAACAACAAGCCTTGCCTTGCTGGGCATGCTATTGCTGTTTGCATGCGATTCTCCAACAAATTCAGCCATACCGGATTTTCCTGAGATAACGACGAATACTAAGCCCTGGACCCGCTGGTGGTGGCACGGTAGCCAGGTGGATCGCGCAGGTATTACCGCCGAATTAGAGGCACTCCACGAAGCTGGAATCGGAGGGGTGGAATTAACGCCAATTTATGGCGTACAAAATCAGGATGAGGCTTTTATCGAATATTTATCAGAAGCATGGGTAGACCTGCTTTTACATACCCTCCAAGAAGCGGAGCGTTTGGGGTTGGGGGTAGATATGGCGACTGGAACGGGCTGGCCATTTGGTGGTCCATGGGTCCAAGAAAATATGGCGAGTAAGTATATAGCCCATCGTCGATTTCAACTGAACGAAGGGGAGCAACTAAAAGAGAAGGTTACCCTGATGCAAAGTCCTATTCTCAGAACGGTGCAATCGACTGAATTGACTATTCAAGATCTGAAGCAGCCTATTACTGCCAATGAAAACCTCCAACATCTAGCCATTGATCAAGTTCGCTTTGAGGAGGAGCTGCCCCTACAGGTATTAATGGCGTATTCTGATGAGGGGCAAAAGGTAGATTTGACCACCAAGGTAGATGAAGCTGGCCAATTGGATTGGGTTGCCCCAGCAGGTACATGGGAGCTATATGCACTTTTTCAAGGAGCGCATGGTAAAATGGTGGAACGCGCAGCTCCTGGCGGTGAAGGACTGGTGATCGATCATTTTGATCGCGATCCCATCAAAGCCTATTTGGCAAAGTTCGATGAGGCACTGGAAGGGAAAGAGATAAGTTCTCTACGGGCTTTTTTTAATGATAGTTACGAGGTAGATGATGCGCGTGGACAGGCCAACTGGACACCAAAACTTTTTGAGGAGTTTGAGAAAAGACGAAGCTATGATCTCCGGCAGGAGTTGCCTGCCTTGCTCGGAGAGGACGAGTCAGACAAAAATCGCCGGGTGCTCACGGATTATAGGGAGACAATTTCGGACCTATTGTTAGAAACTTTTACCAAGGACTGGTCTAACTGGGCAAGGGAAAAGGGAGCGGTGATTCGTAATCAGGCGCATGGCTCCCCCGCCAATATTCTCGATCTTTATGCCGCTTCCGATATCCCCGAAACAGAAGGCACGGATATCATCAAGGCGAAAATGGCCAGCTCAGCGGCCCATGTCAGTGGGAAACCCTTGGTATCAGCCGAGGCGGCCACCTGGCTCGGCGAACACTTCACCACCAATCTCGCTGATCTCAAGGAAAATATTGATCGGTATTTTGCAGCTGGCATCAATCATATCTTTTATCACGGGACCTGCTATTCTCCAACTGAGGAGGAGTGGCCTGGCCGCCTCTTCTACGCCGCCATTCACGCCAACCCGCGTAACTCCCTATGGCATGATTATCCTGCCTTGAATCAGTACATTGCCCGGGTGCAGTCTTTTCTGCAATCTGGAGTGCCAGATAATGATGTGCTTTTGTATTTCCCAGCCTATGATCGATATGCAGAACGCGGTAAGGAATTGCTCGATCATTTCCACGGAGAGGCAGCACCCAGAGGCGGCTCTTCCAAGGTGCGCGAAGTGGCAGAATGGTTACAGGAAGGTGGCTTCGGTTTTGACTTTATTTCGGATAAACAATTAAGACAAGTGGAGCTAGATGGGGGGGAGATCAAAGCTGGCAGTGCCAAGTATCAAGTCATTTTGATCCCGACTACCGAATATATGCCGCTAGAGACCCTGCAACAACTACAAAAACTAGCACAGCAAGGCGCTACAATTGTTTTTCAATCATGGCCTGCACAAGTGGCCGGTTGGGATAGGTGGGAAGAGCGGCAAGCCGCCTTTGAACAAATGAAAGTGAATTTCCCAAAAGACAATACGATTGTGGAAACGGATCTTGCTGTAGGCATGGCAAAGGCCGAGGTATACGGTGAGGATCTAGTTAGTTACGGTCTTTCTTTCCACCGCCGACAACTAGAAGATGATTATATCTATTTCGTTGCGAATGGGGCGGATGAGCCCGTTGATCAGTGGTTGCCTTTACAAAAGACTGGCAAGAGCATTATTCTTTACGATGCTCTTAATGGTCGAATCGGTAAAGCGGAAACCAAAGAGGTAAATGGATACAACCTTGTTCGTTTACAACTCAACAGCGGAGAAGCCCTCCTTATTAAAGTTTCCGAAGAGGAGGTCAAGGCTAAAAATTGGCTGTATCGTCCAGGTACTGAGGACAAAATCCAATTGGATGATCCCTGGGAACTTAGTTTTATCAAAGGCGGCCCGGAACTACCCGCCGCTCAACAGCTCGATCAGGTACAAAGATGGACAGCGCTCGAAGGGGACGAGTTCCAGCATTTTTCCGGCACGGCCTCCTACCGTACTAGCTTTGATTTGCCTGATGGCTACGAGCAAGGAATACTTTTGGACTTAGGGGAGGTATCGGAAACGGCTACGGTAAAAGTGAATGGGCAATCGGCGGGTACGGCCTTAGGTCCCATTTATCAGGTGCTCATACCTGCAGAAGTGCTGGAAAAAAGCAATACCTTATCCGTTGAAGTTTCCAACCTAATGGCGAATCGAGTGATGTATCTGGAGAAAAATGGTACGCGTTGGCAACGCTATTATAACATCAATATTTCAGCACGATTGCGGGAGAACCTAGGCCCGGATCGGGTTTTCACCACCGAGGCTTGGGCGCCTTTTCCTTCTGGCTTGGCCGGGCCAGTTTCCATCACGCCTTTACGATAAATTTGAAGTGAGGTTAGCACAACCACAAAATCAGAGATTTTGTAACGAAAAACAACTGAAGACACATGGTAGTACCAAAAACAAATGGAAGTGACCGGCGTATCCCTGCTAAACCCGCTTCAGCGAGGCGGCAAGATATACAGCTTATGGTTCCGAAATCTCATCTTGTTCGCACCGTCGAAGCTTTTGATGCCACGCCAGCTTCGGGCGTCAGCGAAATCATCACCGCCGAAAACTCCAGCTTTAATTTCCTGCGTTTGACCAGAATTAAGCTGACACCCGCTGTGATAGCTACGCGAGTCTTAGAAAAAGAAGAGGCCGTTTTTTACTTCAACCGTGGGACGGCCAACATACAGGTACAAAACGATAGCTAGGTCTTGGAAAAAGGAGATGTCCTCTATGTAGGGATTGAAGAACAGATCTCGATTAGTACTGAAAGCCAGTGTGATGTCAGCGAATTTAAGGCCGTGAAATGTCATACGAAATATCCTGTACAAGGGGTTAGGCATAGCGATATCGAGGGGGCCGAACTCGCTGATCACTTAGGCAATAAGCGTCCCATGTCAGAACGTACCGTATTTAAATTGGTGGATAAGAATGTTCAGGCTTGCCGCTTGCTCTTCGGCGACACCTATATGGCTAATCGCGGAGGCGTAGGTAGCTATCCGCCACATTTCCATGGGCCGGATGGGCCTCATGGTCTGGGTGCCAACGCCAAGGAAGAGATCTACCACTTCCGCTGTGAAACAGACTTTGAAGGCGATGTGCCCTATGTACTGCAGAATTGTGCCCTTCCAGGAGAGAAAGTAAATATGTATGCTCATGTATTTGATGAAGAGGCCATAAATGTCACACCCACTTACCATGATACCATTGCTCCGCCCTCCGTCGATCTTATGTTTACTTGGTGTTCAGCCAGTTTTACAGAGGGGCATCGAGATTGGGCTGAAATCTACAATACGCCCGGTTTTGAAAACGAATGGTGATTCTTAATCCAGAACTTGCGTGACTTCTAGCAGGAAAGGCCCTAATCTACAAATCCGGAAGCGTAACTAGCTTCCCATTAATGGTAGTGTTTTGAAGATCAAGATGCTCTACTTGTTCAAGTAGAAATGGCTCCTCAACTTTTTCTATGATTACATCTTTAAAGGTGATTTGCTCAATAGGCATCTCTGGGTGCCCTTTGGCAAGTATGGCATGTTTGCCTCCGTTCTTTACCCGGACATTTTGCAGATGTATCTTCCGGACCCGTGGGATATGAATTCCCTCCTGATCTGCATAGGTCGCATAAAACAGATTAATCTTCAGTAAGGCTTCCTTCACTTGTCCAACTTGCAGGTCTCTGACGTACACGCCTTCCACAAAACCACCTCTTTTTGTGTTGGTCTTAATTCGAATAGCCCGATCTAGATTTGGACTATCCATGACACAATTATCGACATAGACGTTACGCACTCCTGCGGATATTTCGCTGCCCATAACGACTCCACCATGACCATCCAGCATTTTGCAATCTTTTACCACAATGTTTTCACTTACCAACCCGACACGACGTCCGTCCTCATCCCGACCCGATTTTATGGCAATACAATCATCCCCAGTATTGAACAGACAATTCTTAATGACTACGTTACGACAGTATTCCGGATCACAACCATCATTATTGGGCCCATGGCTGTCCACTTCAACACCATCTACCGTTATATTGCTGGACTTGATGGGGTGGATAATCCAAAAAGGAGCCTGGATAATCTTTACGCCCTGAATTAGAATGTTTTGGCAGTCAAAGAATTCAACAAAAGAAGGCCTGAGATAGTAGCCTGCTCCAAATACTCGCTCCTCTACTGGTATACCCTGGGCCGCCAGTTCAGTCAATCTGATCCGATTATCTGCCTGGTTTTGATGAGGCAATCCCTCTTTCCATCCATATTCTTCTTGCCCTTTCCAGATCCACCAATTTTCTCGGCTGGCCTGCCCGTTGAGTAAGCCTTTGCCGGTAATCGCTATATTCTTTTTCTGGTAGGCATAAATTAGAGGAGAGTAATTCATTAGTTCTGTGCCTTCAAAGGAGGTCTGTACGACGGGTAAGTAATCAGTAGGGTCAGTGCTAAATTGCAGTACAGCATCTTCAGCAAGATGTAAATTCACATTGTTTTCCAGATGAATGGCTCCTGTATTGAATACACCTTTGGGCACTAATACGCTGCCACCGCCAGCCTTGGTACAGGCTTGAATAGCCTGCTGAATGGCATCGGTACTTTTATCCGAGCTGCCTTCCTTAGCTCCATAATCTAGGATATTGAAAGTTTGATCCAAAAAAACCGGAGGTACGACTTCATTCAGGATGGCTTGCGCCTCGTTCCAAATGACCGTAGAGGCATCAACCACTTGCTCGGGCGTTCGATCTTGCGCCTGACAAGCTAAAAATAGTAAAGGGAGTATAGCTAATAGGGGCTTATGCATATCTGATGGATCTTGGATAGATTTCAAATAACTCAAAGATAAGAAAGCTAAGTCATCCTTTCTCACTTAATCTTTATCTCAATGGTTCCTGCCTTTAAGGGGATTTTATAAGCATTTCTCACCTTTTCATACGGCAATTCCAGCGTAGTATTCGCTCTTAAAAAGGCATGAGGGGTATGTGGATCTTTTGGATGTAAGGTAATCACTGCCTCTTCTGTGTTCGTATCGTAGCTTACCGATTTAATGGTCCCAGCATCTAGCCTTACCCATAGTTTCTTCGGTTCGATAAAGATGCGGGACTTAGCAGCGGTAGTGAGTTCAAGGGTGAGGATGTTGTCTTGTTGCCTTAAATTGCCCCCAAAAGCTAACCAGCCCAAGTCTCCGTGATACGTTAAATAAGCGGAGGAATTCACCGCATAGCCATAGAAGCCAGAGCCATAATCCCCCGAGATGCCATCTATTTGTAAGGTAGAAGGAAAAGAATGAAAGGCCGCTGGTCCGAAACCATCCTGGGTCACATTTGAAATACTGCCCATCAGACCGCCATAGCCTATTTTTAATAAATGGAAATTTTCTGGATGCTTCCGATAGTGATGTAGCACCGGAATCGCATTAAGGGCTGAGCCATAATGATGGATTTGTCGTTCTACTCTCGAGGTTTTCCCTGATTTGCCACCGTACAAGAAATCCCAATATCGATGAGCATTCCCATTGTAGGCCCAATGGGCAATGGCGGGCATATACGCTAAAATGGCCTTGAGTGTGACTTCAGCCTTCCGATCATAACCAAAATAATCTGACCACATATACACCTCTTCCTGCCCCGTACAGTCCCAAGGCATTTCGCTACCAAAAGGATACTTTAGGGCCTTCCAATGAACCGCTCGATCTTTCATTTTGGTGCTCAAGTCAGTGGCTAGCTCATTGAATTGTTCATGCTGCAAATCTTTCAATATGAACAAGAACACGGACCCCTCCATTTGCCCAAACTGCGCATAATAGGGCGCATGCTCAACCATAGCAACGATCGTATGATAGGCTTGCTGGAGATACCAGTCCCAGCTTCTGTTATTCACCAATCCCTGATGATATCGGGCCAATCGATACATGCACCAGTAAGCCGCAGCTACGTGCGGATAGTTGTACGACCGCCCGACACTTTCGGCATGTTTTTGATTCCAGGCAGCCCAAGTGGTGTAATTGATGCTATCGCTATAGGTTCCAGGCGGCAAGGAATCCGGTTCATAGAAAAAAAGGCTCTTCCTGACGGCATATTTCAGCGGACCGTCCTTGTACTGAATGCCACCCCACAGCGTACTATCTATAAAGAGTTGCAGCTTGCCGATCTCCTCCTTATCGGGCTGCACCAGCTGCTTCATCATAGCGGCTAACCAGCTACCCGCGCCACCTTCATCACTCAAACCTGCTATCCAGGCTCGGCGATCTTGCCTTATTTGGGTTTTGGTGTCATAGTCATAACTAATGACGGAATGGGTTCGATTAAAATGGGGATCCGCTTGATCAAACCATTGTTCAGTAGTCAGAAAATGCCCTAGATCATCGACGACCTCCGTTTCGGGTTTGATAACTTTATAGTGAATCGTTTGCTTCAGACCATCGCTGTAAATGACGGTCAATCTGGATTGTCCCCATATTTTTCCGCTAAGGGTATACTTTTTTAGCCCGCTTTTGGTTTGTCCAGCTGGGGTTATTTCAAGGCTACCCGTCGGTGCGACTTCGATAGATTTTATGCCTTCTCGATAGTTGAGGAACAACTGGGCCTCTACATCTTGGGGAATCACATAACCAGGGATACCGATGCCTACGGGATGACCAATTGCTGCTAACCTTTGGGGTACACCGGCAATACTATCGGCTAGCACGAAGCGTACGGAAAAATTTTTGCTTTCCCCTGGAGCTAAGAATACAGAACTTGCGTTGTTCCATTGTTGAACACCTTTCCATTCATTTTCAGCATAGGCCTTCGAGCAACTCATCCACTCGTGAAAGCCCTCGAATACGACCGACCTGCGAGAGGGGTCATCCAACAAAGGGCGATAAGCTTCAAAGGCCATGTTTTCGTTGGGTAAGACCAGTAAAGTCGGTCCGCCCCCATGCAATCTTTTGACTTCCAAATAACCTGCCTCCAGGCCGATGTAAGGATCGAAAAACACATTCTGCGCATGCGCTTCATCCAAAGATTTACCTTCCAATATATTGTTAAAGATCATGGGGATACCCAATGCGCCAATTTCAACCGCCCTGGCCACCTTATTGCTGATCTCAAATCGGAGTACCAATTGCTCCTGGTCGATTTCGTAAAACCTCTTAATGTTGACCGGTATATCAGGAGCTAAAGTATTGGCCAAATCTGCCCCCGCCAGTATGTTGTCGGTGCTGGCTAATGCGGTTACCGCAGCACGCTGGGTAGCCGTAGAATACTGCTTCCAGTCTCCCTCCGTTATTCTTAATCGGAGATTGATATCTCCCAAATGGTAGAGGCCATCTTTATCTCTGATTTCCAACCTATCGCCTGGCGTAAAATCGAACTTAGGGTCTTCATTGGGGCGAAAAGCAGCAACGGTCTGCGAGGCCTTGACTAACTTCAGCTGAAATTGCGGCGTTTTAAATTTTTGAAACACTTCAGCGATGCCTAAGGTGGGTTTTTTCTCTGCTATGGCTTTCCAATAATCCTGCGCTTTCAGGTTTAGCAAAGGCAATAATAAGAAGGATAGGCAGATATAAAGTGGACTTTTCATTTAGTCTATTGTTTAAGCGTGACATCAAGATAAACAGAATGGTGGCCATAGGACTCGTAAAATGGCTTGAAGGGTACCCCCTCAATTTCAAATTCTAATTTTTTAGGATCCCCCTTAATGGATTGGCTAATGTCTGCCGCCGATAAAGTGATGACTCTCCAATCTTTTCGAGCTTCCGTTTCCTCGGCGGCTAGCAAAACTGGACCATAAAATAAACTGGCAATATTTTGCTGATCCATGAGTGGAGCTAGATGGAACTGAAAAGGAAAATGGATTTCTATTGTATCCCCATTTTTCCATTTTCTCCGCAATTTGACATAACTCCCCGGCGTGGTATTGATAGCCTGCGGCTTGTCATTAATGGTAATGAAAGCACCTTGGGTTGCCCAATGAGGAATTCGTAGGTTAATTTCAAATTTGCCCTTGCCTTTTATCAATATTCGACTACGGTCTTCTTTCGGAAAGGCAGTTTGTTGGACGATGCTGATCTTTCGTTCTGTCCAATCGAGGGTAGAGGGGATAAATAGATTGACATAGAGTTGCTTATTGTCCTGACTCCTGAAGTAAATGGAATTTTGCAGCTTGGTACTGCTTTCCAAGGCCGTTCCGTTGCAACAAGTAAAGCCATTCATCTTCGCATTACCAAAATGCTTTTTCGACCCCGGTCGTAAGGGGACATGATAGGTGTTGGCGGGGCTATCCGCTGCGACCGAAGCTAATATGTGATTGTATAAAGCACGTTCATAGTAGTCCATCAATTCGCCACGTTGATCAAAAAGGAATAAGTTTTTTGTCAACTTGAGCATATTGTAGGTGGCGCAAGTTTCATTTTGCCCGCCTACGGATAGTCCATGCTCATATAAGCTGGCAGGTTCGATGGTAAAGCATTCTGCATTGGCGGGTGTCCTTGCCCCAGCCACGCCTCCGATACTATAACTGTAATCTTGTGTGGCCTTATACCAAAAGTTATCGGCAATATGATAGTAGCTGGGGCGCTTTGAATTGCGATACATTTCCAATGCGCCTACGATCTGAGGAATGTGCTGATTGGCATGTAAGCCCCTGAAAGTATCGACATTCTTAGCTAAGCCATGGCTGCGTTTAGCATCGCCGTAAAAAACTTTAATATTGTCAAATAATTGGGCGAGTTCAAAGTAGTGTTTTTCATTCGTTAGTCGATAGAGTCTTGCCATGACTTCGTTCATGCCCCCATATTCACCGGCGATGTAGGTATTCCACATCTTGATCAGGGTTTCATGGGGTAACTGACTGAGCCTTGCATGTACCCAAGTTCCCATCCCTTTAGCTACTTCTAGTGCCTTTTCATTACGCGTAATTTCATATATATCCAGCAGTCCTGTCAATATTTTATGCAAGGTGTAATAGGGGGCCCAAACCTTGGTGCTATCTCTACCATATTTTGCTCCTTGTTCCAGCATAATGAACTGATCTGGCGGATAAGCACTTAGGTAGCCCTTACCCCAATTCCAATAGTCAGTTCGAATGCCATTCTCGCTCAAGTCAGAATCAAAATCAGGTTTTTCGGCGCTTGGTGGGATGGCTACAGGATCAGCATGATAGGTGCCCTGCGCTTCCTCCTGCTGATTGGGTTGACCAGATAACTGCGATAATTGATAGAGTACGTCGACCATATACTCCATTTTATTATAAAAATTATCCTGCAGCGTTTTTGAATAGCCTGTGCTTGCATAGGCCTGCGCAAGCGCTGTGAGATAATGACCCGTAGCATGTCCTCGCAATTTCGTTTCCTGAGAATCCCAGCCCTTCAGGGGAACGGCCCGTTTAGGTTGTTCCTGACCAAAGGCATTTCGAAACATATACAGGAAGGCATCTGGATGGGTCTGTGCTAAGGTTGAAAGGAATAAATCTCGATGCTTGATAAACGGGGTAGGTTGACCGTGTATATCTTTGTCCAGTTGCACTTGGTGGAGGGAAAAGGGCGCTAAATTTCGGTTGGCCGCATGGGAATGATCCTTGTCAAGCACTCTGATGAAAGCCTTGGGTTTAAAAGCCGTACCGGCCACTGTGCCCGTAATCGTATATTGCCTGGGGTTCAACACCTGAAGATTGTCTGCCGGAGTAGGCCATTGGACTCGCACTTTCCCCGTCGTGACCGCCGCTTGGTATTGGGCGGGGATGTAGCGTGGTAATCGGGGTAAATGGCCTAAGGAGGTTGTTAGCTCTATGTTAGGCACATCGATTAAGTATGGGTTGTACAGTTGCGGCCTGTTTTCATTAAATGGTGGAAGATCATCATTCGGTTGCTTTCTTTCATTGACAACAGCAGCCTCAATTTGTATAGCCTTACGATACATGGTAGTAATTTGTTCCTTCCTAAGTGGGATGCTATAAAACCGGAAATCATGTAGATGGGCAGTTAGAAAAATAGGCTTAGCCGCCAGGGATCGGCCTATATAAAGTCTAGTTGCATCTGACACCTCTTGGGCGAATAGCTGTCCCAAGTCTAGATTGGGAATGTGCTTCTCTTCCGCAAGCATTCCATCCACATAGGTATTGATGGATGGATTAGCGGGATCAACCACCACTGCAAAATGATGCCACTTTTCAGCACTTAAGGCTATCGGGCTGGCATAGCTATTGGTATCAAGGGGGGCGATAGACTCTTCATGATCATCGATGCTTTTAGCAACGATAGAAAACCTTGAGCGCTCCTCACTACCAAAGTCAAGGATGGTTTGATTAGGTTGAGTGGTAAGCATATAGACCCATCCCGTAATGCTAATTGCCTCTCCGCTCACCAACATTTTATGGGGTAGTTGAATATAATTTGCGGTGGCTGCCGAAAGGTAAAGTACTTTTCCAAAAGTATCATCACTAAGCCATTGCTGCACGCCTACTATTTGCCCATTAAAATCATTTCTGGACCAATCTTTAGCAGAATCATCCAGAATATAACGAGCAATCAGCCCAGTTTCTCCGATGCCGTCTAGGAATTGATCTCCCTCTTGTGAGAAGCTAGTACTTATTGTTAAGAAATAAAGGCAGCAACAAAGAAGGTTGGATATTTTAGAATGGATCACGAGTTAATTATTGAAGCGTGTTAATAATTAGAAGAATGGTCGGGCTTATTTACGGTAATGAATTACCTTAGGAAGTTGAAAATAGAAGAAATCTTCAAAATTCCTCGTGACGCTGAGGACAAAAAATAAATACGCTATTACCTCATGGAGGTAATGAAAATGGATCCTTTGTTGATTAAGTAAGAGAGCAAATCTAACTTATCATTTTATTGTGGCCATCGATCCTTGAACCCC
The DNA here is from genome assembly GCA_019634045.1 of Saprospiraceae bacterium. GTDB lineage: Bacteria > Bacteroidota > Bacteroidia > Chitinophagales > Saprospiraceae > DT-111. The sequence goes on from JAHQWA010000362.1 coordinate 11,863, forward strand.
GACTACCATTTCAGCGGGTATGGAGCTTCTGAATAACCAATGACCCACGGAAAATACAAAGGCGCTTTGACGCCATGGTACCAAATTCGGAGTTTACCGTCCTCGATCATGCCATCTGGAGCGGTGACTTCACTATCCCAAGCGAATTGTGGCGAGACGATGGCTTCCGGATACACTTGATAGGAATCGGTAAAATGTAGGGCTCGTGCTATCCCAATGGAGGAAGCTGTAGAAAAAGGGATATACCAATAGCCATCATCAGACCGAATCAGGCTCGCTTCGTTGATATCATTACTATAAGTTACTTCGGTAGGATCAATGAGCGTAGCAGGTAGCTTTGTCCAATGTAAACCATCAGTTGAGGTGGCGCCTAATATTCGGATACCCGCATTGGATCCCGTCCAGTTGTTGGTTACATTCCAGCCGGCATAGATCATATAGTAGGTGCCACTTTCGTACACCACTCCCGGACTAGTCATGGCATGTCTGTCTCTTGTGTTTTCATTTGAGGTATCTCTTGCGAGAATGGGACCGTTGATACTATTGGGATGTCTTAGAAAGTTGATCCCATCAGGGGATACGGCTAAGCCAATGGCATAATTCTCGACGTGTGGATTATCCGCTTCTCCTTCGCGATAGCCTGTGTAGTACATCAGGTATTGATCTCCGACTTTGATTACATCCACCGTTTCTAGGGTATTATCCCAGTTATCCGGCTGTCCGGTCAAGGCTGCATAGTCCGTTTGGGGATCCATCCCCGGGTTAATCCAGTTGGAACCATTATCTAGGGAATACACAACTCCAATTTTCTGATTCTCCGCCGAATAATACATGAATAAAGTATCTCCCGATCTGAGCATAGCGGGATCGGCAGCAATATTGAGCGGGCTTTCAAAGATCGGAGTAGACAGCCGATCAAATGTTAAATCTGTAGTGGTATTGGATTCCTCTTTTTGACAAGTAAGTAGAGAGAATACGAGTAGAGATAATAAAAATGATACCTGCTTTTTCATTTTTGACCGATTAGAAGACTAAAAAAAATATTTTACTCCTAATAACTTCGAGACATAACTTTACCCTACCCGAATTACGAGAGATTTATAAAATTCATCGATTTAGATTAATGAATTAGAGATACACTACTATTTAATATTTTGTTAGTTTTATAGCTTCTACTACATTTTTTTGTGGTTCCGTCTGGCCGCCGGACATGCCGATCTGGCTAGCTAGACAGGCAGCGTATTAGGGAAAAGAATGGCGCCCAACGGAAGTAAGATTTTTAGCTAAAAGGGGGACTCCAAAACACAAAAATCATCAGAGAACCGTTTTGTGATGGTGTTGACCGGAGTGCGGCACTAGTGTAAGAACAAGACAAAACGAGATGCCCCCATCTTTAACAACAAGCACAAGCTTGATGAGCTTGCCTTGCCGATGATCCAAGAGCAGCTCAAAAAATAAATAGACTGCGCTACTAGAATAAGAAAGCAGGTGTAAACATAAACGAAAAACCAATAAGTTATGCTACGACAAGCATCTCCTTTGTCGTGCCTGGGCACGCCTTTACCCACTTTTCCGTCCCTCCTGGTCATAGGTTTCTCTTTCCTTTGTTGTTTGTCGATTCCCAAGTACTCGAATGCCCAACATCGCGTATTCGTCTTGACGGATATTGAAAATGAGCCGGACGATGCTATGTCCATGGTTCGTTTCTTGATCTATGCCAACCACTTCGATATAGAGGGGCTAGCCGCCACTACCTCTATCCATCAACAGAATCGGGTAGCTACCTACCGGATCCGAGAAATCGTGGAAGCTTTTGCCAAGGTCAGAAACCAACTGGCGCAGCACGAGCCCGGCTTCCCGACAGCAGAACAAGTCCTTTCCTGTATTACGGAAGGCTTGCCGGAATACGGCATGCAGGCGGTTGGTGAAGGCAAAGATTCTCCCGCTTCTGATAAGCTCATTACGGCCGTAGATAAAGATGATCCGCGACCCCTCTGGGTTACGGTATGGGGTGGTCCCAACGTACTGGCCCAAGCTTTGTGGAAGGTGAGGAAAACTCGGAGCGCAGAACAACTGAAGCAATTCGTTGCTAAGCTCCGCGTGTATACCATTTCTGATCAAGATGACAGCGGTCCTTGGATCAGGAAGGAGTTTCCGGAGCTATTCTATATCGTAAGCCCCGGCTTCAATAAGGGAGGCGCTTATCATCATGCTACGTGGAGTGGGATTAGCGGAGACTATTTCCACGCTCGATGTGATGGAGCCGATTTTAGTCTGGTTACCAATGAATGGCTTGATCGAAATATCCGTCGTAAAGGTCCCTTAGGCGCAGAGTACCCGCATTGGGAATACTTGATGGAAGGCGATTCCCCTTCCTTTATGTTTCTGATCGATAATGGATTAAACGAGCCCGATCATCCCGATTGGGGGGGCTGGGGAGGTCGCTATGAGCTGTACACGCCCAGAATGAGAAAATGGCATCTCTATCCCGAAAGTCGCCCTATTTGGGCCGATGCGGAGGATGAAGTACTCGGCATAGATGGAAAATGGCATCAGGGCAATCACGAAACCATCTGGCGGTGGCGAGAAGCCTACCAAAACGATTTTGCGGCTAGAATGGATTGGACAATCAAGAAGATCGAAGAAGTGAATCATCCGCCACTGCCAAAGTTAGGGCATGAGGCCAGATTAACCGCCAAAAAGGGAGATCGCGTACAATTAAGTGCCAAGGGATCTTCAGATCCTGACGGGGATGCATTATCCTACCGTTGGTTCTATTACAATGAGGCAGGTAGCTTTCCCGCTTCCAGTGCCCGAAGCGGGGAGGCGGTGGCTATTCAAAACTTTGATCAATCCGAAGCTTCCTTTGTCGTTCCAGATGGGCGAGTGATGCCCCCTGGCATAGGCAGTATGCACATCATTTTGGCGGTCACAGATCATGGCTCCCCGCGTCTCACTCGTTATCAACGGGTAATTATTGACATTAAACCCTAATCCCTATGAAAATGCCCTTTGATCTAATTTCAAATAGGAATATTGGCATTCAAAAGATGATTTGCTATGCTGCCCTTCTACTTTTAGTAGCATGCCCGTTGCTATCAAACCTCAAGGCCCAAACTTCAGTGGTAGCTGTTAGCTGGGGAGACATTCTAAAGCAGGTCCCGGATTGGTATGGAAGCCCCGAAGCCCTGCGGATTGCAGACAATGTCCTGGTCTACCAACATCGTAATGGAGGATGGCCAAAGAATAAGGATATGGCTAACATCCTAAGTTTGACGGAAGTAAAGGAAATAAGGCAAGCTCAACAGGATCTGGAAAGCGAGTTCAGTCGAACTACGATCGATAATGGCGCTACACATACGCAAATGCGGTTTCTTGCCCAAGTGTACAAAAGGCAGCCAAAGCGAAAATACAAAATAGCCTTTCAGGCAGGCCTCCAATATCTCCTGGCAGCCCAATACCCAAACGGAGGATGGCCACAGTTTTTTCCGCTGAGAGAAGGTTATTATTCGCAAATTACCTACAACGATGATGCGATGGTAGGTGTACTCAAAATATTGCAGGAGATAGCTTTGGATTCGTCAGACTTCTTATCACTTAAGTTGAAGAAGTCCTTGAAAGAAAAGGTAGCAAAGGCCTTTGATAGGGGGGTGAGCTGTATCCTAAATACACAGGTTTACCTTCAGGGAAAACCTACGGTTTGGCACAAATGATCGTCACACAATGGCCCCTGCCAAGGCTAGGAGCTATGAGCTGCCATCCTTGAGTGGTTCGGAGTCAGTGGGCATAATATTACTGCTAATGAACCTCGAAAAACCATCGCCTAAGATCATCGCTGCTGTGAACGCTGCCGTTGCCTGGTTAGAAAACCATAAGATCGAAGATGTCCGAGTGGAGAAACAATTGAATGCTGAGGGCAAAACAGATAAGGTAGTGGTAAAATCACCAGGTGCCCCTCCACTTTGGGGACGCTTTTATGACCTAGAGACGCAAAAACCGTACTTCTGTAGCCGAGATGGCATTAAGCGAAGGACCTTGGCGGAAATCAGTTACGAACGGCGCAATGGTTACCGTTGGTATACTTCAGCGCCAATACAAGTACTGTCGAACTATCCTCAATGGAAAGAAGACCTCCAGGCGAATTGAATGTCGTTTTCGCTCTGAGCTTTTAATCGATCAACATGAAGACAATAATTGAATCTGTATTAAGTGTCCCACAAGCAGAGCCAAGGAGAGGAATAAGGGTTTACACCTTATGCACCTTTTGTATATTGTGACTATTGGGGGCATGCCAGTCGGTGGGGGATACTGCTGAAGTTGCCAAGGCTAGATCCAGGGTCTATCATAATCATACCGATGAGCGGGATACGGTTCCTGCTTATGCGGTGGTCGAATGGACTTTTACAGATCCGGCTTGGCAGGAGGATTCGGGGACAGAAAGCATCTGGATAGAAATTGATGGTCAACGAATCGATGGGTTCTACAAGGGGAGTGGCATTTACAACATTCGTTTTGTTCCTAAAAGAGCGGATCAGTGGGCGTATGAAGTGCATTGTACTACCCCGCATTTGGATGGTACCACTGGTGGCTTTGTCAGCACTGTTCCCTGGCCAGGACAGGAAAAAGCAGGTGACCTGGAAGTAAACAGATGGTGGAGTGATCGGACGGAAAGCGACACCTACCTAGATCAATATCAAGGGGCCAAGACTGTAGCTCAGTGGCGAAAAGCATATCTCTCCGACTGGGCAAACGGGCTGCAATGGTTAAAGTAAGATCTTGATTTAGACTATTGAGATTTTATTACCCCCCAATCTGCACCGAAGTCATGGCAATTGAACCGGCCAAAAGTTTATCATTGAATACCTTGAGTGGTTCCTGTTGCTCCTTCAAAGCGAGGGTGTAGAGCAAAGGTATGTAGTGCTCCGGGGTTGGAATCGACAGCTGAAAGGATTTTCCTTGGGACCTGAAATCAATCAAGGCCTGGTGATTACCATCGTTAAGATACCCTTTCATCCGTTCGTTGGCTTCAATGGCCCAGTCATACCCATAATTATCAGCATTCATTTTATCCCAGGCAATCATGCTAAGATTGTGCACCATATTTCCACTGCCTATAATCAGCACGCCTTTTGCTCGTAAAGCAGAAAGCTCTTGAGCAAATTTGTAATGATACTGTGGAGATTTTCCTCGATCCAAGCTCATCTGAATCACGGGAATATTCGCATTGGGATAGAGATGTTTGATAACGCTCCATGCACCATGATCTAATCCCCAATGATGATCCATCCCCACTTCCGTCTGGGTAATCAACTTCACCGTTTCTTACGCCAATTCCGGGCTCCCAGGCGCTGGGTATGGGACTTCAAACAGTTCCTTTGGAAATCAGGTGTCTTGCCAGATACCGACTATTCTATCTTCATGGCTTTTGGTCCGATATAGGACTGTTGCAGCCCGCCCGTATCAATGATGATCTTTTGAATGATCATGCCCGGATCGACCGCATAGATTTTCAGGGTGTGCTTTCCTGGTTTATATAGTTTGAAAGTTGACCTATTGATGGCGCTATTTCGAATGACGTTGCTTGCCCATTCTCGTGAATATTCCTTTACATCGTTAGATTGAACATTAGCTTCCAGATCATCTACCTGAACGCGATAAGCCGTACCATGCTTTCGGTCTTTGGCAAACAAAGGTAGCATGTAGGTATGGATGGTTATTTCTCCCGCCTTGGCGACGTGGAAGTCGTAGGCTACAAATGAGTCTTCACCGGCATCGTACTTAGCGGATCCCAGTTGCAAGGACGTATTGCTATACCCTAGACCGGGGATTGTTTGGAACTTTATCGCGCCATTCTCTTTCTTCCTATGAAAGTCGGAAGGGACAATACTGATGACACCATTGTACTCGCGGTAGAGTTTGGCCCGATCTTTCTTCGGAGCCTTGGCCTTTACAATAATGCGCTTCGTAGTTTCCCGGTCGGAGAGTTCAATGCTACCTTCTGCCCTAGATTTCGAAGGAAACGTAGCCCAATCAATGGTCACCTGGATTCGCTCTTGAGTGGCGGTCTTGCCTTCTTGCTTATCTAGTTTTATCCAGCTATCGGAAGCTTTGGCCTTCCATTCGAGCGCTTGCTTACTTTTATTGTAGACCTCGAAGAAATGAGATTCATTAAAGTCACGGTTGAAAGCCGGGAGTTCCAATGCTTGCTTCACCTCGCCTGGTTGTCCCTCCACAAATAGCCCCATTTCAGCACTATTGGTCAATTCAATCTGTTCCGTAGGGGGTAAATGAGGAGAAGGTAAAAAGCCAGGAGCAGTCATCATACCTTGCCATTTACCATTTAGTAAACTATTGTATCGAGCCGTAATTTCGGCCAGGCTGTCTTGATAAGATTCGACTTCCTCCACTAGTTTATTTGCACTTGCGCGGCCCTGTCTGGCATACCATCTATTCTTTTGGGCTACTAATAACTTGTGATTGTAAAGCGATGCTCCCTTCACTGGATAATACACCAATTCGAAGAAAGAGGCTTTGAGGGATGATGGAAGTTCTGCCAAGATTTCTTCGGCCATACTTGCAATTTGACTATACTCTTGTAACCTCGTTTCGGCCTCCTTGTAATGAACAAAGGATAATTCTGTATCTTTTATCTTGGGATGACGAAAGATGCTATTCCACGCCCAGTCCCAGGTCATGTATTCCGGCTTTCGGGTAAATCCGTGATAGTAATAGCGATCGAAGATATAGGCCAGGTTTTCTTTGTATTGCTCCCCAAATATGGAGGCTAGTTCATTAATTTGATAGTGGTTAATATTCTCAAAGTTGAATGCTTCAAAATCCCAAGCCATATCCAAAAACAGTTGCATTCCCATTTCGCCCGGCTTGATGTCTCCCACGTTAACCAACCAGTAGGTGTCAGCGCCGAGCGTATAGGCTTTTTTCATTTCGGCATACATTAAGGCCGGCGGGGTGGTATTGAGCCACAGATAATCATTGGGCCATCCTAGATAAGAAATGTGGTAGTATACACCCGTTCCCCCAGATCGTTGCTGTTCTATCTTATTGCTTAGTTTTTTAATGTAGCCATAATTGTCATCTGGCCAAACGATGGTAATATCTTCCGGCAATTTCATGCCTCCCTCGTAGATATCTAAGACCTCCTTATAAGGCACAAAGATCTGTGGGATATCAGTAGCAGGTTTTTGAATATGCTTTTCCAATAGGTTTCTCTCTTCGCCTATTACTTCTTCCAACACCCCAGCCTTGGTAAATCCTTCTGGTACATCTCGCATGCCGGTATCGTGGATGCCGCGCATTCCCACCGTGTACACGTTTTCATATGCGGCGGCTTCCGCCACTCTTTTGTCGAGCACATCCAACACCCCATCTTTGTTCTCTACATAGTCCCAGTTACCATTAACTAACTGTTGCCACTCGGTGGTGTTGTTATACAACAATGGTTCCGCATGGCTGCTAGTCATCATGATGCCGAACTTATCGGCTACTACTTTATTTTCTGGGTACTTAAAGAAAGCGCCGGTACACTCGTGCATAGCAGCTGCTACCATATTCCCTTTCAGTCGCAATACCAATTCAAAGACTTTTTCATAGGTACGGGGGCCAATATCTTTGATGGAAGGGTCCATTTGCTTGGCTGCCCAGGGCTGTAGGCCCCAATCTTCATCATTCAGGAAGATCCCACGAAACTTGATGGAAGGGGGCTTTGAAACGTAAGCGATTCTAGGAAGGTATAGCTCTTTCTTCTTCTCGACAGGTACATCAGCCCAATAATACCAGGGGGAAACACCGATGGATTCCGAAAGCGTAAAAACGCCATAGGCCGCACCTCTCCGGTCGCTTCCCGCTATGACTAAGGCCTGTTTTATTCCCTCAAAGGGATTATCCAAGGTTTGGACAGCAAATCGTTCCCATTCATCCTTAATGCTTGATATCTCCAACTTTCCTTCTGCAATCAATTGATCTATCCATCGGTTCTTGCCAATTGTCCCAATGATGATTACAGGACTATTTGACTTCTTACTAGCTGAATTCACTTTTGGACTTCTTCCGGTGACCCTGGCAATATCTGCGGCCAACAAATCAGCCACTTCATGTACGACCTGATAGTCTTCTCGATCAATAAGAATTTCCGTCGTTTGTTTGGTATCAACTAAAGTGAAATAACCCTTTTCCTCTGGGACTTGACTACTTATCTGTAATTGCACCTCACCCATTTTGGGTAACAATAGGAGGGTAAAAGCAAAGGTAAGGCTGATGGACCAATGGAAGCGTCTCATATTCTTGTTTTGTCAGTTTTTCTTTCGGTTTTCACCATTTATCATTTCTCTAAGAAGAAAAAATATGGATTTACGAAATCGATTGCGTAAAATAATTCTATTTTTGTAAAAGCATAAACAAATTGTCAAAAAACAGTGGTAACACTCAGCTGGCCGGTCTAGTCCTAACTGAGCTCGATAGGGTGAGGCTTGCTTCAACAGAATTGTGATATGAAGTTTTTTCAGAACCTGGTCTTATTGATTCTCCTGTTTGGAACTGGAGCCCTGCCCATTTACGGCCAACCCTTGGCCAAGTGGATGGATGTAAGATTGGATGCTTGTGAAAAAGCAGGTATAGATGTGTACCCTTTCACAGACTTCATTATTTTTCCGAAATCGGTCTGGCATAAATATGGCTTTCAGGAATAAAGTTGAAGGAAGTATTGGGGAGTTGGCCCAGCGCATAAGACAAATTCTTAAAGAACATAACGAAAGACCAGGTATTGCGAGTGACCTTATCAATTGCATTTATCCGTAGGGCCTCAAGACCCTAGACAACTTTTTACAAGATGATCAAAATTTTATTAACAAGCTTGAGTAGACCTCTAGCTATTGGCTTGCTACTACTTGCACTTGGATGTAAAAATGAGGCAAGTCTTGATCAAGCAGAGCGAAACAAATCCACGCTCGCTTTCGAGTTAAAGCCCGGTAAGGAAACGGGCATTAATTTCAATAATCACGTAGAGGAAAGATATGAGACTTTCTTCGACAAATATGCATACATCTACACTGGGGGAGGGGTAGCGGTGGGAGATATCAATAATGATGGCCTCCAAGATGTCTACTTCACCGGAAATGAGGTAAGCGATAAACTCTACCTCAATCGCGGAAACTTCCAATTTGAAGATATAACCGACAGTGCGATTACAGCTGGACAGGACGGCTGGCACAACGGCGTCACGATTCTAGACATCAATGCTGATGGGTTAAATGACATCTATGTCTGTAGAGGAGGCTGGAAGGAAACGCCGGATCAGCGCAAAAATCTACTATACATCAATTCCGGGGACGCCACATTTGTAGAAAGTGCTGAGGAATACGGTTTGGCAGATGAAGGTTATAGCATGCAAGCCTTGTTCCTAGATATTGACAACGATAATGATCTGGATCTATACCTGACCAACCGCCCCGATGAATATTACCTACCCTTATCGGTCATGAAGGAGCGTGCTGCAAGTGGGCCAGATTGCTGCAGCGACCGTTTATATCGCAATGACGATGGCAAATTCGTAGATATCAGTCGTGTCGCTGGAATTGTAAACTACGGCTATTCCCTAGGCCTTGCGGCTGCCGATTTTAATAATGATGGCCTAATCGATGTCTATGTGAGCAATGATTTTGCCACAGTAGACCACATGTATATCAATCAAGGAGACGGGACCTTTGTAGATAAACTGCAAGCGGCGACCAATCATATTTCCCTCTTCTCCATGGGTACCGATGTTGGGGATATCAATAATGATGGCTTGGAAGACATTATTGTCATGGAAATGCGTCCAGAGGATTATGTCCGATCCAAAGTCTCTATGCCTCCCATGAATATCGAAGGTTTTCATGCTATTGTAGATGCTGGCATGCATAAGCAGTATATGCACAACATGCTACATCTCAATCAGGGGAAAGGTCTTTTCAGCGAGGTGTCACAGATCGCAGGTATCGCCAAGACGGACTGGAGTTGGTCTGGTCTATTTGGAGATTTTGATAAGGATGGGTATCGAGATCTATATGTGACTAATGGCATGCGAAGAGATCTTTTTGATGGGGATGCCCGCCGGAGACTCTCCAACTATGTGGAAGAAAATCGGACTGCCTTTCAAGACACCGCAATTCTATTTGGAACTGGCTTCCAAGGGATTCTAGAGAATTACAAACCCTTGAAGTTAAAGAACTATTTGTTTCAAGGGCATGGTGATGTCTCCTTTACCAAAGCAAATGGAGGCTCTAGTACCAGCATACCCAGTTTTTCCCATGGTTCGGCGCTAGCAGATTTTGACAACGATGGGGATCTAGATATTGTGGTCAATAATATGGAAGATCAAGCTTTCTTGCTTGAAAATACATCTACAACTACTAATGCTTGGACAAAAGTCAAGTTGGAAGGACCACAAAATAATGCCCATGGAATAGGTGCGAAGGTGTGGGCTCATAGCGATGGCCAGACTCAATTCTTCCAGCAGAAGATCATCAGAGGGTATCTCTCTTCCTGTGATCCCCATATCTTTTTTGGTTTGGGTGAAAATACCAGCTTAGACAGTCTTGTTGTACAATGGCCAGATGGCAAAAAAAGCATCTTGACTGATCAGCCTATCAATGAACGGGTCATCATAAAATACAAGGATGATCTGCCCATCGCGGAGGCTCAGCCAACTCAAAACAAACTATTTGCTGAAGGGAAGGCTTATCTAGACCCACCTCATGTCGATGTAGAAAATGAAGTCTTTGAGTATGGCAAGCAGGTATTACTACCACATAGCTTTGCGACCGCCGGCCCCAAAATGTCATCTGCCGACTTGAACGGTGATGGGGTAGAGGACTTTTACGTGGGTGGAAGCAGGAGTGAAGCAGGAAGCCTTTACCTGTCCTCAGGTGATAAATGGCTCAAAAGCGATCAAAAGGCCTTCTATTTGGATCGAATTTTTGAAGATATGGGATCGGTCTTCCTAGATATTGATTTGGACGGTGATCAGGATCTTTATGTCGTCAGTGGAGGGAGTGAGAGTGCCGGGGGCGAGCTGGTCTATCAAGATCGATTATATGAAAACCAAGCGGGAATATTTGTGAAATCAAATCTTCCACAAATTAGAGCCAATGGCTCTCAAGTTCTTAAGTATGACTTTGATCAGGATGGGGACCTGGATCTTTTTGTGACAGGCTTTGTACGTCCCAATGAGTATCCATTAGGGGATGCTTCCTTCTTTCTGGAGAATCAAGACGGCAACTTATCGCCCGTAAATTGGTATGGAGAACTGTTGTTTGACCTGGGGATCATATATGATGCAACCGTAGCGCAATTGGATGAAGATGCAGAGATGGAGTTAGTGCTAGTAGGAGAGTGGATGCCGATTACGATTCTAGATTGGACAGGTCAAGGATTTGAAAATAAAACGGAGATCTTTGGCTTGGAAAATACCGTTGGCTGGTGGACTAGCATTGAAAAAGCCGACCTAGACAAAGATGGTAAGGAGGACCTGATCGTCGGAAATCTGGGAGAAAACTACAAGTTTAGCGTCGATAATGCACATCAATTTGAGGTATTTGCGGATGACTTTGATCAGAATGGAACCTATGATGTATTCCTGGCTACCAGCTCGGAGTATGGTCATAAACCTGTTCGTGGTCTGGAATGCTCTTCAGAGCAGATGCCACAAATTTCTCAAAAGTTTGAGTCCTTCGCCTCTTTTGCCAGTGCGGAGATAGATGATGTCATTGGGCCCGGTATATCGAAAGCAGAGCATCGGAAAATCGACCTCTTCTCTAGTATGGTACTCTACAACAATGGAGATAAGAGTTTTGAAATGAAAAAACTTCCGAAGGAGTGCCAGTTGTCTGTAATCAATGCAGTGGTCGTTAAAGATTTGGATGAAGATGGTTGGTTAGATCTCATTACAGCAGGCAATAGGTTTAATGTTGAGGTAGAAACTACCCCTTCCGATGCCTCCATGGGAGCTGTACTGATTAACAAGGGAGATAGAACCTGGGCTACCATGAGACCGATGGAAAGCGGAATTTACCTCAAAGGGGATGTAAAAGACCTAATCTTTATCAACGACAATTTGATTACTACGGAAAATAGTGGTCCGGTGCGGATCTTTACCAAGAAACCCCAAGCAGCCTTATAGCATCAGAAGCTGTACAGGAAAGATCGTAATCCATTGATCTGCTGTCTTTGCTAGCAAGTTCATCCGGATAAGTTTGCGTCTTATGGACTGTTGTTTTCGTAACATCATGCAATCGATTGACTTGTTGCTTTATTAAACACTGATTATCAGGTTTTTAATGAATAAAGATAGGCTTTTTAGATTTGAGGGCCCGATCCAAGCATAATAATCGCAAATCACTGAAATTAAGCCTTGGCCAGATTAGTCAGGTTCTTTGTACCTCGCTTGCCAAGCCCTATGTACACTAAATATCCCTTCGATAAAGTAGCTTGAATTTAGAATTAAATTTTAACCGATAACTCAGTATGGAATAATATTTTGCAAAACTTGTTTGAAATATTTTCGCAATCGATTGTGTAAGTATTGATATGCATATTATATTTGTAATGGACAAAGTATAAATGCTATTCTGTTTTGTTTGATTTTAGGAAGGGAAGTGGACTATATCGCCTTGATGGAATTGCTAGATGACGATAAAATGAGCGAGAAATAGTTCATTTCCCTGACAGTTTTGACTATGCCAAGCCAATACTATAAATACTAACGCAATCGATTGCTAATGCCATGAAGGCTATTTGACATCCAACACAAATTGCAATTAAACACTAGAGTTGGACTGATTAGTCTCTAGACTAAGTAATCAGCTAAGAATAAAGCGTCAATTCAAAACATCAACACAACTAAACAAAATTATGGTTTATGAAAAACTTAGAAGCTAGAACGTCAGGGAAAAGATTCCTGCTAGGGTTATTATTTACCCTCATGAACTTGGCCCTCGTTCAGGCCCAAGTCAATGTAACCGGAAGCGTTTCTGATGATACAGATACCCCGCTTATCGGTGTAAATATTGTGGTTCAAGGGACTTCTACCGGGACGATCACTGATATCGATGGAAATTATACCATCGATGTTCCCGTAGATGCTGTTCTTCTATTTAGCTATACGGGCTTTGCCTCAAAAGAGGTAGCTGTCAATGGCCGGAGCCTCATCAATGTCACGCTGACTACCGATGCCAGCTTACTAGATGAAATCGTGGTTACGGGCTATGGCTCAAGCAAAAGAAGTGATGTGACAGGATCCATTGTGACCTTGAAATCTGAAGAGTTAAAAGAGGTACCGGTAGCCGATATTGCTCAAGGACTGCAAGGAAGATTACCGGGCGTGGTTATACAACGAACCTCATCTAGACCGGGAGCAGGCTCCCAAATCAGGATTCGGGGAAATCGCTCCTTGGGCTCTGATGAATCCGGGGTTAATGACCCACTTATCGTTGTTGATGGGATTCCGTATCAAGGTGGTAGTATTACAGATTTGAATCCAGATTTGATTGAATCGATTAACGTTTTGAAAGATGCCTCAGCCACTGCTATCTACGGTTCAAGAGGAGCAAATGGCGTGATACTTGTAACCACCAAGAAGGGGGTTCCAGGTAAGACGAAAATAACCTATAATGGTTACTACGGTACTTCTTCTGCCTTGGATAAGTATCCTGTTTTTGATGCGGCAGGTATTCAGGAGTTGAAAGAATGGTCTGCGTTCTACGGTGGTGTAGGGGAGCTATCTCCTGATGAGTTGGAAGGAATTCAAGTTGGAAGAGATGTCGACTGGCAAGATGAAGTGTATAAGAGCGGTCACATTTCCAATCATGAATTGACACTGTCTGGTGGTACTGAAGGCACGAGGTTTTCCGTTTCTGGTGGATACTTTTCAGAATCTACCATCATCCTAGGGCAGGATTTTGAGAGATATACCTTAAGAGCTAATATAAATTCGAATGTGGCTAAGTGGATGAGAGTCGGCCTATCCACGATCAATACCGTTTCAAATAGAGGAGGAGAGAGTGCCAACCCCGTTGGTTCACTTAATAACCTAAGCCCCTTATTCAGAGCTTATAATGATGATGGTAGTATTTACCTTAATCCTGCAGTCAATACTTTGGATGAGCCCTTTACCAGGAACCCTTTGCTTATTCAAAACGAAGATAGCTGGAATGAAAATCGAAGAAGGCTACGGACTTTTAATACGCTATATGGCGAAGTTGATCTTGCCAAGGGATTGTCCTATAGAATTAATGTGGGACTAGATTATTCTCAGGATGAGTACAACTCATTTTTTGGCAGTGATACTCCGTTTAGAGGAGGAGCTGCTAACCAGGCTCGCATTAGAAATAGAGATGACTGGGGCTATACCATTGAGAATATTGTCAAGTATGATCAATCCTTTGGACGTCATAACATTGGGTTGACTGGTCTTTTCAGTGTACAAGAACAAGAAAGTCAGCGAAGTGGCTTTAATGCGGAGGACGTATTCTCAGATTTGGTAGGTGCGAATAACTTTTTCCTTGCCGGGGATGTAAGTGTTCCTTCGAATCAATTTAACTATTCTCGCTGGGGGCTGATTTCCTACATGGGACGTGCCAACTATGCCTATGCGGATAAGTTCGTACTCACGGCCACCTTCCGTGTAGATGGCTCTTCCCGCTTAGCAGATGGCAATAAATACTTTACCTATCCTGCTTTTGCCGCTGCCTGGAACATTGGCAATGAAGCTTTCATGAAAGATACAGGCTTTGATAACTTAAAACTAAGAGCAGGGTGGGGTAGAACCTCCAATCAAGCGGTAGCGCCCTATTCTTCTCTAGGAAGACTAAGCCGTTCACTATATCAACTTGGAGGTAACTCAGTCTCAGGCTTCGCGGTTACCAATCTACCGAATCCAAATTTGAGCTGGGAGTTTACCACTTCACAAAACGTAGGGATTGATTTCGGATTATTTGATTATCGCTTGACGGGCTCGATTGACTACTATTGGACTTCCACAGATGGAGTATTGCAGTCCAGAGCCTTACCAGCCACTAGTGGTGTTCCTAATCCGATCCAGGAAAACATTGGAGAAACTAAGAGTAGTGGTATAGAGATTTCATTGGCTGCAGATATCATTCGTGCCCCAGAGAAAGGAGGTTTCCAATGGGGAATGGACGTAAACTTCGCAGCCCACCAAGAAGAGATTGTAGCGCTAGGAAATGGAGTGGAGCAAAACATTGGAAATGGCTGGTTTGTGGGTCACCCAGTAAATGTGATTTTTGACTATGAGAAAATCGGAATCTGGCAGTCGAATGAAGCAGATGCTGCGACCCAATTTGGGGACTACCGACCTGGCGACATTAAAGTAGCAGATCTTGATGGCGATGGTGTACAAACAGGGGATGATCGAAAAATTTTAGGCCAGCTAGACCCGAAGTGGACTATGGGCATCACTACTAGGTTTTCCTATCGGAATTTTGACCTATCGGTAATAGGTTTTGCCAATGTAGGTAATATGCTGATCGGAACCTTCTATCAAGGTGGAACCTTACTGGAAGGTCGTAGAAATGCTCCTTTGGTGGATTATTGGACGGATGAAAACCCAACTAATTCCTTCCCACGCCCAGGTGATCAGGATCTCAGACACAATAGCCTCTTGGGCTATTTTGATGGAACTTTTGCCAAAATCAGAACGATCAACCTCGGATACACCTTTGACAAGGAAAATCTAGGGCCGTTTTCAGGGGCACGAATTTATGTAACTGCTAATAATCCTTTCAAAGCTTTCTTCTCGGACTATGTGGATTTCGGAGGAATTGATCCAGAACCAAATGGTAGAGGAGGAGTAGGTAGAAGGTTATTGGTGGGCGAAGGGACGCCGTTCACTAAGTCCTTTATCGTTGGAGTTAACTTCTCACTTTAATTCTAAGCTATTAATAACTAGACATGAAAAATATAACTAAATATACCGTCATTTTCGCATGTTTAGCCTGCTTGGCTTCATGTTCGGATGACATCTTGGAAGAAAACCCTAGATCGATCCTAACCCCTTCCTTTTTTGAAACGAAGCAAGGTATTGAAGGCGGGGTAATCTCCGCATACACGGCCTTGAAAACTATGACTAGGCAAGGAGGTATGTTCTGTACCATTTGGGGTACAGATGAATATACCTATGGCCAACAGGTAGGAAATAATCGATTAAACAGTTATACCGCAATTGATCCGAACAATGGTAATACCGCTACCTTTTGGAATGCTGCGTATCCAGCCATCAACACTTGTAATGGGGTGATCGAATTGGGGGGGAATGCTACTGGTCTGACACCTGAAGAGTTGGCCGCTTTGGTAGCAGAAGCCAAATTCTTGCGCGCACAATGGTATTTCCTATTGGTACAAACCTACGGTGGAGCCACCTTAGATCTAGGATCTGGTCCATTGGCTTTTAATAGAAACCCTACGGATCAATTTTCCCTAAATAGTCAAGGGGAAGTATTAGCTGCCATTATTCAAGATTTGGAAGAGGCATCTAAGGAGTTACCCGATACCCCAAGAGAAGAAGGACGAGTTTGGAAAGCCTCCGCCTTGCACCTTCTAGCGAAAGCTTACCTAACTCGTGCCTGGTCCGATGCAGCACAGGGGGGGGACTACGAAGCCGCTTTATCCGCAGTACAGCAGCTCATTCCTGATGCCACCAGTCCAACCGCAAACTTCGGAACAAGATTGATGGATGACTTTGCGGAAGTACATGCCGAGAATAACCATAACAATGCCGAAGTCTTGTTTGCCATTCAGGGAGAGATGTCAGATCGAAACGAATTGAATAACAGAGGAGGTTGGCAGAATTTCTTCTTTAGACCTTTCTATGTGCAGTGGGCTGGAATGGCCCGGGACGTAGAAAATGGTAGACCTTGGATTCGTTTTCGACCTACTGAACACTTGCTCAACGAGGTCTACAACAACAAGGAAGTAGATTCTCGCTACGACAAATCTTATCAAACGGTGTGGATCGCCAATTCTGAAACTGCTGGCGATAACCGACTTACGGGACAACAAAGTGTGAGAGGAATTCCTACATGGACGCAAGAGGAGGCGGATGCCGGATTCGTCGATCAATCTCAGGTTGGAGAATTGAAATTCAATGTGGGGGATACCGCCGTTTGGATGTTACCTGATCACATTAAATTCACGGATGAAGAAAAAGCCAAGAAAGGTTTTGCGGTACTTAATACGGAGGACTATAATGACTCTGCTTATCCTTCATTGAAGAAGTATGATGCGAAGCAGCGTCCTTTCCCTGGCACTGGAACTGATCCCAATGTGAACTCTTACCGACCGGTAATTATCTATCGTTTGGCAGGTACCTACCTATTGGGAGCTGAAGCGGCCTTAATGAGTGGTAACCAAAGCTTAGCAGCTGATTACATCAACACCTTGAGAGTCAGAGCCGCATGGCCGGGAAAAGAGGATGAAAATAAAATTACCGCTGCGGATGTTGACATCGACTTCATTCTCGATGAACGATCAAGAGAACTCAATGGAGAGATGATGCGGTGGTTTGACTTGGCCAGAACAGGTAAATTGGTCGAAAGGGTACAGAAATACAACGAACAAGGTGGCCAAAATATTCAACCCCATCACGAGCGTAGACCAATACCGCAAAGTCAAATCGACTTATCCCCTGGCTTCCCACAAAATCCAGGATACTAGCGTAAAGTTTGCATAATAAGAGTTGTAGAGTCGTCCGGTATTTTGCTGAATTAGCAAAATCCGGACACTCACGCCCTATAAAGTCAAATCACATACATATTTATGACATACGTAGTACTGGCTATATCATCGATGGTGGTGCCTCTTGGTACTATGGAGTTTATTCAATAAGCCTTTCGAGGCGCCACCAAACCTAAAGGTAAAGCGCTAACTGCCTCATTCTCCTTTCTTATGCCCAAATCTGAGATTTATTGCATAGCACAATGAAAAGCATTTCAACTCAAATCGCCTGTACCGGACTTTTTATCCTATTCTCTTACCTCTGTTTCGGGCAATCAGATCCTGAATTGCGACGACCTATTTCTCCAGAACAACCCATGTGGCTCATCCATATTGACACCTGGAATAACCCCGATCCACAAAAGATTATTGATTTAATTCCCAAGGATATTCTACCCTATGTAGTCATGAATATCTCACTATCGGTAAGTCATGATTCCGAGACGTATCGATTCAGAATTGCTGAAGATGGATATGAGATTGCTAAATCCTGGCTTAGGGTTTGTGCCGAGAACCGGGTTTGGGCTGTCGTTCAGCATGCAAGCGGTAGCTACAAGCATTTCCCAGATGGAGACTTGTCTATTTACGAAGAGCTCTACGAAGAATTCCCCAACCTAATCGGCTTTAGTTATGCCGAACAGTCCTGGGGTTTTGGAGACCAGACCCCGATCAATGGGAGTTGGGAGGATAGAATGGATCACTTTGCTGACTTATTGGAACTCAGTAATCAGCATGGTGGATATCTGATCGTAAGTTGGACGGGCAATCGCTGGGTCCAAAGTATCAATCCCATCGCGATGCTAAAGCGACATCCTGGCTTCAGATCCGCTGCTTCTCGATATACAGAAAATTACATTCTATGCGAGAAATATACCTTCAAATCCTATCTGTCCGATATGGAGAGTCTATGCCTGGGTTCTTACCTATCGGGTTATGCCGGCCAATATGGAATACGTTATGATGATTCAGGCTGGTCAGATGGAGAGGGTAATATTAATGAAAACTTCACCATGGCCACCTATGGCGCCCCCTTCCTAGAACATGTGACGCTAACAGGTCAGACTGTAATCGATGCGCCCGAATTGATTTGGCGAAATTGTTTCCAGGAGGTCGAGGAAGAAGCTACCACGGATGGCTACACGGCTCGAAAATGGGAAACTTTCCCTCAATTTGATAACGTTAGTGTCGATCTTTTTAGAAAAGTGCTCGATGGCACCGTCCGTATTCCCAGCCGACAAGAGGTAATCGATCGCACCAAGTTGGTCATCGTCAATAGCTTGGATGCAGGAGGGAGTGATGACGACTTATATAGTTCTCCGGAGAGCTTATTTGAGGGATTGTATCGTATGGACGGAGATGGAAACCTACGGGATAATATTACTTTCTTTAAAAAGACAGGACGTTACCCTACCATTCCCACCGTCTACCAACTAAATGATGACCCCGCTAGAAGCTTTCAACTCAAGATAAATAAGGCGAATTACGCCAACCGGTGGTCTGATATTTCGGATAAGCTAGCGGAGTTAAACGAACTATTTCCTGAAGAATATACGGGAGACCTATACGCGGGGCGCCACGAAAACACCTGGGTGACCTATAACCCTTACAAAACAGACCAGACTGCCAGTGCCAGTATTCCTTTTAAGTACAATACAGCCGAGCGCATGGAACTCTCTTTCTCGCGCTACACCGCAGGGGTCATCAAGGAATTTCCGGGTCATCTAACAGTGTATTTGAGTAACTACGATATCAAGCTTGACCCAAGCTTGAAAACAGACATCATCAAAATCTACGGATGCACAGCCGAACCCACTGTGACCTATGAAGATAGAGGTGATCACCAGGGGAGTATCGTCTCAAAAAACTGGACGGATGGTTTGCTGACCGTGACGATTGAGCACAACGGTCCGATTGATCTTAGGATCAGTTGCTCTGGCACGGCTACCAATCGCTTAACTGATTTCACCCCCGCCAACCTGGTCACCCCTTTTCGACCACCTGTGTATATTGGAGCCCATCAATATGAGGCAGAAACCTTCGACTACAAAAACATCGCTGGCATCATCAAGCGAGGTGGGACGGATGGGGCTATCCGCAACTACACGGGGCAAGGTTACCTGGCCTTTGGAACCGGAGCTGCTGCTGCAGTGCGAGACGAAGTTACGGTTCTTAAAGATGGAACTTACAAATTGGAAACTAGATATACAGTACAAGATCAGGATGTCAACACTGTAGATTTGTATGTTAATGGTACCAAGGTCGGTACGCCCACCTTTACTGCTACCTCTTCCCTAAACAATTGGGGTATTCAAACCCAGCTCATACAATTGGTTGAAGGGGCTAATACCATCGCGTTCATTGCCAACGGAAGCAGGACAGAGACACTCTACCTTGACCATATCGTTATCGAAAATACGGACTCTAGCACGGATGGAATTTCTAATAATCAGCCGCCATTTGCCTTTGCTGGAAAGGATAAAACGGCCAGAGATGAGGATGGAGATA
>JAHQWA010000363.1 GCA_019634045.1 Saprospiraceae bacterium
CCTGGTCAGTACCTAGGATCAAGTTCTGGAAAAATTAGAATTCTTGGGTATGACTACAAAACCAAACGGGGATGGAAAATGCTTGCCTTAAGCGCACATATGCGTTAATTTCTTGAAATATACTACTTGATCCGGTTGCACGAAAGTAATATCTTGAGCAAGTGAACGCACATAGTTCCAAGCGCTTATCTGCATCTCGTCAAAGTGAACTTTCAAATACATTATGCCCTACATAAGATCAATAAGTATAGACACTGAAAAAAGCAATCCTTTTCCTTTCAATGTTCCAGGTGTTAAATTTGCGAAGAACATAAGCCTTGACAATTCGATAAACTTCATCGTGGGAGATAATGGAACCGGTAAATCTACGCTGATTGAGGCTATCGCCTTTCGGTTACAACTGCCGCATATGGATGGATCTGCTTATCCGAAGAGGTCATTTCAAGGGGCCATCAGTCTCTCACCTTTTCTCCAAATCGATTACAAAATTGAAAGGCCCGTCGGTTTCTTCTTTAGAGCAGAAGATTTTGGGGATTATATGAATAGCGTACATCGTAGAGATATATCCATACACGAACAATTGAAATCTTTAGAAGGTGAGGTGCCGGATCAGGTCATTGGCGAAATGGTAGATAATGCGAATTACCAGATTCACCACATGAGAAAAAATTACGGAGAAGAACTCAGCTCTTTTTCGCATGGCGAGGCCTATTTGAAGATTATTCAAGAGAAGATATCAAAAAGAGGGATCTATATTTTGGATGAGCCCGAAGCGGCCTTATCACCAACAAAGCAATTATCTCTTATCTATCAGATCAAGGAACACCTAAAGACGAATATGTCCCAATTCATAATTGCGACACACTCTCCGATATTAATGGCCATTCCCTCATCAAACTTATATGAAATCACGGAAGATGAGATGGTGCAAAAGAGTTATGTTGACACGGAGCATTATATGGTCACCAAAGGATTCTTAAACAATCCAGATTTGTATTTGAATTACCTGTAACTATGAATTGCCATCGCCTATTTTATTTACGCCATTGCAATGGATAGAAATACGCCACAAATTCAATACATTGGACATGAGTATTGTGACAATGGGCGCAGCTGTTGTTGCAGCAGTTAAGGGGCCTGCTGGGCGATAATCTATAGCATGGTAAATCTTTATTCTCACATAAAGGGAGATGATTCCTTCTGAAAGTTAGCAGTTAGCGAATTGTTGTTCGTGGAGTACACCTGCATGCAAGAGGAGACGAAATTTGGCATTTGGTCAGACAGCAATTATTTAGCCTTCGTCATCTCCGGTAAGAAAATGTGGCGTAGCATCTACCATGACTATGTAGCAGATCAGGGGGATATTCTCTTTATCAAGAAAGGGGCAAACCTGACCCATCAGTTTTCGAGGATGAATTCTGTGCTATTTTCTTTTTTATTCCGGATCACTTCATTAGAGCCTTTCTTCAGAAAAACGTCCATTTCTTAGACACACCACAGAAGGACCTCTCTGCACAAGATGCGGTCCTCAGAGTAGCGCCTGATCCATTGCTGAATAGCTACCGCAACTCGATCGCTTCCTATCTTTCGTTTGCAGAAAAACCCAACGAGCAACTGCTAGAGCTTAAATTCGAGGAATTGCTGTTAAGTCTATGTACAAATCAGCAGCATCAACACTTGACGGACTATTTTATATCCATCTGCCAAAGCCAGGAGTATCACATGACTCGCGTGATGGAAGAAAACTTTGGCTACAATCTGAAAGTCTGCCAGCATTCCTGAAGCTTATGAAATCAAAGAGGCCCCAAATATTGAAATCCTAGATATCCTATTCCAGCTGAGAGACTAGAATGTGGCTCTCCCGCCAGATAGATCAAAAACAAAGCCGGTGTTAAAGCTTGCCTCCTCCGAGACGATCCAGCAGGCAATTGAGGCGACTTCATCGACGGTGCCTAAGCGACCCATCGGAATCTTGCTGGTCATATAGGCCAAGGTTTCCGGTGCGGTATCTTGGTTCATGGGAGTGGCTATTACTGCTGGCGCTAAGCCATTCACTGTAATGCCTTGATCCGCATATTCTTTGCCGACACCTTTGACCAAGCCCAATAATCCGGATTTGCTGGCCGCATAACCAATCATGCCTGGATTCCCTTCCTTCCCTCCGATGGAAGCTATATGTAGGATTCGGCCGTACTGTTGACTAAGCATGGGCGGAATAACGTATTTGGTCAGCAGGAATGCGCCCATTAGGTTGACGCGATGGACTTGCTCAAAGGTAGCTAAGTCATAGTCGACGATCTTGGTATTGGTATGACCTATGATTCCAGCGCTATTGATCATAATGTCAATCTGACCAGCGGCCGCCTCGACTTGCTGGATTGCTGATTTGACTTGCTCCTCTTGGCTGATATCTATCGAAATAGCTTGTACGGATAGCCCTTCTGCGGTAAACGCTTGGACAGTTTCCTGGAGAGGTTTCTCCAATAGATCGAGGAGGAAAACCTGGGCTCCTTCTTTAGCGAGCCGGTGGGCAATGGCTTGTCCGATGCCTCTGGCTGCTCCGGTGACGATGGCTACCTGATTGGAGAATCTTTGCATAAAGTTGGGTATGTTGACGTAATACTTCGTTTTTCTAATAGGTTTCCTGCATTAGCCCCATCGCCTTGTAGATAGCGAGATGCAAGATATTGGCGTGTCCCTGATCTCCCATGTAATGAAACCAGCTTCGGATCGCTTTATGCTCGGCCGATTTTAACTTGTCGGCTAAAGCCTGGTCGGTACTTTCCATGATTTCTCCTTCTTTACCAACGGCCACAAATACCGTTGTCTTATCTGTAAAGCGAGGATCCAGGCACTTTGGTGCATAGGACAATAAAGATTGATCATCCCACCAGAGGCTGGGACTAATAATCATATAATGCGAGAAAAGCTCTGGGTGTTTGAACAACACTTCTGTGGCCAGTAGTCCTCCCAGTGATTGGCCAACTAAGGTTCGAGTAGCATTGGTCCTATATTTTTGATCAATGAGCGGCTGTATCTCCTCCTTGATACTCTGAATAAAAGCGGCGGAACCGCCAGTCGTAGGGAAATCCGCCTTGTCTTTCTTATTCCGGGTGGGGTAAGTGAAGTCTCGTTTGCGATCAATATTGGCAATCCCAACGACGATAGAGGGGGGGAATAGCTTAACCCAAGGAAAATTGGCGAACTGCATCAAGCCAACGATGTGGATGAAATCTTCATCAGCGGATCCATCAAGTAGATAGACAACCGGATATTGTAGCGTATCATTGGTTTCATAGCCTGCCGGTAAGTACACATTTAATTGTCGCTCTTCATCGAGAATAGCTGACTTGAAAGATAAGGTTTCCCCTAACTTGAAATCCTGTTGTTTGATATTTGGAAGCGGGGTAGGTGGTTGTGCATATGATAAGGGAAGAACAAATAAAAGTAGTATGACAATTGAATCTAATCTTCGTAGCATTCTGCTAAATTTTGAAACACCTCCCATACCTAGGAGCATAAAGAAAAGCCACCTCAAAAAATGAAGCGGCTTTTTTCACATATCTCGAAATTGATTCTTTTCCTCCAAGAGGATATATCTTTTCTGAGTTGGTTTCTCGTCGACTAAAGATATAAAAAATGATTAATAGATTGTCTATCTAATTAATGCCATTTCAAACTTTGCTCCTCCCATAAAAGAAAAAGCTGGCGAGGTACTTTCCCGCCAGCTTAAAAGGAAGTTTATCGATTATTACACTACCACTTTTGTAGCTTTCCGACATATGTATTTGATGAAGACGTAATTCTTACCATATAGACCCCAGCGGGTAGGCGTCGCACATTGGTGGTCAATTGGGATTGGTATACCCGTTTTCTTTGCTGCAATACAGGTTTGCCGGATACATCAAAGAAGGTGATGTTTACTTTCTCTTGCACGGCATCCGGCAGTTCTACGGTCAGTCGATCGGTAGCTGGATTGGGGAAAAGTTTCTGAATCGGAAGGGCTTCCGAGGCCTTTGGCTCATTCGTTGCCACCAATGACTCCATCTTTTCTACTTCTAGAATTAGAGAACTGATATGCCCACCGCTATCGGGGAACTTGATACTCACGGTGTTATTGGTTTGTAGGTGCTCCGCGGGAACAGGAATCTCGATCATGCCAAAGAAGTCGTCGCGATCCGCTTGATCATAGCCTGCCCAGTTGGTTGGCGTAGCAATGAGCTGGCCATTCACCCGGATTTCAGGTGTCTTTGAGCGATTGTGCTTACGGCCGATACTCATCCGTAGATTGACAAAGCCCTCTCCGGCGGATACCGCATCAAATTGGAAAGTAAGGTCTTGATTGGCAAGGATGGGTTGTAGGTGCTTTTTGCTATAGTATTTGCTGGATTGAATGCTGTTTTCAAAAGTCACCGGATTGGCAAAATTGTAGGCAAGCACCACGGTTTCTCCAGCGACCATACTTATGGGACCTGGGTAGGTTTGTGATATACTTTCCTCATAGATAGGGTCATCGAACTTAAAGATCTTTAAAGACCGAATGTTGACTTGATCAAGATCGGGGATGTTACCTGAAAAATTGAGGTCTACAACTTGCTCCTCTTCTTCCAAGTTGTTTAGTGCTACATAAAGGGTCTTGCCATCCAAGAAGGCTTGGGTCTGGACATCTGGGTTATTGGATTGAATCATGACCCTTTCTCCCTTAACGTGCTGCCATAACTTATAGAAGTTGATTCTCGCGGTATATTCCCAGCCGGTTATTTGCTCTAAAGGGACACCAATATTTTCTGGAATCCATAGGACAGCTCCGTAGGGCTGGTAATTATTGTCGGCATTGATATGCCAAGTAGCTTTTCCCCCGATGAAAGGAATGGAAATCAGCATTTTATCCTGCCGCTCCAGTAAGTTGAACAGGATATGATTGATGGAGCGAATGCTCTGAATACTCTTTACGTCACTATATCCATCGGGATAGCCCTTTTCAATACCTCCGTACTCTGTGACTGCGTGCGGCTTGACGGAGTCCCATTTGACATAGCTATAGGTTTCGATCAAATCCAGTACGGCTTCTGAGTTACTGCCAGAGCGCCTAGTATCCTCTCCGACGACATTGATGCCATCATAAAGGTGCGTAGCAAAACCATCCATATTGTCCCCCGCAACATCCATAAACATCTTTTGATTGCTGGTCCAATGAGAGAAGTCTTGTCTTTCTAATTGTGGATAGGCCGAAGAGTACCCGATCACCATCATATTCGCCAGTTCAGGGGCTTCATGGATCTTTGCCCCAATAACAGAGAATAGTTCAGCCATTTCTCCCCTAACTCTTTCTTCTGCACTAGGCGTCCAATCGGGTTCGTCGTAAAAGTCCCGGGCATGTACAAAAGGTTCATTCATCGGCTCGTAAAAGCGAGGTCGCCCGTCGGTATTCACTTGATCTCTATAGTAAGCGACCACCCAATCTGCTGCTGCCTCAATGTCGAGCCCCTCTTTATACGCATTGCGCGGGTGATCAGTAGCGACGAACTCTGTGACAGCGCGTACGCTGGTATCGGGAGAGCTAGTTGCATGGTTTGGATAAAGACCGACTTGCCCCGTTTGTTGCTTAGCTACGGCCAGTGGCGTCCAGAATCCCCGCCCGGAACGGTTTACATTATATTCTTGATAAAAGGCCTGATGCTCAGCATCTTGCCCGCGACTATGCATGTTGAAGTACTTTCCTCGGTCTAAAAGAGAGACCCCTCCAATGCTCCGTTTCACATTTGGATTGATATCAACCTGTGTGTTTTGAGCTTGCAACGATGGTTTCGGACAAACTAGAAGAGAGAGGCCTAATAGCAATAGTCCATAGATGGATCGGTTTGTCATACAGTATTTTGAGCATTAATGTTCTCCGTTCATGCTTAGGCAGGCCACGTACTACCTATATAAAGATCTCCTCCCTCAGTCCTTGGTGATAGGTTCTGAAGGAAAGGTGGCTTTGACATTAGAGGCTGGCTTGGGTTAGTGTAGCTGACTGGCCAGGCGGGTTACATGAAATACCAGAGAAGGTGATTAATTAGGTTATTTCTTACAAGAGTCTTGGGCGAAAGCTGCCAGAATGGTGCTACCTAAATGAAGTAGCACCATCTTGACGCGAAAGTTTCGTTACTTCTAATTACAGAATCTTTTTTAAAATTATCGGCCTTGTATCTTAGTTGGTCTTCCTTGTCAAATCCCTAGAGTTCTAAAGGCAATCATAGATAGGGATCGTCCAATGGTTGATGCAAGCAAATCTATCGCTATTCAGAATTTTTAGGGGCAACAAATGATTTCTGTAATACTACGTATGGTCTTTTTTGCGAAAACAGTATAAAATATGATCATAAATGCTGTAACTATGCCGAGTAATTGTATACGGACACTACTTATATACTATCGTTACGAATAATATGGAATCAAGACGTTTTTGCTTGGCTTGCGACCTAAAGGATGAACCTGCTTTGATCGAGCAATATAAGCGGTATCATGCACCTGGAAATGCCTGGCCAGAGATTACACAAAGTATTAAAGACGCTGGGATTTTAGATATGCAGATCTATTTGACCGGAAATCGGATGTTTATGATCATGGAGGTAGATGCTTCTTTTGATCCCCAGCGAAAGGCCGAAATGGATGCTAATAATCCCAAGGTGGAAGAATGGGAGAAATTGATGTGGGGGTTTCAGCAAGCCTTGCCATGGGCCCCCGAAGGGATTAAGTGGTTAGAAATGGAAAAGATTTTTCAATTGGGCTAAACAGCCGCCTTCATCTATATCGAACAAGACGGGACTCCCGAATTGTCTATTATCCTGTCTAGGAAAGAGTTGTAAGTCCATTTAAAGTAGCGGTTTAGCCGCGAAATTGGGAAACCATATCTGCTAGGCTTAGAAACATTTGTCCTAGTTGACAAAGGGGGAATCCTGCACCTTTAGAAATCAAAACGATAGCCAACTTGTATATGCGATCTACCACCTATCTTAAGGCGATCTGCCTCAGTTTTTTCGTCCTATTCCTATGCAACGCTTGTGGAGAACAAGACAGTTCTGAGGCCCAGGGCCCCAATATTATCTTCATTATGACCGACGATCACGCCTACAATGCACTAGGCGCCTATGGTCAACGACTCGCCGCCGTCAATCCTACCCCTGTGTTGGATGAACTGGCAGCCGACGGAATGCTATTCACGAATGTGTTCTGTACTAATTCCATCTGTACCCCCAGTCGAGCTAATATTCTTACCGGGCAATACAGTCAAACCAATGGGGTGTTGGACCTGGATGGAAGTCTTACCGCAGATAAGCAGTACCTGCCGAAGGAATTGAAGCAGCTAGGCTATCAAACTGCGGTTATTGGTAAATGGCATCTCAAAGAAGCGCCGGAGGCATTTGATTATTACAATGTTTTACCTGTACAAGGAAAGTATTTCGATCCTATTCTGTATACACGTGAGGAAGGAGAGCGTACGCAAGAGATCAACTTCCATGGAGGGATCAAGAGAACGGTGAATGTCACTAAATACGAAGGCCATTCTTCAGATGTCATCACAGACATTACACTGGATTGGCTTCAAACCAAGCGAGATCCTGGTCAGCCATTCTTCCTCATGCATCACTACAAGGCCCCGCATGATGATTTTGAATATGCTCCCCGATATGAAGATTACCTGAAAGAAGTGAAAATTCCAGAGCCTAGTTCGCTATATGAACAGCCAGATTTTGGATCTGCCGCCTTATTTGGCGAAGCGGGTGAGCTGCGCAACCGCATTGGAACATCCGTCTCAGATCGCCATACCTATCGTTCCTATACCACCCAGTATGGGTATCAGGATTTGCCAAAAGATTCGGCTACGAGCCTGGCTTATCAAGAATACCTCAAGCGTTATTTGCGCTGTGTAAAAGGCGTGGACGATAATCTCAAACGCTTATTTGACTATCTGAAAGAAAATGATCTATGGGAAAATACCATTATCGTCTACACTGCCGACCAAGGTATGATGCTCGGAGAGCATGATTTGATGGACAAGCGCTGGATGTATGAAGAATCAATGCGGATGCCTTTTATCATGCACTACCCTAAATTGTTGAAAGGGGATGGACGTTCTGATCTTTTGATCAACAATACTGATTTTGCACCTACGCTGATAGAACTAGCTGGTGGGACAACTCCGGATTACATGCAAGGGAAAAGTTTTGCAGGGGTAGTGAAAGGGGAGCAAATTGAACCCTTGCGAGATGCTACCTACTATCGGTACTGGATGCACTTGATGCACCATGATGTTCCGGCGCATTTTGGGGTTCGGACTCCCGATTACAAACTGATCTTCTACTACAGTGAGCACTATGATACTACACAATACGGCACTCCTAGTATGAGATGGAAGCCAGAGTCCTTTGCGATTGAACCTACGCCTAAGGCTTGGGAGTTCTATGACCTCAAAAAGGATCCGCAAGAATTGGTGAATCGATATACAGATCCCGCCTATCAGCAGATAATTGCTGATCTCAAGAAGCGATTACCAGAAATTAGGACAGAACTGGGAGAAACGGACGAAAATTTTCAACACCTGCAGGCGGGTATAGATGGTTTTTGGCCCACCCAATAAGTGTGTTAAATCGATGGTCTTGTTCAGAAAAATGGAACAGTTTCCCAATTCAAAGCCCAATCTATTTTAAATAGAAAAAAACTAGACAAGCCAGCTGTTATAGTGCGGAATGGTTATGGATGGATTATTTTCAAGGGTAGCCACTTTTATACCCATTGTACTATAAAGCAGTTGTCTACGCGGCACTATCCTTTCTTTGGGTTCCAAAGAGATGGAGACACAAAGGTAAAGCTGCTTACTTCATTACATAGACTTGAAACCTTTGTCAAGAGTAATGAGGTCGGATGCTCAAAGGACTAGGATGTAACACAAAAAACATTTGTCATCCAATAAAAACCTTTTATGGTATTTCGGCCGACTCTATCTAGTAATATTTGAACATAAAAAAAACCAACTTAGCATGAATACGAACAGGAACATAAGTGCTTTCCAACTAGTCGGTCTAGTCTTACTCCTTTCCATTTTTAGTGCATGTGTAAATCTTAATCAGCAAGCTTCCTCATCAGCTACTGCACAAGCTACGGAACCTTATGAGGCCAATTGGGAGTCCTTAAGGCAGTATGAGATACCAGAGTGGTTTCAAGATGCTAAATTTGGCATCTTCATCCACTGGGGCCCATATGCTGTACCTGCCTTTGGATCAGAATGGTATCCTCGCTTGATGTATATGGATGAAAAGATTTGGAATGCGAATTTTGAAGTAAAATCGGAGAAACCTTCCGGGGTGTATAAGCATCATGTGAAGACCTATGGGCATCCCGGTGAATTTGGTTACAAAGACTTCATCCCGATGTTTAAAGGAGAGCACTTTGATGCGGCTGAATGGATAGATCTCTTTGTAAAATCTGGGGCGAAATATGTGGTTCCGGTCGCTGAACACCACGATGCTTTTGCTATGTATAAGTCGAATGTGACGCGCTGGAATTCAGTGGATATGGGACCAAAGCAGGATATCCTGGGGGAGCTTTTTGCAGAGGCACGAAAGAAAGGCTTGAAGACTGGAGCTTCTTCACATCTGGCCTTCAACTGGGCCTACTTCAACCGCAAAGAGGAGTTTGATAATTGGGATCCACAATATGATGATCTATATGGTGTAAATAGGGAGAAGACCGATCAAATGTCAGATGCTTGGCGAGAAACCTGGTGGAATCGAACGAAGGATATCATTGACAACTACCAGCCCGACCTCTTATGGTTTGACTTTTATCTCGACAAAGAGGCTTTCCGTCCCAACCATCCGGAACTAGCGGCTTACTACTACAATAAAGGACTCGAATGGAATAAAGAGGTCGTACTACAGAATAAAAACTTCCATGGCTTCGAATCCTATCCTCCGGGCACCAATGTTTTGGATTTAGAAAGAGGGAAAATGTCCGACATCCAGAAAAGTACCTGGCAGACGGATACGTCCATCGGTGCGAACTCCTGGGGATACGTTACCAATTGGATATCCAAGACTCCCAATACGCTCATTGATGACCTGGTGGATATAGTCAGCAAAAATGGTTGCCTACTATTAAACGTAGGACCTAAAGCGGACGGCACAATCCCTGAGGACCAACAAGCTGTTCTCATGGAAATTGGAAAGTGGTTGGAAACCAATGGAAAAGCCGTTTTTGGTTCGCGACCCTGGCGCGTATTTGGAGAAGGGCCTACCGCCGTAGCAGTAGGGCATCATA
Source organism: Saprospiraceae bacterium (assembly GCA_019634045.1). Lineage (GTDB taxonomy): Bacteria > Bacteroidota > Bacteroidia > Chitinophagales > Saprospiraceae > DT-111. Next base: position 10,303 of record JAHQWA010000363.1, read on the forward strand.
CGGAAGGCAAAAATAAAGACCTGACGGCACAAGACTTTCGCTTCACGACGAATGATGAGAAATTGTATGCCATTGCTATGGATTGGTCTACCACAGGTGAGACAATAATCACCGAATTGGCTCAACAAAGTGCGAATTGTCAATGGGATATTGAGGGGGTGAAGTTGTTGGGATATGACGGAAAACTGGAATGGGAACATACGAAGGATGGCCTGGAAATTAAACTACCTGAAGAAAAGCCAGGAGATCATGCTTTCGTATTCGAGGTAGACTTTGGAGATGCATCAAAGGATGCCACACAAAACTTACTGGACTAGTTATTTATTGAAGTTGTTTAAAAATGATTGATTGCTCTCAATTCGAGCGCGCAAGAAGCTGAAAACGACTTCAATTCTTTACAAGCAAATTGCCTTAGCTAAATAGCATGATACAAAAACCGACTTTTCTATTTAACTACCAAACCTCAGCCGCCTTTCAAGACGGGGGCCGATTGGTTTATGGAACCTCTGGCCTCGGGGGTGTTTGGGGGGAGGTAGTTAAGCGCGATTCGATAGATGCCTTGCTCTATGCATTTGAGCAGGGCATTTTAGTTCTTGATACCGCCCCTTCCTATGCCAACGCTCAACTGTATACGGGTTTAGCGCTGAAAGAGTGGAATGGCCCTACACCCTTTATCAGTACAAAGGTAGGCCGTCTACGTGCGGAAGATGCCCACACGACGATTACGGACTATAGTCCGGAGGGAATGAAGCGAAGTTTCCATGATAGCCTGGAGACGCTGGGCGTATCTAAGGTTGATCTGCTCTTCCTACACGAGCCTCAATTGGTTCCCTTGGATCAGATAGAAGTAATTCTAGATACCTTAAAAGGCTTTCGGGCTGAGGGCTTGGCGGATCGGATTGGAGTGGGAGGCAATCCCACCTCTGCTTTTATGCCCTATGTTGTAAAAGAAAACTTTGATGTCGTTTCTGGCTTTTTGCATCTTGACGCTTGTAATCTGACGGCTTTGGAGACACAACTACCGCAATTTCAGCAAGAACAGATTGCCTACTATGCCGCCTCGGCCTTGCATTTCTCCCTGCTAGGGAACCGATTCCCCATCTATAGCACCCAAGAACCTGATCAATGGATCAGCCAGGCGGACCAAGCCGCTGCTAAGGCGGTGAAAGCCATTGCCGATGAGTATGGTATGAGTTTACCAAGCTTAGCTCAACGCTACCTCTTTTCCATAAAGGAAGCGGATCGGGTAGTAATGGGAGCAAGGACGCTCCAGCAGATCGAAGCAACCGTAGCTGATTGGAAAGCTGGCACTCTGCCGGAGGAACTATTCAACCGTATTACGACCACCATTATTAAGGCCAGAAGTAGTGTCGCTGGCTGATAGTCTGTATCACTTTATTCGTAAAATTCCCAAAAGTCAAATTGTTCGCCGGTATTCTCTTTGGAATCGCCGAGTTGCTTTGCCACTTGCTGCATCTCCTGGCGTAAGGCCGCCAGTTGCTTCTGATAGGCAGGTTGAAAAGAGAGGTCGGTGGTTTCCCAAGGATCTTCTTTTACATTGAAAAGTTGAGTTACTCTAGAACCCGACACAAACGCTCCACTTCGCTTATTGAAGTCTTTCGCCCGCACATATTCGATCAATTTTAGATCCCCTTTTCGGTAGGCTCTTTGATGTTGTCGATAGGCATGATAGGTGAATGTTCGTGCAGCCTCCACCTCCCCTTTGATCAAGGGCACCAGGCTCCGGCCACGAACGGAAGTCGGTATAGGAATATCTACTAACTCACAAACCGTTGGAAATATATCATGGATGTAGCTAAAACCCGCCACTTTCACTCCCTTCTGCTTAATCACTCCCCCCGCTAGTAGGAAAGGAACATGGACCCCATCTTCATCATAGATGTTTTGTTTGCCTAAAAGTCCGTGATTCCCAACGGCTAAGCCACTATCCCCGGCGAAAACGATTAAGGTATTGTCGTATTGACCGCTGTCTTTCAGGCTTTGAACAACCTTGCCAATTTGCTCGTCTAAGTGACTAATGATGGCATAATAATCAGCCAGTTCTTGCCGGGCAATTTCTGGGGTACGGGGCCAGGGTGCTAGCTCCTCATCCCTCAACACCATATGACCATTGTCGAAAGGATGTTGAGGCTGATAGGAGGGCGGTAGGCTGATCTCAGAAGGAGGATACTGATCCTTGAAGCGTTGGGGAGCCTGGCGAGGATCGTGTGGTGCATGGAAGGCGAGATATAGGAAGAAGGGGGATTGTGGATCATGGTTTGTAATGAATCGGCTGGCTCCCTGCGCAAATATTTCAGAGGTGTGCGGCCCATTGGCTTCCGTGCCGCTTGGCCCTCGAGCATCGGTCTTCAGCAGGGGGCGGCGTGAGGGTGTTCCTGCTGGATCGTATTGCAGCAAATAAGCGTCTTCTTTTGGAAATTTACCTGCGGCATCCCAATCCCATAAAGGCATCCGGAAGTGATCGACCAGATATACGCCCCGCCCCATAATGGTGGATCCGCTTTCAAAGGAACGAACTAAAGAGGCATTGTCCTGATGCCATTTTCCGACTATTTGTGTCCTATAGCCTGCTTGCTGAAAGGCCTCACCCATAGTGGTATGTACCTTGGGGATATTGTGTCCTTGTTTATGTAAGTCAAACAGGTTCCTTCCGGTCATAAGCATGGCCCGGCTAGGAATGCAGGTAGCCCCTGAGAATGACCCCATGAGATAGGTATTATCAAATACAATCCCATCTGCTGCTAAGGCATCAAGCTTAGGAGTATGCACAGCTTGTTGGGCTAAGGCGTGCACACCGGAATATCGATGATCGTCCGTATAGATCACCAATACATTTGGAGGTCGCTTTTGACCGATAGACAACAAAGGGGACATGAGTGCCCAAAGCAAAGCATAGGGTAGAATTGAGAAGAGATGTTGTTTCATTATTTCTTGACTTTCAATTGAGCTTCTAATTTACTTTCTTGCGTGTAGCGAAGCACTTTTGGCGCTTCCGTTCCCCTGGCTGAATACAAGGCTTCATCCAAGGCTTGTCGCATTTCCTTTAGTAAAGAGGGGGAAGCCTGCTGGATCAAATTGGTCGTTTCTTGTGGATCTTTGCTAAGCTGAAATAACTCCTCATAAACCGCCTTTTCTCCTCGAAAGGGCGCTTCTGCGAAGGAGCGATAAAGGGCTATATCCTGGTCATTTACCTGATACAATAATTTGTTGAGGGGAAGCTTCATGTCCTTGGCGGCCCTTATGATATTCAAGGCCGATTGATTCTCATTTTTGTAGTAGCGTATGTATTTCCATTCCATATTCTGAATGCTTTCACAGCGAGGATTACCAAATTTGGTAGACCATAAGTTTTCGGTAAGCAGAAATTCCCGTACCGTTTTCTCTTTCCCGCCTAGGACTTTGCTCAGATCCTTGCCTTGCATACTGGAAGGAATGGGGATATTAGCTAAGGACAATAGGGTAGGGGCGATATCGATGGTTTGAACCAAGGCATGGCTCGTCGCTGGTCGTTCCTCAGGCGTTAGCCCCGGGTGGTAAATGATCAAGGGGACATGCGTTACCTGCTCATAACAGAGGGCCTTTCCACCGAGACCAAACTGCCCCATGAAGAGCCCATGGTCGGAGGTGAATACAAGCACTGTTTTTTCTGCTATCCCTAGCTTCTCTAGCCGACTTCGTAGTTCGCCTACCAATTGGTCGATCCCCGTCATGGCCTGGAGTTGTCTGGTGTAGCGTTCCTTCAACGTGGCGGGTTCGTCTACGAAATCATAGCCAGTTTGCCGATCTTCTGCATGTAGAATCTCCATCGGCAGCTTTGGTTCCTGAATGTCAGCCTTTGCGACGTAGTGTTCAGGCAAGGGGAGCTCTAGGTTGCGGTAAAGGGAGCGATAGATTTCAGGGTCGGTCGGTCGCTGTTCCATACTGCGCGTGCTAGCGCTATGGGGCAAGTTGAAACAGAGCGAGAGTACAAAGGGTTGTTCGGTAGGTCTTTCCTCCAAAAACTGCACGGCACCTGCTAGCCGTTCCTGATTGGGATCTAGGAAATCTACCATTCCTTCTTGCATCACTTCTACCTGTGTATCAACTTTTGCCCCTTTGAAAATATCATGCCTAGACTTTGGATAAAACGTAAGATGGCCATGCCCCGCATACCAATAATCGAAACTCTCCTCCATCACCCCACTATCATAGCCTCCCGCTCCGATCGGCGTATGATTTTTACCGATATAGCCGGTATAGTAACCCGCTTTGCGCATTTGTACGGGGTAGGACTTAGCCCAGGCTTCCGGTGCTACGCTTGTTCCGGAATTGAAGTTGACACCATGTCTTCGTTCAAACTGACTTAAAAAAATGGAGGCCCGACTTGGCGTGCAGATAGCACTCGTTACATGAGCGTTGGTGAATAAGGTTCCATCGGCAGCCAGCTGATCCAGATTTGGGGTTTGGACCCATTCGTTGCCGGTACATCCCATGGAACCGTAAGACTGGTCATCTGTTAGGATAAAGATGTAATTGAGGGCTTCGGCGGATGTACGGGAATTGCTTCCCGATTGTCCCGTGACAATGGTGCTCAACAGCAGTACACAGCCACACAAAAACTGGTTTTTGTACAACATAGAAAGGTGATGTTTAAGAAGGCTTCGTTTCGTTTAGCAAATTTGAAAAAGCCCTGTAGGCCAAGACAAAACAAATGGATAGGAAGCTATCACAAATGGGTATTTATGGCTTAGATCCTATCTAGTATTTCAGACAAGATACGGCCCTCACAAACCATTTCTTCTAGGATCGAGATCATTTGTTGTTCTGAACTAGGTAATTATTCCGATCTTAGTTAGATGAAAATCCTTCAACGAACATGGATGAGTGGGAGCCTCCTCATGCTTTTAGCTATTGGAGGCCTGGCGCAGGCAAGTCAGATTCGCTTTGAGCATATCACGTCCGAACATGGTTTATCCGAGAACGTAGTCAATTGTATTTTTCAAGATAGTAAGGGATTCATTTGGGTAGGAACTAATGATGGGCTAAACCGATACGATGGATATCACTTCCGTGTATTTAATCCCGCACCGGATGATAATCAATCGATCAATAGCAATCTTATTTTTGCCATCAATGAAGACCTGAATGGGAATATCTGGATTGGAACGACGGGATCTGGCTTAAATAAGTTTGATCCAAGGACAGAGACCTTTGAGCAATTTCAGCGTGACCCTCAGCGTACTACTACCCTTTCTAATGACCAAGTCACCAGCTTATATACCGATCGTCACGGCCGCCTCTGGGTGGGTACCTTGGATGGCCTCAATGTGATCTTACCTGATGCTCAACCCGAAGACTCCAACTATATACAGCCGATTGCAATTGCAGCACCCAATGCCCTACCTGTTAATGAAATCACGGAAGATAAAGCGGGTAACATTTGGATGGCTACTCGCCTAGGTTTATATAAGTGCGATGCGAGAGACCTTAATGGAAAGTATGACTTTCGGAGGATAGATGTAGCGGGTTTAGTGAGTCGCAACCTCAAATCGATTGAAATCGATGCACATGGCCGTTTGGTAGTGGGCGGTCCTCCCGGTGTTTATTATCAAACCGGAGGAGGAGCGCACCCTATATTTGAGCAAATTGGAGAGACCATCAATGTTCAATCTATTCTTACAGAGGGCGAAGACAAAGTTTGGGTAGGCACGTATACTGGTTTGCAAGCGTTTAAATTAGGCCCGCGCGGAACGGATCCGGAATTGATCGAGACTTTTAATCCGGTTGCGGAGAATCCATATAGTCTCAATAAAAATGTGATCAGAGCGCTACAAAAGGATCGCTCTGGAATTATCTGGGTGGGTACTAGTGGCGGCGGCTTAAATAAGTTTGACCCGAGCAGGAAGCCCTTCTTTCATTTTGGGCAAAATCTTCGACGTGACGGAAATCGCTATACGGAAATTCGATCGATGTTAGAAGATAGCTATGGCAATCTTTGGGTAGGCACGGAAGGTGGTGGTTTGTTTTGGTATCCAGGCAATACATCAGCTGCTCCCTACGCAGAATTCTACTCTATTCCTAGTTCTGCCAGTGTCTTTGCTTTGGAAGAAATTCAAGAGAATGGACAAACCTATTTATTGGTGGGGTCGGAAGATACTCCCACGCTCCGAAAACTTCTTATCTCTGCCACCGGGGCGGGAGCATCGGAGGTAGTGCCGGGGGTAATTGGTTCGGTATTTTCCATACTTCAAGATGAAAGAGGAATTATCTGGGTAGGCACCTATAATAAAGGTTTAGAACGCTGGTTGCCAAAGGAGGGGGGAGGATACACCAGAAATTGGTTTACGAAGGAAGATGGAGACCTAGCCAATGATATAGTCAGACGGGTTTTTGAAGATGCGCATGGAAACATTTGGATTGGTACAGCGAAAGGGCTGCATAAGATAGAAGCGGCAGAAACGACCAAAGAACACCCTGAAATTGTCTTGTTTCAAAATACAGAAGAAGACGCTCGTAGTTTGAGTCATAATTACGTGCTGGATATTTTTGAGAGTTCATCTGGTTATTTGTGGATCGGTACTTTTGGGGGAGGATTGAATCAGTTGGTATATGAAGAAGATGGCCGTGGCGCTTATTTCAAGCGCTATTGGGAAAAAGATGGTTTACCCAGCAATACGATCAAGGGAATTCTAGAGGACGAGGTAGGGCAGCTGTGGCTTACCGGAAACGGAGGACTGTCGAAATTCGACCCGGAAACGGAGACTTTCCAAAACTACTCCACTACAGATGGGCTACAGTCGGCTGAGTTTTTTGAAGCGGCCAAAGCCAAAAGAATGGATGGTAGCCTACTCTTTGGAGGAGTAAATGGTTTCAATGCTTTTTTACCACAAAGTATCCAGGAGAATACGAATCAGCCCAAAGTTGTGTTTACTCGGTTGCTGGTACACAACCAGGAAGTGGCGCCCAATGAAGCGGTAAATGGACGAGTCATTCTTGATCAAGCAGTGACCGAAAGCGAAGGGATCCAATTGGCCTACCGGCAAAATGATTTCTCCGTTGAATTTGCGGCACTACACTTTGCGGACCCCCAAAAGAACGAATATGCCTTTAAACTAGAAGGTTATCACGAAGATTGGATTGAGGTAGGGGCAGAAAAGCGCTACGCTACTTTTACCAACTTACCGCATGGCAATTATACGCTATTGGTTAAAGCGTCTAATGCTGACCGAGTTTGGGACCCGGAGCCAGCGCGTTTGCAGATTAGGATCAAACCGCCATTTTGGCTCGCTTGGCCGGCCTATGTTTTATACGGCGTATTGATCGTTGGAGCCTTGTGGCTATTCCGACGCTACACCATTATTAATGTGAAAGAGAAGCACCAGTTGATGCTAGAGCATATGGAGCGAGAGAAACTAGAAGAGCTAAACCAAATGAAGCTCCGCTTTTTCACAAACATTTCGCACGAACTCCGTACACCATTGACGCTGATTATTTCTCCACTCGAGTTTATTCTTGAAAAAGGCAAAACCCTGAGTTCGGAAAACCTTCAGCAGCAATATCACTACATGTACAAGAACGCAAAATACTTGTTGCGCTTAGTGAACCAACTCCTGGATTTCCGCAAATTGGATCAAGGAAGCCTCAATGTGCGTGTTAGAAGGGGAGACATCAAAGCCTTTATAGAAAACGTGACGCAACCTTTCCAGTTTTTGGCGAATAAGAAATCTATTGACTTTGATTTAGGACACTCTGAAAGTGATATCTATACCTTTTTTGATCCAGATTTGATCGAAAAGATCATGTACAATCTGCTATCGAATGCCTTTAAGTTTACACCGGCCGGGGGTACGATTAGAGTAGAGGTGAAGGAAAGGTATATGCAGAATAAATCAGGCAAAGATCCCTTTGTAGAAATTCGGGTTCAAGATGATGGCATCGGCATTTCCAGAAGCCAACAAAAGAAAATATTTGAACGCTTCCACAAGGGAGAGAATAAAAAAATGAATAAGGATGGAGCGGGGATTGGTTTAGCTTATACTAAGAGTTTAGTGGAGCTACATCATGGCGCGATCAGTGCCGAAAGTATCAAAGGGAAAGGCTCTTGTTTCATCGTTATTTTACCCATGAACAAGAACGCCTATCTTAAATCTGAAATCGAACAAGGTAAGATCGAGCAGTTTCAGGCCGATTCAGATCCATTGGAATACCTGGTAGCGGAGCCGGTAGCAGAAGTTAGTGGTGCTAGCATCGGGATGAACTCGATAGAGCAGGAAAAGGAGCTTCCCTTGCTACTCTTCGTCGATGACAATGCAGATATTAGGAGTTTCATCAAAGAAGGATTCCAGAATGATTTTAGAATCATTGAAGCAGAAGATGGAGAGTTAGGCTATGAGGTGGCTTTGTCTTCGCTGCCAGATATCATTGTCAGTGATGTGATGATGCCTAATATGGACGGTATCGAGTTGTGTAAGCATCTCAAGACCAATCCGCTCACGAGTCATATTCCTATTGTCTTACTCACCGCGAAATCTGCGGACGAAGATGAACTAGAAGGCTTGAGGACGGGAGCTGATGCCTATGTCGTCAAACCCTTCAAGCTAGATATTTTGCGGGCGCAGTTGATGAACACTTATCTGCAAAGAGAACGCCTAAAGCAGCGCTTCCGCCAGGAGGTGCTCTTGCAGCCGGAAGAAATCACCGTCACAACCGCTGACGAAGAATTCCTGAAGCGTGCCGTTTCTATCATAGAAGACCATATGTCTGATTCAGAATTCAATGTCGAGGCACTGGTTAAAGAAATGTTTCTTAGTCGAAGTAAGCTGTATCTAAAGTTGAAAGCTTTGACGGGGCAATCCTCCAGCGAGTTTATCCGTACGATTCGTCTCAAACGTGCCATTCAGCTATTGGAGAAAAGCGATTACACCATTAAAGAGATCATGTTTATGACGGGCTTTAATACGGCTTCCTACTTCTCTAAATGCTTTAAGAATCAATTCGGGGTAGTGCCTAGTGAGTATTTAAAACAAAAGAAAAAACGGGCAGAAGAGATGCCTTTGCAGGCGGATTAGATCAATGAACGGCTTTACTTGACCCCAGAAGATGCTGTCTAAAATTGGCGAATTGTAACAATTGATTATCGCTGCTCGAAGCAAAATGTCCTCAAGGGAGGGTAGTATTCTACAGCTGTGAAGCCCTGTGCGGTAAAGCATTCCTTCCTTGAGGACATTTCTGAATAAATCGATTAAGGGTGTAAGCGTCGAAGAACGATGGCATTTAGCCAAATCGCGCGCTGTCCATCTCTATCTACAATCTGAAGCTGTGCGGGCTGATTCCCCTTAGATTCAAAAGTAAATGTGCATTGGGCTACCCCAGTAGCAGGAAGCATTTTACCCTCGGTGATCGTAAGCTGCTGCTGCAATTTTTGATTGCCGCTTGCTAGTTCAAGGCTCAGGTTCTTGGCGTAGGGGATATCCAAAACATTAAGGGTTTTTAGGCGATCTCTATTCGGATCCATGCTATCGGTATTAGAGCGGGGAGCATGGTGCATGCTTACGAGTTCATAGGTGCCCTCCGGTAAGCCTTGGAGTGTCAAGCGTAATCCCTTTTCGCCAATCTCCAAGACGCCTTCGCCGATGGCATAACCATTGTAGCCCATGACATTCATCTCACCTAGCCAGCGCATGCCTCCGTCTGCTGAAGTACTCTCAAGGGTAAGTTTGGCGTTACTCCAATCACTCAGTTCCAGTTGACTTTCCGTGCCATCTTTTCCGTTCCAGGCCGTCCAATCATATTGAAGCAATTGCTTAGGAGAGCCGAGGTCCAGGGCTACTGTTTCGACATCAGTGAATGCCTGGGTCTGCATTGCCATGACATCCGGATTGTGCGGCACACTTTGCCAGCTAACCTGGTCGGAGCTTAAACCGGGAGAACTAGCGGTGAGGGAAATTTTTCCTGCTTCCAGGCCGGCCCGAACGAGCACTGGTGCCATGCCCTGGCCGGCCTCCAAAGCCTTTGGATTAGCCTTGATCGGCTTGCCTTCTCCTACAATGCTAGCTGGTCCCTCCACCGCAAATGAAATGTCAGCTTTGGCGTCCTTTAGAACAGTTCCATTTTGGTCGACCACGTAGGCATAGGCGACTACAATGTCTGCACCATCCGCGGTAAAGGAGCGTCCAATGGTGTCTAATTTAAGGAGAATACCTTTAGCACTTCCTGGCGTATGTACCTGATCCGAAGCTAGTAGCTGAGCTCCTGTCCAACCTTTGGCTTCTAATTTGCCGGCTTGAAAAGTAGAGATGGGAAAACGGAAAGGGGGATGATCCAAAGCCGCCATCATGCCATCTCGATTGCTGCGCTTGCGGGCAATAGTCTTTCCATTGAGTATCAATTCGACTTCTTCGGTATTGGCATAAACGAGTACCTCATTCGTTCCCGCTTTCCATTCCGTAGCTATGGTTACCTGGGGTGCAGCTTTGAGCTCAATAGGATACCATGGTGTTTCGCCATAGGGGTGTCTAAAGATACTCAAGATACCTCCTGGTCGAACCCGATCAGGCCAGGAACCACGATGGAAGGTATAGTAATCGTGAGCGGTCCAGGCGATGATCCCGGTAAGCAGTGGATCCATCTTATAGCGCGCCAATTGTTCTATGCCTTCCCGGCCTTCCATGGCGAGCATGGGTTCATGGCGATACCATTCCACAGGGCCATAAATCATTTGTCCATAGATGTCGGTTAGCCCAGAAGTTTGCCAGCCGGTCCAGCGACTGCTTTGTGAGGCAGTCAAACGAGTCGGATCTTCTTGTTTTACCGCATAATGCATTCGGGGTACATAGCCTCGGTGGTTGATACCCGCGCCCCAAATCACGACGGAAGGATGGTTTCTATGGTTCCGGATCATAGTTCGAGTAGCCTTTTCTAGCTTGTCAAACCAACTTTCTCCACCAATGTTAATCCAGGTAGGGGCTTCTTCATATACTAAAATGCCTAGTTTGTCACAAGCCTCAATCAAGGCATTGTCTTGTGGATAGTGCGCTGTGCGTACTACGTTGAATCCCAGCTCTTTGAATTGCAGCATGTCCTTGTAGTGCAGGCTGTTGGGCAAGGCATCACCGATGTACGGAAAATGCTGGTGTCGATTAGCGCCGATGAGTTTGATGGGCTTGCCGTTTAGCAGAAAGCCCTCTCTAGGATGCTGTTCAAATTTGCGAAGACCGAGGTTTTGCTCTATTCCATCAATTACTTGATCTCCTTCATAGATTAAGGTATTTACACGGTAGAGATAAGGGTCTTCTATAGACCAAAGGTGTGCGTCTTTTTCAATTCCTCCGATTTGCTTGTAGATGCCGTGTTGTCCTGGAGCTATCGATTGTTTTTCAAGCAACTTTAGTACAACGAATCCCTCTGCATCCACTATTCTATTGATCACCGTGATCTCCTTTGTCTCTCCCGTTTCATTTTCAACAACGGTTTTAATATCAATCGTAGCATTGGCATTAATCGGGTCTACGGAAGGAGTGGTGAGCGTGGTACCGGCATCTAAGGCTTCCCAGTTAAAAGTAATACGTACAGGATTCGTTTCCACTAAGTAAACATCTCGGTATAAACCACTGAACTTGATGTAGTCAAAGGGACCAGGGTCGGGCGGGACATCTTCTCTTCTTCGATTGTCAACCAACAGCGTGATTTGGTTCTCTTTCCCTTTTTCTACAAAAGCAGTAATATCGAAATGGAAAGGTGTATACCCCCCTACTGCATGCTGACCAACGTGGCGACCATTTACCCATAGGTCGGTTACTTGGTGGGCGCCTTCAAACTCTAAAAAGACCTTTCGTTGACTTTTGTCAATTGGAATCGTACGACGATACCAGCCGACTTCCCGTTGAAAAGTAGATTGGGTTTTGTCATCCTCAAAATCGTTTAGGTTTAGGGAGGTAAGTTCTAGGGTATGAGGCAGCTGTACTTGTGACCAAGCTTCATCGTTAAAGTTCTTTTGGTAAAATGCTCCATCTGGATCGCCCAGGTGAAATTTCCAGCTGGCGTTTAGACTAACCTTTTTGCGAGGGCTTTTTTGATAGCCCCATTGTGATTGACCACAAAGTGGACTCAGGATACTGAAAAGAAGGAATGTGAAGACCCATCGTTGGCGCATGTTGATTCTTGTTTTGTTGAGGAGGTAAAGTTCAGGCTTGTCAAGGCGCCGCTGTACCACTATTGATCATATTTACACCAAATTGGGTTTGGGGGGGACCGCGCAGTTCTTTTACGGGGAGTCAGATCTGTGTGTGGTCTTATACGATCCGTTATGTGATGCAGGAATTGTCTTTAGATGAGGCTGATGCTTCCCAATACTACAGCCATGCCTTGTATGCCTTCCTAATATCCCGCTTCGTATGTACTTTCCTGATGCGCTATATCGATGCTAAAAACCGTTGGGCATACTTGCTGCTGCGGCCATCGGTTTGACGGCTGTTGTCAGGCTTGGCAGCGGGTATCTGGCCGTTTATGCGCTGGTTAGCCTTTCGGCTTGCCTGTCGCTGATGTTTCCTACGATCGATGCTTTAGGTCTAGCTGGTTTGGGAGAGGATACCAAGATAGGAGGTTCGGGCTTGCTCATGGCGATTCTGGGTGGTGCAATTCTGACGCAAGTGTTGGGATTCTTATCTGATGCTTCTGGCAATATAAAGATGGCTATGCTTCGGAGCAATCACTTACTATGACTCTGTGGCGAGTAAGAAGGTCGGAGCATAGGTTGTGGCTCGGCGCTGCACCTCAAGGGGTAAATTCACTCAC
>JAHQWA010000027.1 GCA_019634045.1 Saprospiraceae bacterium
AATAGGCGTGTAAAGCCCCACAATATTACCCCCACTATTAGTAATAAAATAAGTAGAGAAGGAGCGGCCAAAACTATGACCATAGGAAGGAGTCGCACGGCTATGATGTAAAGAAGGAATATAAATGAGAGCAGCGTCATGATGAAAATAAACGGGCGATAAGTCTTCATATGAATTTTCCAATTTAGTGTATCCTGTGCTTCAAACTTGTAGCCGTTAGTTTTCAGAGGGCGGGGCGGCCAGTCGCAGAAAGGACTGCTTTTTGATCGACTGTAGGATGGCCTCGTAGCTATTGTCAACTAGTTCCTGACCAATGATTAAAGAGTTAGCCCGATCGCCGATTTTACCAGACAACCAGCTTACAATATCCTCCACGATATCTTCTTCTCCAAAGGTCAGATAGATCCGTACCACTTCTTCAAAACCAATTCGGGTGCCACGATGGTCTTCATCCATAATAATCGTACCACCTGTATCAGGAACTTTGAAAGTGTCGCCGTATTGCAGCCAGCGGTAAAAAGAGCCAAAGAGATGGTATTTTAAATCCTTGTCGCTAGTCTTGATCTCTATCTTCATTTTTTTGGTAGCAAACAAGGCCTCGGGAGACATGAAGTCCCGCTTCATTTTGGCCTTAGCACCGGGAGGAGTACCAATGTTCTCTCCTCTATGGTAAGCTTCAATCTTTTCAGCTAGCGTTTGGATTTCCTGAAAGCGTTCTTTGGCCATTTCCAGGATGGTATCGTCCTCAAATTTCTGAAATTGATCGGGATGGTATTTCACTCTTAGTTCTTTCAACTTCTGCTTGAAAGTAGCTGGAGAAAGTTCTTCTATGGTCGTTCCAAAATACTTTTGGATGAGTTCTTTTTCGTGCGCGGTAAGCGGATTTGCCATTTGCTGTTGATGATTTACAAGATAAAGATAGTGAAGTTGTCTAAAGTTATTCTGCTGGTTGCCTTACAAGTCTTTGATCTCGAATACTTCAGCTCTTTCTCGTCCCGTACCATGTACGAAACCTGCCTGGCTAGCGCCAGCAGACAGGCTCAAAAGGATATTCGTCTTCAAAATCAACCCCTTATAGTTCATCTCAACACAAAGCTTTAGATAACTTCAGTATTCATTTTCCCCATATCATAATGAGGGCGAGCCTACAGAGAGTGGTGGCTCATAAAGCAGATGTTTAGTCTAGGAATACGTGTCTTGTAATGGTATGATTGGGCCTGGAGAATTGGTCAACCATGCCCTCAAATAACAGCCGAACTTACGGTAAGGTTGAGAAGGGGATAAAATTACCTCAATGGGAGTTGCGCCATTCCATAAAAATTTCATCAAGCGATACGCCATTCCAACGCATGGCGTCTTTTTCCACAGCATACTGCTGAAAGCCTAAACTTTCGTACAAACGCTTGGCAGCTATAGAGGAATGGTTGACGGACAATACAATTTTGTCTAGCCCATCAAGTTGGGTAGCACGGGCTAATAGCTCCTGCATAAGGGCTTTGCCAATTCCCATGCCGCGGCAATCCGGATATACAAACACTCCCCAAATGAAAGCTCGGTGTCGGATTTTAGCTCGCTCGGATAGGATAAAGCCCATCATTCCTACCAGCTTATCTGCCTGAAAGTAGCCCAAGATAAAATTGCGCTCATTTTTAGCCTTTAGGTCCTTGTGAGTCGCCATGCGATTGAAAGCTTCAGGGGCTCGTGGGTCTGATCCGAATGCTTCCGGGCTCATCCACAAGCTATCCGAACGAATCTGGATAAAGGCATCTAAATCTTCTGGTCCTAGTGCTCTAATCATAGTCCCTTCTTTGGCTTAGTGTTCATCTCCTTGATAAATCCACATTGGTTCTGTTTGGCCTGCTCTTTCAAAACCGCACTTTTGGTAAAAGTTAATCGATCCACCATCGGCTACCAAGATCTGCTGATGAAAGTCTCCATATTTCTCCTGAAATCGATTTACAATCATTCGCCCTACCCCTTTACCTTGATAATTGGGATGCACGACTAAATGGGCATAATAGACCACCAAGAACCCATCCGAGAGAGCATTCCCTAAGCCAATCAAGCGATCTCCATCCCAAGCAGTCAGTAAGGTGTGGGAGTTCAAAAGGGCTTGGTACAACTTATCAGGTTTATTAGCAGAAGACCAGTCTACCGATTTATATAAATCAATGATGGCCGTTTGTGAAACGCCTTTGGTCGCTCTGATTTCAATTGACATACATAACCTTTAAATGATACTAAAATCCAAAGCTTGCAGATCGGGTTCAACCCAGCGCGCCCGAGCCTTGACACTGAATAGCGTACTTCCTTGATAAAATAGTAAGGGTAACTTACGGTCGGCATACTTGCTCTCTGTGAAAGTAGCAGCTAATTGTAGAAGTCCCCCCTCATGCGTTTGAAGAAAACGATCTACTACCCAAATCCAAAAGAGCGTCATCGTTTCATGATAACCGCTAGTGCTAGAATTTTCCGTCCCAACAATTATATTGTAACTGATGATTCTCGATCGAAGTAAGCAAGTAGCTTCATCTACAGAGTGATGATACAAATGCCATAGAGCCACCAAGAGATGGGCCTCATGCGTCCAAGCTTCCCTTGGCAAGGTTTGGCTGACAAACTGCTGGACCAACTGATCGATATCAGTTAGTGCTTCAAAGGAAGGTTCTTTTTCCATAGGTAGCAATTAATTAGAGCGTATCACGGTGCATGAAGCCTTCAATCTAAATTACCGGCACGCTCCTTTTTTTCCATGATAGCTGAAATCATACTGCGCTGTAAGCGTTCAATTAGATGCTTTTGTTCTTCGACACTCATATATTTTAATGGCAACGAGATTTGCGCTCCCTTCGTTTTTACCTCCAGGTAGTTTCCGCTCTTCTTTACTTCCTTAATTTCTGCTATTTTTATCGTCGAATCATCCCCTCCATAGACGGCCAATTGTGTATCACTGATGGCGAAGCGCGGATAATTGACGAAATATTGAATTATATAATTGATCAAAATCCCCACACAAACTATCATCCCAAGTGACCATAGCAAGCTGGTCATTCTGCTTTCCACCACATTAGATAATACGATCAGTACGATTCCTGGTGTGAAATGGGAAAAATTAATCTGTGGTCTCTTGTAATAGTAAGTAGTCCATTCCGCCCCTGTATTTTCTCTAGCCAAAGCGATGGTCCTGATCCAAAACAAGGCAATGAATAGGACAGTACCATTCAGCAGCACATTGGAAGTAGTCTTATAGGATAAAGGGCTAGCATCGAAGTATTGTAGGCCCAACAGTAAACAAGTTCCTACAAAAGCAATTAAGGCGGCCGCATCGTAGATTTTACGAATATTCAAGATCTAAATTTTAAGGTATGTCTATGAAGAACCCAAATCGCAGAAGAATAATTCCCCGCAGCGCAAAAAGCGGGACCTTATGAGCGAAGCTTCCAAGCTGCATGCAAAGCCCAGTGCTCTGCCGCCTCAAACATCATGTCCATTAGGGGGTCTTTAATAAAATAGTACCCGTCCTTACTTTCTGGAAATAGCAGCGCCAAGCGTTCTTTCAACAGTCCGTAGCTCTGCCTCGTCACCCTCGAAGCCCGTAAGTAATCCCGAAACAAGAGGGGATAACGTTGGTTAAATCGACCGTATTCTCGAATATGTATGTGCATTCTACGCTGGCCCGTCTTTTCCCGAATCATTCGTTTCTCCAGCTCTCGTGAGTCCGTATCCATTCCGATGAACTCATCACTATAAGCACTAGTAAAGCCCGTATAGCCGACTGCCTCCAACTTGGCTTGGATATTAGGATCATACAAATCGTGTACGGTGATTTGAATATCCAGGACGTCCTTAGCCTGGAGACCGGGAACAGCAGTGGAACCAATATGATCTATATACCGAGCTGTATCTCCTAAAGCTGTTTCAAGGTCCTGAGCTGTTTCTTCGTATTCTTTTGGCCATCTTGCTTGGTAGGGAATGACTTGGATGGGGCGGGATTTTTCGAAGGTGATTGCAGTGGGCATAGCAGTGAAGTTTGATGGAAGAATAATCTGCTAACATATTTCGGGTAGAAATCATTCCCTTCCCCGCTTAGGTTGAGGGACATTAAACCTAATAGCAGAAAGATACCCTGCAATTTCCGAATCTACTCGATTGCACTTTGAATTCCTACTGCTAACATAAAGACGTGGAACTGCAAGGACTCTCCAAGGAAGAAGGCATTTCCCTTATTATTCACTCCAAACTGATAAGAGAGGGATAGGTTTCCTGAAAGTGATTCATTGAATGGGTAGGTCACAACCAAACCCGTTTGGAAGCCAAGCATGGTACCTTGCAATAAGGTGCGATTCTCTTCTATAAGCTGAAACTCCCCATTATCGGCTGGAGAAGGAAAGCCCGAACGCTTTATAAGTACCTCTACTTCATCTCCACCATTCAATAAGAAGCTCAAGTTAGGACCGAATTCAAAGCCCAGGGTTATACTTCCATTAGTTTGATAAAACAGTAGATAACTCAAATTCAACCAATCCGTTACTAAATCAAACTCATTGGATACACCCATAAGATGCCCTCTAGCGGCTGTTCTGAAATCCCCCTTCTGGGCTAGATAGGTTAATCGAATCTCGCCATAGCCTGTAGTGGGAAAGGGATGCCGATAGCCTAGTCCTAAGGTTGGACCAATTGTAGGACTAGAATCAAAGCCCTCGCTAGGATCTCCAAGATCTTGAGCCCTCCTAATAGATATGTAATTCCCTCCCAGTAAGAAGTGCCAAGAAGGTTGTTCTGGGATAATTGACTGTGTATGTACAGAAGGAATAAGAAAAAGAAAAGCGAGTACCGCACTGAAGAAACACTTCCCAATAATGATGCGCATGATATCCAATTGTCAGTAGCAGAGGCTACTACCCCTTGCCACCCGTTTGACGATCCAATTCAACGGCTTCTAAGATAAAGGATTTCAAGAGATCTACCTCTATTTCTTCTGGGGTAAAAAAGGTCTTGGCGTACACAATTTTACGATCTCCCTTTTCCAAATAACCAATATCATCCGTCAATAGATGTCCCGTGCAGAAGCCGAACATTACCCCTTCTTTCTTGACCTTCCCCCAGGGAATAGCGGAAGGCCAAATGAAGCAAATGCGCCGGTTTCGCGAATAATAAGGAACGTTGTACGATAGCTTTTCTCGGGCATCGGGTATGCAATCCCAGACAATTTCTCTTAAGAAGTCTACCAGTTGCCGCTCTCCCTCCGGGAGATAATCCAGAAACTCATCTACATGCTTGAAATTGACGGGTTGCATTTTCGCCATGTCCTCGCTATTCAGTTGGAAAACCAGCATCCGCTTTAATCCGCTCTACCTGCGCTCGATGCCGATCCAAATGAAAGCGCAAAAACTCAATCCGTTGCACCACATTCAAAGGACCGGAAATAGGGTGCGGATAAATAATTTGTGCCGGATCATGATCAGCCAAGGCATCGCTTAGGGCAGCAAGCAATGGGCGACAAGCTTTCAAGGCATTTATCCAAAAATCTAAAGCTCCACCCCAGCGTGGTTTGGCCACCTCTGGGACTTTTTCTTTCGTTTGCCAAGTCAAGTCTACAACTTCTTCAATGTTTCGTCCGGCATGCTCGGGCGTTCCTTCCCAGATGGGATCACCATTTTCAATACCCGCCAAGGCTTTCCACATTCCATTGACGCCTATTTGCTCGGCCCAGACCATATGTTCGGCGATATCAATAATAGCCCATTGGTCCGGAGTCGCTTTGTAATGATATTGTTGAGAAGAGAGTCCTGATACGGCAGCAATGAAATCTTGCCTCGCTTTTTCTACTTCCTGGATTAGGTGATGCATCCTTAAACAATTTAGGGTGGCGTTGATTGGGTAGGTAAGTTTGATGAACAGGAAGATATGGAAGCCCCCTATTCAAAGCATAAAGATACAACATCCTAATCGTGCAAAAAGATGAGCCCTATCTATTTCATCCTATAATTCCAACGGGATATCAATGTCTCTCCACTTCACCTTCTGGTTCTACCTCCCCCTTAGGTTCCACTTCACCTTCAGGTTCTACTTCTCCCTCTGGCTCTACCTCGCCAGCGGGTTCTACTTCTCCGGCAGGCTCTACTTCCCCATAAGGTTCCACCTCTCCGGCGGGTTCTACTTCTCCGGCGGGCTCGGCATGCAATCGCTCTTCCTCAAGTGCAGCAGGATCATTGGAATTAGAATTTCTACAATTGGTAATGGCTAAGGTGAGCAGTATTAAGCTACTAAGCAGTAATAACTTTTTCATCAACTTGATTTTTAGTGAAAAAAAAACCTACAGGGCTTCTAGTCCTAAATTGAAAATCCCCGGCTGGGAATGCCAGTTTTTCAGACCAGTAGAGATCATTTTTCTATGAAGACTGGGAAAAGAAAGCAGTTTTCCTAATTTTAGCTTGAGAGAATACCTATTCATTAAACCATCAACTATGCGATCCAACCGTAATCTGCTAGTAGCTTTCACGCTATTCCTTTCCTTTTCTTTTGTCCAAGCCCAACAAATTAGCGGTTTCTCCAGCCGCGATCTAGGCAAACAATTAGAAGTCGAAAAACGCCTGCAAAATCTTCCTACCCCGAAAGGATTCGAAGCCCACCTTAAGGCCTTAACCCAAGAACCGCACGTGGCAGGAACAGCTGCCAATGATAGAGTAGCTGACTACATGGCAAACGCCATGGTTAAAGCGGGAATGACGGTGGAAAAGCACCCCTATGACATCTATCTACCCAAAGGGCCTGGGGATATCAAAATCGAATTGGTCACCCCGGTACGCCTTCCACTCAATAATAAAGAGTATGTATTGCCAGAAGATCCCTTTTCCAATCACCCCGATATCGATCCAGGCTGGAATGCCTTTTCGGGTTCTGGGGATGCGACGGGAGAAGTGGTCTATGCCAATTATGGGCGGAAAGAAGATTTCGAGCAGCTTGCCGAAATGGGCATCTCCGTAAAGGGGAAGATCGTCATTGCTAGATACGGTGGCAACTTTAGGGGCTACAAAGCCAAGTTTGCTGAAGCAGCAGGCGCTGCGGGATTGGTCATCTACACAGATCCGTCCGACAATGGGTATATGAAGGGCCTAGTTTACCCTGAAGGTCCTTATTACAACGAAAGTACTATCCAAAGGGGCTCCGTTTTGACGCTGGACTATACCGGGGACCCTTTAACGCCATTCGAACCAGCCTTACCCCTAGATGGTGATAAGAAAGTCGATCGACTTGATCCAAAGGACGTAGCTTTTCATACGATTCCCGTCACGCCAATTCCTTACGGATCGGCCAAGGAGATCTTTAGCCGTATGAAAGGGAAACCCGTACCTGCTGGTTGGCAAGGAGGATTGCCCTATACCTATCGCCTGGAGGGTGGAGAAGCATTGACCCTGCGTGTTAAGGTCGATCAGCCCAAAGCAATGACCCGCGTACACAATGTCGTGGGGACTCTGGAAGGTAGCCAATACCCGGATGAATGGATCATCCTGGGATGTCACTTTGATGCTTGGTCATTTGGCGCTACTGACCCCAATAGCGGAACGGCTATGTTGCTCAGTTTGGCAGATGCATTAGGCGAATTGGTCAAGGCAGGCTACCGCCCTAAGCGTACGATCAAAATTGCGCATTGGGATGCCGAGGAATTCGGTATTCTGGGATCAACCGAGTGGGTGGAAGAATTCAAGGAAGATCTCAGCGAAAAGGCCATCGCCTATTTCAATGCCGACGGAGCCTGCACCGGCCTTACCTTCGGCGGCGCCGCCAGCCCTTCCCTAAAACCACTGATGATCGAAGCGACCAAGGCGGTGCAACATCCCAAAGAAAACCGCAGTATCTACGAGCATTGGTTGGCTCGAACCAAGACACCGGAAAAAGGTCCTAATATTGGCAATCTAGGTGGCGGCTCCGACCACCTGCCGTTCTATGCTCACCTGGGCATCCCAAGCCTTAGCGCCGGTATGCGCGGCAAGAGCCTTTATCACTCCGGATATGATAACTTCTATTGGTACAAGACCTTTAGCGATCCTGATTTCCTAAGTGGATCCACTACCGCAAAGATTTTTGGAGTCATGACCTTACGCCTGGCTAATGCCAATGTATTGCATTTGGACATTGCACAGTACGGAATCGATTTGGAAAAACACTTGACCACTGCTGAAGAAACAATTCAGTCTTATCATAAAGGCTATTCGCTGGAAACGCTCAAGGCGCAAGCTAGAGATATCAAGGCTCGAGCAGTGCGTTACGAAGAGCATCTAGTTCGCAAGCTTGATCGCGCCGCCCGACAAAAAGTCAATTGGCAACCGTTGAATGCGGCCATCATCCAATTGGAGCGTTGTTTTATTGACTCCAAAGGCATGGCTTATGGGAAATGGTATCAATCCTTGTATGCTTCTTCAGATCCGTACAGCGGCTACGCCTCCTGGATGTTGCCAGGTTTCCTCTATGAAGCTTCCTTGGAGTCTACGGAGCGGCTACCGGAATGGGAAACCCGTTATAGCAATGCCCTAAAAGCTTTGGATACGCAGATTGGGGAGGTCATTCGCTGGACGAAGCGTTAGCTTTTCGCTACCATCACTTCTTGAGGTACAGGAGGTGATGGTAGCCATCCGACTCAAAACCTAAGCGCTGATAGAGTTGGAGGGCTTGTGTATTGTTGGGTGCCACTTCCAATCCGATACCGATTATCTCCTTGCCATATTCTTGCATAATGAATTCTATGAAGCGAGTACCTAAACCTATACCGCGATAGGGCTGGTCAATGAACAATTCATCCAGGAAGGCGAGCCAACCGCCGAATTCATTGCTCCAATAATGGATAATGATGGCGTAACCTAGAATGCCAGTTTCCCCTTCTGCCATAAGGATAGCTCCTGCCGTACTATGCTTTCCCAATGCATTTATAGTCAACCTCACCTTCTCCCGATTCATAGGACCTCCTGCGGCATCTTCTAAATAGAACTGGGCTACCATCCGTTGGAGTTCTGGCTCATCACCGGGCTGGAATAGACGAAATTTGCATAGCATAAGTTAGGATTGAGGAGATCGAGTGAGGGAAGTAGTGATTTCTAACTGCGCCGCCAATTGCAGTGTTTTTTCCGGCGTATTAAGAACCTTGGCTAGTCCATCAATGCTTAATTGATTAGCTCTGGCGGTAAATAGGAAGGCCTTATAAGGATATTGATTGGCAATAGCTTTGAATCCCTCTTTCCCATGCTCAGCAAGCAGGGTGTGCGTTTTCTGGAGAATTATATCATGGATTTCTCCTTGCAAGGCTTGTAGCGCTGCCACCCAATCCAGGATTTTATCCAATTGTTGTTGCACTGCGAGATCCTTTTGGTATCGCATTTTCATAACCTCCTCCTCGATTCGAACAAATTTGCGCACCGACCAATCTTTGGCTTTCAATACAGGTAGTTGCCATTTTTTCATTTCTGAGGCCCAATGATCCACTTTTACTTTTACCTGGTGTATTAGAAAGGACGGCAATTCGATGGCCGTCAAATACCCTGCATGACAGGCCCCAGTATCAATTCCATAGGTATTATTCTTGATTTCAGGTTGGTCCCCCACGACGTGATGGCCGTAGATGATGGCCTTTTTCCCACGGTAATGATCCTGCCAATAGCTGTCCTCGCCGTATAGCTTGGTCAAATATTTAGTGCCAGAAGTGGTTCCGCTTAGGACTTCTTCCTTTTGCTCCGCAAGCGCCTTCCCATTTTCAAAAAAGGCGTGTACAATGATAGCTTCTGGGGTTTCATGATAATACGGTAAAGCTTTGCACCACTCCACAAATTCGTCGTAAGCATCGCCCATTTGTACTTTTACAATCTCTTGAGAGTAGCTCAACACGCCTCGAGCGTGCTTGCGTTCATGGTTCCCCATCAAAACCTTGGCATTCGGCCTGTCTCGGAAAAACGCATAAAGCGCCTGAGAGCCCGGCCCACGATCCACAATATCACCCACTGAGACCACTTCATCCTCAGGCTTCAAGTCCACCAATTGTAGCAATTCTTGAAACGCCTCAAAACAGCCATGTATATCCCCGATTACAATTGTCCGTTTCATGTTTGCCATAACGACCCTAAGTTTTAAATAGTTCCGAGTCAAGATTTGCAGCTCACATGAATTTTTATCAGATTCCTGACAAGCAAAGTCGGTAAAAGATTTTATTGGCCGTTATTTTATTGTTTTTTTTGTGGCAAACACACAAAGATCATGCATCTGAAAAAAACCCTTCTGTTAATAGCTAGCCTTTTCTCGGCGGCCTACCTTTCTGCGCAACAAATTACCATTCCACAGCTGTACGAAGACAAGATTGGTAAACAGACCATGGAGAGTACAGTAGATTTCTACACTTATCGTTACACTTCCAATAAGATTGATCTCCGAACTTTTAAAAAGATTCATCCAAATCTTGATGCGCCAGATTTTCTGGAAATCCAAGCGCCAGACCTCAGCGAAAATAAAGGCTCTATGGTCTTGCTAGGACTATTGGACAATGGCAAAGACGGAATGAATTCTATTGTCATCTGGGTTGCAGCCAACTACTTCAATAAAGAAGTGACATTCTTTGTAGATCCCAATATGGATCGTAATTATTACAATGATGGTCCGGCTATTATCTTGAAGCCCGGCCAACGAAAGCAAAAGATCAAAGTCATGCCCAATGGGGATGAAGCATTGGCTAGAGAGCTGTTCTTACAGGTGCCACGTGATAGAGCTAAGTTGCTAGGTTACGGTGATACCAGGCTTAAAAAACGCAAAATCAATAACCAATTGGCCATAGGGATACATGCAGGCTTTGGGTCAGGCAGCTTAGAGTATGACTACGACAATTTAGATACGGGATTTCCAACCTGGTACAATGTTAATGTAACGGAGAAAAATGTTGGCCTAAACCTCACCTACAACTTCTCCAAGTTCATCCTTGGGATAAATGCGACCTACCAGAATACATTCTTTTATACTTCTTACCTGAATGTTCGAGTAGATAATCCTGAACTACGTATTGATCCTAATTCTGGACGAGAGATTTTGATCGACAATGTTGATATCGATCGCAACAAGGATATTCACGCTAAAAATCGACTGCAGTGGGGATTAATGGCAGGGTACCGTTTTCACTTAGGAAACATGGAGGTTCAACCCCTAGTTATTGCTGGCATGACGACCTATCTACCTGGCAGATATACGCCGGATTTCAGTTTTGAAGAACAAGTATTCAACTACGGTTCGAACCCTTTCTTGGAAGGGGGGATACGAGCAGAATTTGCCACCGGAAACGGAGGGGCTTTCTTTCTTGGCGTCCATGCTAATCACACCTGGTGGGAACCGGAAGGCTATTTCGAAAGCTTGAATCAGAAAAACCTCAACATTAGATTCATGGTGTGGAAAGGAGTACTAGGTTATCGAATGGCGATTCAATAATGGTGTTGCTGGAAAACTAGTAGTTAATCTCCATTCGATAAGGCTTTGCCTCCTCATAAATGGACGTGTATTGGATTACTGTCTTAATGCCTCGGGAATGCTGTCCACCGTGCAGACTTATCACTAACTTGTCTACACCCGGAGAAATAACTGTATTGGGTCCGTAATTGAAACTACCTCGCCAATTCTGCACTTCACCCATTTCTTCTAACACACCCCATATATTTTCGAAACGCTTTTCTTGATAAGAGAAATCTACACGCTTTAGGATAGCAGGGCCAAAACCTTGGTTCGAAAACTGCACAGTTAGCATGGAATCATGCTTACATGATGGTATAATCCAGGTACGGTTTTACGGTAAGTTTATTGTGTTGAATCGTGATATTACCTGCCAAGTCGATACAACCAAAGCGGAAACGGCTAGCACCACTAGCGCGTAATGTGAGAGTTTTTCAATCCTGTTCAATGTACAAGTGGTTTTGTAAAAAGGTAGCCCTTATCACGACTTCACCAATCTAGAGATTTCTTCCATAGAGGTAAAGCATGATATCATCTGGACGCAATTGAACCTCTTGCTCTAATTGCATTTCTAATTTTTCCAATAATTTGATGGAAGCCACGTTTTTCGGATCAGTGATGGCTACTAATCGACGAAGGCCATGCTGATCTCTGGCATAATTAACTGTAGCTGAGGCTATTTCAAAAGCATATCCTTTCCCCATAAAGGCGGGTAATAAAGCATACCCAATATCCACATCGGGCAAACTATCCCGCTTGATCAAACCACACATGCCAATCCCCTCTCCATTCTCCCGCAAAGCTACCATTGCTAAGCCAAATCCATGTTTTTTGAAACTAGCCATGGGTCCCTCGGCCAGGTAGACTCGCGCCTCTTCAACCGTTTTCACACCACGATCTCCGATGTAGTCTAACCAGCCAGGAGAGTTCAACAGCTCCAGAATAAACGCTGTATCCTCTAAATTGAACTCTCGCAAAATAAGGCGTTCTGTCTCTAATATTGTTTTTCCAGGTACACGCATAGAAGGGTGTAATAAGTATCCGGGAATATACACTTATTGTACTACAAAACGCCCTTTGGCTACGAGCAAGTTATTCTTAAAAGCTTGTAAAAAATAGGTGCCGGCGCTCCATCCACTAACATTAACTTCCAGTTGTTCCTTTTTAGATGGATTTGCAACATCCTGTAGTTGCCCCTTAACATTTAGCACCCTAATCTGATCATAATCCTCCCCTTCCAATCCTTCTACCCTAATCATTTGGCGCGCAGGAATAGGATAGATCTTTAATTCCTTAGCTATCTTGGCATTGATGGTGCTCGTCAGTTCATTGGTGTCCAAATAATCCAAAATGTTCCGAACCCAAAGGGTATACTGGTAGCCGGATGGATGAAGCTCATCAGGGGCTACTAGCTCTGTATTTTCTAGACCTAGGCGTGAAATAGGTGTAATATCAAAGTACTGTACTCCATACTCCTCGGATACCCGCTTATTGATTGCATTGTACTCATCCAATTGCAAGCTAATTTGGTTGGGATCAATACGTCTTTGGCCAAAAGGGGTATAGGCATAATCTGGAATCGATACGACAAAGACACTGCTAGTATCGAAGGCGGCATATCGCAGACAAGAGTCTAACAGTTCGCGAAATAGCGGTTCATAATGTGCGATTGGACGCTGCTGGTATTGATCATTTACGCCGATAAGCAAGGAAACCAAATTGTAGTTTTCTCGATCGAGCTTCTGATTGGAAATGGCATCTAAGAGAACATCAGTACGCCAGCCTGTTTTTGCAATAACCTTGGTTTCCCGCACATCAATTCCACGGCTTTCTAAGGAATCTCGAAGTTGGATCGGCCAACGCTCATTGTCCGGAACACTATGACCAATGGTGTAAGAATCCCCTAAAGCCAAGAACCGCACCGGCGGCTTTAGCTGTAGCGTTTGTGCTACCACCATACTTGGTAGGATAAAAGCAATGGTACTAAGTAGAATATAGAACTTCATTCGTTTCATTTCTTTTCATTTTCGGTCTCTGACAAATTTCTTGATGAACTAACACATTTTCCATCAACATGTTTGCGATTGATTGGAGATAGGAAACCCATCAGGCAAGGCGTAAACCGCAGCTGCCCTACAAAAAGGCATGAAATAGGGATTAGGGATAGGTTTTTTAGTGGATTTTCCTTTATTTCAAATGATCAGCAACGATTAACCAAATCATAGCAAACTATGCGCCGACTTGTACTTTCCTTTTCCCTTCTATTTTGTCTCTATAGCCTACCGGGGCAAGATAAACTAAAAGTAATCATCGATGCTGATACAGGCAATGAAGTCGACGACCTATATGCCATCGTACGGGCATTGATAGAGCCAAGCTGGGATGTCATTGCCTTGAATGCTACTCAGTGGCAACCCGCCCATTGGGCAGTAGCACAAACCATGGAGGAAAGCTATCGGCTTAACCAAGTCCTATTAGGATACTTAGGGATGGCGGGCGAGGTAAAAAGTCTCCGCGGAGGTACCAATCGGCTATTTGATTGGGGGAACCGGGCACAGCCTTCACTCGCTTCTCAACATTTGATTGAAGCCGCAAATGATCTCCCAAGCGGAGAAAAATTGACGGTTATTGCCTTAGGGGCTTTGACCAACGTAGCCACAGCCATCCTGATGGACCCCACGATCACTCCCAAGATTAAGTTGTATTGGTTAGGTAGCACTTATGACTTTGAGGAAGATATCCTGCGAAAACGGGATTTCAATTGCATGATGGATCCGCAAGCCCTAGAAGAGGTACTAGCATCCAAGGTAGAGTTTCATGTTATTCCTGTAAATATTGCTGCACAAATGACCTTTGAATACCAGGAAACCAAAGCAAAACTAGGTGGGCAGCACGGTCTTTTGGATTTTTTACTGGATCGATGGTATAATCATTTGGATGGCGGCCGAATCGAGCGTACGATCTGGGACTTGGCCATTATTGATGCCGTAATCCATCCGGATTGGATCGAAGAAGTAGAGATTATGACCTCAAAGGAGAACTATAGCCGCCCGATTCACTATATTAAAGACATTGATGAAGATAAAATGAGAAGCGAATTCTTTGAGAAAGTTTTGACATTTCTCACTAAAAAGTAACAGCCCTTGTCGATCAAAAATGCAAATAACCATGGCCTATCCACTTTCAAGGACATCGAGCGTCCTTGGATACTTGTGGGGTATAGCCTTTTCGCGGAGAAAGGCCCGACCGGTTTGCAGGTTCAGGTGATGGCCCGGGAAGTACAAAAAAGTAAATCTTCCTTTTATCATCTTTTTGCAGATCTTGATGTATTTACCGAGGTGCTGCTGGAATATCACTTGGAACGATCTAAAGTAATCGCCCACAAAGAGACTTTTTGTCAAAATCTGGTTCCGGACCTGGTGAATCTTCTACTGGAGGTAAAGGAAGATCTATTATTCAATCGACAATTGCGCATTCATAGGGATAAGGCCAATTTCAGTTATTTCTTAGAGCAATCAGATGCCGTAGTCCAAGATAGTTTCTACAAAGTATGGGCTAGAGACATAGGATTGGAAGAAAAACCGCAGCTGGCAAGGGATGTATTTGCGCTGGCGCTTGAGAATTTTTACCTCCAACTCACCGAACAGAACCTCAATTATGCCTGGTTGACCCAATATTTCCAAGAATTGCGGACGCTGGTGAAGCAATTTAAGCGATAGCCATTTTCCAGCTCAATAGATAAAATTGGCAATCACTTCAGTTTCTCACCCCTCAAAAACAATTTCAAATCACTCATAATCAACTTCTTACAAGCAAACCCTTTCGAACAACCGCACGTCTTAACATTGTCTTAGGGTCTTTTAAGGAGTCGTTAAATCTTACCGATTAACAAAAACACAAGTTTGTGATAACATTCCTTAACATTTATATCCTGTTTATTTGTAATGCAAAACGAAGGCAATGTAGTCGTTGATATAGTAGATAAACACAAAAGGGTCGATGACCTTGTATAACCTCAAAATCACAACAACCTTTTTATCAGCGACTAATCCTTCTTTTACTTCTCCGACAATTTTTTGATAGAGAAGTTGATTTTTACCCAAAACGGTAAGCACTCTTCCAACAGGATTAATATTAGGTATACACGATGGAAATTGCCTTGGAAATATTCCCAGACACATTTCATCGGTATGAACTGCACTTGAAAAGTGTTTGTCATCCCAACCTTTTCGACCGTAGTTTACATCGGAGGTCTTCTTTGGACAACTCCTTACACTAGCAGAAACACAGTTTATTAGTTAATCCGAGTTACCCCAGCCCATATGCCTATCCAATAGGACCAGAATTGGTCCACTTCTAACATGATGCTTCTATTGCATGAGCATCATGCTAGATGCCCTTTGCCTTTATTTCAGCTTAGCTGCAGTAGAGTGGGGAGAATATTGGGCATGCATAAGCAGAGTGGTTCAGACAAACTAAACTCACTTTTTTATCACTTAATAATATTAAGCATGAAAACATCTGCATTAAATCTCGTAGTCCTTTTGACTTTATGTACCAGTGTATTAATGGCTCAAAGCAATTCATTTTATGTAGGAGCCAATGGAGGTGCTAACCTATCAAAATTCAAATACACCGAAGACTTGAGTGAACTTTACCCTACTACCAATTCGATTTTCGGATTGAATGGCGGGGTGAGTTTAGGATTTGAAATACAGAATTTCACGATCTCAACCGGATTGCAATACATCCAAAAAGGGAGTGAATATCAAACCGACAACTTTACAGATGAGCAGGGTACTGGCTTTTTCTCCGCAAAGGAAAAACTACACTACGTATCTATTCCAATCCTAGTAGGATATCGCAAATACTTCAATGATAAGATAGGGCTTTCTTTTACCATGGGACCATCCATCAACTTTGGTCTTTCAGGCAATATTGATGAGACTACAGAATACTTTGGTTCCGATCAAGTGGAAAAGGAAAACTTCAAAGTAGCCTATGGATCGGGCGTAAATGAAGATTACAAAGGTACTCAAGTTAGCTTCATGCTATCACCAGGTATCGTTTACAATATCAACGACAAGAGTAAATTCACTTTCAATATCATTTGGGATTTTGGAACGGAAGACAACTTCAATCCGCGCTACAAAAATGCCAACGACTTCTTTACAGACTTCAAAGGAAATGCGGTTAACCGCTCCACCGTGTTCCAAGTGGGATACGAATATCATTTCTCCTTTGGCGACAAATACTAGAATATGAAGACTTGTAATAATTGCGGCAGCTCGAATGAGGATCACGTCAGCCAATGTGGACATTGTAATATGGTTGGGCAATTCACCTACCAAGGAGGAGAACAGGTAAAAGCTGCTCCAACACCTGCCAATATACAGTGTAAGAATTGCGGTTCAGAGGATCCCGGAGAAGGAAAGAAATGTGTGCATTGTCATTTTCCATTGCCCATTCCGTCCTCCGCTGAGTCCAGTGCCGACTATCCTAAATTATCAGTCCAAAATAACTTACGGGCTAGCTAGTTGGGTGAGCAATCGGTCATCAAAACCGGGCCGATTGCTCACCTCCCAAAATTTTGACCTTCTCTGACAACATTATGTGTACGATCTGTTAGATGGAAGTAGCACTTTCAACTAAAAGATTGTGACAGCTTAAAAGATGCTCAGAGAAACAATTCTAAAAAATGGCCAGAAGATCAAACTCACTGTTCAATCTGTCCTTTCTGGATCTATTGACCAGTGCCTTGGGTGCCATCATCTTCCTTTTCATTATCACTCCAAAGGGAGGTGAATCCGCCGCCAAGGTTCAACAAGCATTGGTGTACTTCGATAGTACCCAAATGAAGATACATGGAGAACTTCCTGATAGCTTATTGCAAAAGAGTTCAGGAGACACCCTACTCATGGTACTACTGGAATACAAGGATCTGCCTAAGGCATCAAAAACACCTAAGAAGATCTTTGCATTCAATGAATCAAAGAAAGAAAATAAACCGGAAAAGATCGAAAAACCGATCAACCAACCACCGGTAAAGAAGGAGGAGGTAAAAACATCAAAAGAAAAACCTAAGGCAGAAGAAAAGAAGCCGACTGCTCCGACTTCGCCCCCAGTGGAAACCCCAACCAAGGAACCAAAACCGAAGTCGCTACCCAGCGCACCTATTTTCAAAGGTGATGCTCCATCTGTTCCTTGTAAAGTCTCCTTTGAGGTTTCTTGGGCAGATATAACAGACAATATTGACCTTTTTGTATGTCGCGGAAGTAGCTGTGTGTATGGTGGTAGAAAGAAAGACCGGAACATCGGTCAATGGGATAGTGGAAAAGCTCGGAATCGACTATTTGGCAATGACCTTCGTACCACGCAAGAAGCCATTCGTCAATATGACAAGATTATTCCAGGCGAGTACAAATTATATGCGCAACTAAAAGAGAGTAAACAGAAAAAAACATCTGTGACGATTAGCGGTCTGATTTTCACAAAGGGTAAATCCGGTTTACAACGCGGTGAGTCCTTTAGCAAGACCCTGAAAGTCTCTAAAGAAAGAACCTACATCGGTACGGTGATCTTACAAGCAGATGGTAATTATCAATTCAAAAAATAATCCTTCTCTGAAAACTGCTGTGATCAGAGCATAAAAAATAAATATCATGTTTCAGGCTAAAAGTATAAAAGTAATTTTCAGTGTATTGGGTGCAATTTGTGTTTGGTTATTCCTTCTTCTATTGGGATACATGAGCCCAGAAGGTTCAGGATTCAAGCGGCTCGTTGAGATCCTCGGAGGCACCTCGAGTGGTTACATTCAGGCCATCATGTACGCCTTATTTGCATACAGCATTCTAGAGTTGATGGAAAAGCGCAAGCATATCCAAAAGGAATATCAGGGGTTTAACTTTGGCTTGCTTCCTACCCAAGACCAATTGGTACTATCTCCAGATGAGGTGGCGAAGATCAAGCTCACGACTATCCAAATGGAGAAGAATGGGCAGCAGTATTTGGTCAATGATTTCATCAAAAAAGCTTGTACCCAGTATCGCAATGATGAATCCATTGGAGAAACCCTGCAAGTTTTCAATGCGCAGGTGGATACGACGAAGGAAGAGATGGAAGGGGGCTTGGAGATCGTTCGTTACCTACAAGGAGCCATCATATCACTCGGTTTCGTAGGGACCCTGATCGGCCTTTCAACTTCTATAGGCATGGCGCACTTGGCCAAAACCGTGGAAGGTATGCCTCAAATCACCAGGAATCTAAATGTTGCTTTTGATACCACTTTAGTGGCTTTGCTTATCGGATTGGTACTCAACTTCTTTTACCATCGGTACTTGAAGGAAATGGACACCTTCTATTCCAAGGCAAAAGCCTATGTTATCAACAATCTCATCAGTCGAATCTACAAGCCAGCGCTGTAGTTCAAGCAACACGCCCAGACTATTACTTAGTTGCCTTATTGGGCATGTAAACTGATGCAAAGTGCCCCGGAGAACGTAAGTTTTCCGGGGCTCACTAATTTATAAGGTGAAAATAAGAGTAAAAATATCTTGTACAAGCCTACACTAATTTCCTAATGGAAGGAGATCTTTTTTAGTCAAGCAACTTTTAGCAAAAAGCTCCATATTGCTGTATGGAACGTAAATATGACATCATCTTTATCCTAGCGCTCGCTCTTCTATTCATAGTGATAATAGCTTTTGATTTCAGTCAATTCTTGGAACACGCCATGTTTATGCTTTGTCTGATCAGTTATTACATTGGTAAGTTCACGGCTAAGAAGGCTAGCACTACGGCTTCTTAAATCCTCTTGGACTCCAAGTTAGTCCGCAAGACTTCGACTTATATTTTTAGGAACGAATCTCCGCGCATGCAATGCACTTGCTTAATCTTTCACGGGCAATCCACTGGGAACGGTAGCAGGTACCAAGTGCTCCAATTCCAATGCACTTTGATCAGTTAGGGCATAGAGGAAACTTAAGATATCGCCTATATCCTTGTCTTCTAGCGGCTTTTCGACTTGCAAAGCCGGGTCAATTTGTCCTAACATACGCTGCGCTACCTCCTCATCATCTTGGAAGCTTGCTTGCAATTCCTTGGGAAGTTTAGACGCATCATATTGCTGTAAATAGAGCTTGGGGTCCAGGTGATGACGCACGGCTTCTTCCAGGGAGTTATAGGCCCCATTGTGCATCCATGGACCAGTAATTGCTGTATTTTTCAGGGATGGTGTTCTAAAAGCAAAAGCATCTGCCTGATCCCCGGTTTCCAAATAGCGACCAACATCCAATGGTTCTGCCGTACCTTTACCCGGCCCCAGTTGTGGTACTCCAATATTGTGGGCCTGTTGATCCGACATCAGGTTTCCACTATGACAAGTAGAGCAATTCGCTTTCCCGTAAAACAAGACCGCTCCACGCTTTGCCGACTCATCTATGGCATTGGTCATACCATCCATATACAAGTCCCAAGGGCTGTCATGGAAAGTAAAGGCCTCCGTCTCAAAGGCAGCAATGGCATTGGCGGCATGTTGAAAGCCTAGATCTTGCACGGCTTCATCGGGATAGGCCGCCTCAAACAGCTCCACGTACGCGGGAATCTTCTTCAGCCGCAACATCAATCGATGCCAAACCACCTGTGGCATAGCATTACTAATCAATGCCAATTCATTAATCTCTCCGTTCACCGTCCGATCCCCAATCTCCCCACGCATTTCATCCCTCGAAGTAACAGGAAACATCGCTTGCACCGCCAAGATGTTTTCTAGACCCGCTATCAACTTCTCATCAGCGGGGCTTTCATACCCAGCCATAATATCTCCTGAAACCCGATTGTCCCAAAACATCGTATGCCACTCCTTAGCCCCTCTATTAAAGATGTCTGGAGAGTTCCGCGGTATTCTTTCCCTTCCTTTCCCCATCTGACGCGCTGCACCTAGTCCCTCTCCTCCTACCCCAATGGCCAAGGGTAAGGCATCGGCAGATCCTAAGGCCGGATGGTGACAAGTTGCACAGGATATATCTTTATTGCCGCTTAGAATTTTATCAAAAAACAGCATTCGCCCCAATTCCACCTTGGCATCTGAGTAGTCAGCTACAGGGGCATGTTGGTTGAGACCGTTTTGTCGGATAATACTCTGAAGCGCATTGTCGAGTTCTCGTCCGGTAAAGGCTAGCAATACAATAGCGAGCCCTACCAACAAGAATAAGGATATGGTCTTTTTCATGGTTCAATGGGTTTGTGGGGAAGGAAAAAAATGGGAAGCTTGAAAGGCTTCGTAAAGAACCTACGTCAAACTTCCCAGATATAAAACAAACGAGTGTGTTACTTATTCCTTGGTGTATTTCTAAGAGGTAGCCATTCGGACTACAAACAGATCTTAGCGTTTACCTGCCGTTATTTCTTCAACAGTATCCTCTTCGGGAAGCACTGCAAATAGCTGAATGTGGGTCACTTGTCCGAATGGCCCAGGCAGAACGCCATAAGTCTGTCCATCGCTATGGTATCCAATAGCCAACAAGCTCATCAACTGTTCATCTGTCAGTTGCAGGCAATTTTCAAACTTCACATTAAGGGAAGCGTTGCCTTTTTCATCTGTCTTAAAAATGGATTGTGAGCCATCACGATTACCCAGGGGCGTATCCAGGGTACCGATGAAAGGAACGGTAGGAGGTTTGGCCATAAAGGAGTGCCACATGGTGTAAACGGCGTTAGGCATCAGGTTTTTAAATTCAGCACTAATTTCCCCCCAGCCATTGTCACAAGTGCAAGTGGCAGAGCCGCTGGCTTTCAACCATTCCCCCAAAGTCATTCCAAAACTTTCTCCTTTTTTGAATGGCCCTCCATTCGTAATATCAAAGGGGTCATGGTCCTGCTCTTTCTTAGTAGAAAAGATTTCGGCGTCGAGATACTTTTCTCTTTCTTCGGGACTAACGCGATACACTTTCTTACTCCCTTTCTTTACAAACACATCTTGTTCGATTAGCCCGGCAGTTAGGTGATCTACGAAGGTGACTTCTACACTAGTTTTTTGTGCGGATGCCCAAGTAAAAGTGAATAAAGCTACGACCATCAGGCTGATGGATTTAATCATTTTGATTTTCATGATTCTTGAGTTTTCAAATGGTTGATTAATGAATACGCCAGCAAGTTGGGGGGAAAAGCGAAAAAGAGAAATAACGGATGAGTGAATGGACTCGCTACTTGAGTGAATGAATTGGGCGCTTGAGCACTCAGGCGGTGGGTGTTGGGAGTGGTAAGTGTTCAGCGCTCGGTTCTAGGTTGAGGGCGGGAGAGGGGTAAATGGCCGCTAAATAATTAATAATCAAATCATTAAACCCTTTCATTTAAAGTTAATCCTTAAACACTCACTGGGTGAGTACTCAGGCGGTGAGTGTTGGGAGTGGTAAGAGGTCAACACTC
>JAHQWA010000364.1 GCA_019634045.1 Saprospiraceae bacterium
CAACAGCAATAGCACTGCCAATGAAAATCTAAATTTCATAACTTAATCTTTTAAGGCGTTTAGTCAAAAAAAAGAAACTGCCATCCGATTCTGTGGATGGACTTCTAAGGAAGGTAGATATTGTTGCGTGGTAGTGGGTTTGGGTAAGCTTAGCGTTTTTCTTGGGTCAAAGATGTAGATTATATAGAGGCAAAATCATTTATTTCTTGAAATGGCGGGATTTCTTCGGTTTTTGGTTCATCTAGTTCGTTTTTTGGCAGAAAGCCAATTTCTCTCAAATAAAAGTCTGGATAAACTGAAACTTTGGCATAGTTTATGATGTATTAAAAAATATAACATATGAAATAAGTTTACGCACATGCTAGTCGAAGCACGACAGAAAGTCATTCAGATCATCCAGTTGGTCTGTGAAGAAAAGAGCCCTCCTGTGGCTGTTTTAGAAGAAATCAAGGGGCATACTCATTTACGGAATGACCTAGCCTTGGATTCGCTAGAATTAGCGGAGTTAACAGTGAGGTTAGAGGATGAATTCCAGATCGACATTTTTGAAGAAGGGGTCATAGAAACGATAGATCAAATCTACAAAAGGCTTTCTATATGAAGTCCTTGTTTTTAGTTGATCTATCAGGAGGTTATAGCGTTTCGTACGAAGAATTACTAGCTGGTTTACGGAAGCAAAAAGGCTGTAATTTAGTCTTGCGAGCTAGCCGCTTACTCCCCTTCTACCAACATTTGATCTTGGCCATGGTCAATGATCTTCAAGTCTATCTTGTGGATGAAGATTTTGAGTTGCCTTCGACTTTACAAGAAAAGGAAAATACCAATGTTCTAATAAACAAAGAGAAGACGGCACAGGCTTTGCAGAATTGGGATACCCTTCAAGAATCCCTGCGATATTCCAAAGCCACCTTGTCTCTTTTCACGTCAGGAACAACCGCAGTCCCCAAGCAAATAAACTACCCCATCGGAAGGCTGCTGCGTAATATTCGAATCGGTTCGAAATACGCAGCTGGCCGGTGGGCGTTTTGCTATCACCCCGCCCATATGGCAGGGCTACAGGTCTTCCTTCAAGCCCTTCTTAATCATAATCTCTTAGTTAATTTTTTTGGTCTTGATAAGCCATTGATTGTAGACCTTGTGGAACGATTTAGGATTAGCCACATTTCTGCTACACCTACATTCTATCGCTTGCTCTTTCCCATTGAAAAACCTTTTGAAGGAATTCAGGGCGTGAGCATCGGGGGAGAACGTTCCAGCCCGAAGTTGCACGCTCGCCTCCGCAAGGCCTTTCCCAATGCAAAGTTATATAACCTATTTGCCACTACTGAGACCGGAACTTTATTTGCTTCTGAGGGAGATTTCTTCAGGATACCGGAAGCTATCCGGTCGAAGGTAAAATTCGTTAACAATGAACTACTTCTGCACAGAGATCTACTGGCCGACCCCAGCATTTTGGATCCCGAAAAGGAGTGGTACCAAACCGGAGATACTGTGATTATCGATGAAACAGGAAGATTTCAATTTGCTGGCCGCAAAAAGGACACTGTCAATGTAGCTGGGTACCGAGTCAAATTGATAGAAATAGAAGAGGCCCTCGATCAGATTCCAGGGATCCAGCAATATCGGGTATACGGGCGAAAGAATGCCCTCACAGGCCATATCATTTGTTGTGATATTAAATTGCTTGATCCCGACTTATCCATTCCAACCATCAAATCTTTACTGAAGGAAAACTTGCAGGCTTTTAAAGTACCAAGAATCATAAAGATCGTAGAGGAAATCCCGATCACCTATACCGGAAAGATCAAACGATGAAACAAAACATACTCCTCACTGGTGTTTCCAGCGGTCTGGGCTTAGCTATTTGTCGAAGTCTATTGCAAGAAGGGCATCAAGTATTTGGTATTAGCAGAAGTTTTAGTCCTGCCCTTGAGAAATTGCAGCAAGCTTACCCTGCACTGCTTCACTGGCAGTCTTTAGACTTGGCGGAAACGGCCTTGATCCACGCCCAGCAACTCTCTGCACTAATTCCAAAGGGCACCCCTATCCACGCTTTCATCAACAATGCAGCACTAGCTTATGATGACCTCATTACCAACCTACAGCTAGATCCGTTGCAACAGCTATTTGCGGTTAATGTGCTGTCCCCCATGATGCTCAGTAAACTTTGCATTCGCAATATGTTGCTCCATCGTACTGCTGGTAATTTGATCCACTTATCCTCCATCAGTGCGCATACAGGCTATAAAGGCTTAGCTATGTACGCCGCGACGAAAGGAGCGCTGGAAGCTTTTTCGAAGAATACAGCACGCGAATGGGGAAGCAAAGGAATTAGATCTAATTGTATCGTAGCAGGTTTTATGGAAACCGATATGACGGCTAGCTTGTCTCAGGAGCAAAAAGACCGAATCTATAAGCGAACCAGCTTGAAGAAAGCTACAACTATCGATTCAGTGGTCAGTACCATTAGGTTCTTGCTTAGCGAAGGCGCAGGCTCTATCACTGGACAAAACCTATTCGTTGACAGCGGAACCATCTAACCCATTTATGCGGCTGTTCGCCAAACGGATTGCTGTTATTTTCTTATATCTTTCAATAGATCAGATAATTTTTGGTAGGAAAGTAGATCAGGAATCTCTAAGCTCACCTCAAAATTCTCCTGCAGTAAGCTACAGAAATGACTTAATTGTATCGAATTCGTGACAGGAACGGAATCCACGATTCCATTGTGTTCATCGGTATCCTTTATAAAAGGGAGGCTTGGGCGACCAAATGCTTGGATGAGCAACTGGCGAAGACGAATTTCTTGTCGTTTCCGACGCAAGGCAGATTGGCTTCCTGTAAGTTTTCTTCTAGCTGCTGAAAGCCTGAGGTTTCTGGAAAGATATTCTCCTCTATTCAATTCATACTTTGCATACCAGTGTATCACGCCTTTGTGCCGCTTTGGCATCAAAGCCGTCCGTTGCATATCAAATAACTCATTCAAAAGCAGTGAATTAGTATTCTCACAGGCCACGTAGCCATATACTTTATTGAGTCTGATCTTTTGGAAAAAGAAATAGAGCGCATGATGAAAAAGCCGAATGGCCTTCCCTCCTCCAAGGTATTTAGGATTGAGATAAAAACCCCATTCGCTCTCTCCTCCTTTGCAATTAGAAAGATCTATCACGCCCAGATTTTTATCCCCCTCTTTTACTAACCAGTAAAACCGGTGCCGCTGTCTGGGCAGCTGCTGCAGAAATTCGAAATGGTCCTCCTCGCTAATCAGATCCTTGTTGTACATCCATCTTCTAATTTCAGGATGGTTCCGCCAAGCTAAAACCTCACGAGCCAGTTTTTTATCTAGTTTGCTAAAGTGGATAAATAGTATTTCCTGCTCTTCATCAACAAAGGATTGATGGAAGTCGTCCGGTTCCATCCAAGCATTGCTTGCATCGAAACTAAGTATTGTATTTTGTTGTCCTGTCATCGGGCCTTAATTGTTCGTGTGTTGACTAAAAGAATGCTCCTCTAACTTCCTCTGATAGAGGTCATATTCGAGCGTAGGTAACGGGATTTTAACATATTGGGTTTGTTTTATAGGTTCATCCTTCTTGCTTAGCAAGAAGGCATGCTGGGTATCAGTTGTATCAATGCTGATCTTATCATAGCGCATAAGATAGCCGGAAATATACATGTTGTAAGTAGTGGAAGAAATCGTCTGGTTTTCTCCTACTACCTGTCCAATGATGTTAGAGTCTTGTATCACTGCGGCATCACGTCCATTCATATCGCCAATCTTAAGCGCACAAAAGGCGAGCCCTAGCATGACCGCTAACCAAGCTCCCCCTCTCGTCACCTTAAAACTCCACCTCCACTCCTGCTGCCACTTGAGCAAAAACTGGACGAGGCTAGGTCCAGCCCACCAAGCAAAAGCGAGACTAAAGAAAGGGATGGAGGGCAACAAATAGGGAATAGCTTGCCGTGGAGAAATCATAATCGGCAAGGAAGCGGAAAGTCCCAGCGCAAAATAGGTATAGGCTAGTCTATGGGTGTAGATAAGTTTGTCCTGTTCTTCCGCTTTTATCTTCAGTTTCATCCAACGTTTAGCCACATAGCTCGCCAAAAGCAGCAAGATCATGGGTACCAAAACCCACAAAAGCTGAATGACAATGTAGAAGCGATTGCTCCGGTAGTAATACAACCTTCTTTCGCCTTTGAGGCTGGCCAATAACTGAATGTCTACATACCTAGACAGGCTTTCGTAAGCGAGCGGATTGATACTGATCAATAGCCATAGTAGTAAGGCAAAACTCGTGCCCACCCAAGCCGTATTTAGGAATATTTGTCGAAAGCTATATCCTCTACAGATCCAACCATAAAGTGGTATAAAAGCCAAGGGATACAAAGCCACTACCCCTTTACTTAAAAAACCTGCTACCAACATAAAACCCGCCAAGGCTAGCCAGCCCAAGCGCCCGCGATGATGCAATCCTTGCCACATGCACCAAATCGATGCCAGTCCGATTAATGAAATGCTAGCATCCAACAGGTTAGCCGGTTGGAAATAATAGGTCACTAAATTGACCTGCCACAGGAGCAAAGGCAATATCCAGTAGCTCCGAAGCAATGGCCAGGATTTGCTACCCTTCCGCCATAATCGCGCAATGAGTAAACCAGTGGCTAGATAGTGACATAAACTAAAGAGACGTTCCGTAAACCAGTGATCTCCCAGCACGCCAAAGAAGGCCGACTGCAAGCCAAATATAAAGGGTGGATGCTCGTGAAAGTTAGGAAAAATGGTCTCTGAAAATCTTGGAAACCAGAAGCTACCGACTCCCTCCGCTAGGTTGCGAGAAATTACTGCATACCAAACTCCATCAATAAACATGCTCTTTTCCACTAATTCGGAAAAAAATAAGAGGAGGCTGGCGCTAATGAAGAATAGAATCATCAGGCGTCTGCCCCGCTTCAAGCTTTCAGGTGAGGCTGTAGAAAATTTCATCGCGTAAATTTGATCTAAAATAAGATGGCTTTCCTTGAAAATGGGCATCTTTCGTTTTTTGGTAGATGCAACAGGAAAACCGGAAGTGTATGCCCATTTTTTGGCAACACCGCTTCTATTGTATTTACGAGCCCCTGTCTTAATTTGTTTCTATAAATATAATTCAAACAGGTTTCCTACAGTACATCAAAGTTGTCAAAGGGTATCAGATCATAAAAGACCATTTTCCAGCCCATCAAGTCTTTTGGTCAGGCTCCAAACTCATCCAGATAATGGCCCCCAATACACAGACAATCGAGCCTATTAAATAGGGTGTGGAAGATTCATCGAGTGTGTAAAACTTTTGCCAACCTTTGAGAAAAAGAATTAATGCTCCGACTAGCATGATCCATTTTCCATACTGAGTGATTAGTACATTCATGAGTTTTGTTCACGTTTTATTAGTGTCTTCGATTTAATTACATACTAGCGTCATCATCTAGTTAAGGGGAATTACTAAATGGGTGTGGGCTTTAGGAAAATGAACTACGGGAATAAACCTTGAAAGGTAGGGAAGCTTGGATGAAAGATAGGCCGAGACTGAA
>JAHQWA010000365.1 GCA_019634045.1 Saprospiraceae bacterium
ACGGCTCTATGTGGCCTTAGCTTGGTTCTATCTAGCATTAGAAGCCATCTTGAAGACCAGGAAGAGATTCTAGTAGTCCTCTCCCCATCCTTATTCACTGAAAAGAGCTGGTAATTTGACTTCTGGGCAAAAAAATACCCGTACCTGGGGGGAGGTACGGGCTGAAGGGGAAAATTTAAACCTTTTAAAGTGGAATACTAAGTCTTAAAAAGTAGGTTAAGAGAGGCAAAAATTGCCCCCCACTAGAGGGGGGCAATGATATCTACCACAATCACACCTCCTTTTACTTCTTTCTGTTCCAATTTTGACAACATTACGTTCTTTAAGTTCGCATTTGTTCTTTTTCTTCCTTTGGTGGTCGTCTTCATAATAAAGTAGAGTTTGAGTTGAGTTAGTTAATAATGGATACGTGTCCCTTTAGGGGATAGTTAATTGGGTTTACTAGACTCAAATCGGTGGGATACTTGGGATAGAATTCAGGCAGATTAGACTGCAGTGATCGTTGTTCGTGGAATTACAAGTAGATTAAGCGCTTGGGGCGATGATGTCTACTACGATCACTTTGTTTGCAAATCTTTCTTCCTGAACTACAGAGTGGAATCCGTAAATCTGTTTCATAATAAAATGTGTTTTTGTGTTTATAAACTGGGTTATTAATTACAACTACAAGATACGCACAAACCGTGCCACTTACTAGGACAGAAAACTTCATCTAAATAACTCTAAAACAAGTCGTTAAAACACATTTA
Organism: Saprospiraceae bacterium; assembly: GCA_019634045.1. Taxonomy (GTDB): domain Bacteria; phylum Bacteroidota; class Bacteroidia; order Chitinophagales; family Saprospiraceae; genus DT-111. The sequence continues at coordinate 750 of JAHQWA010000365.1, forward strand.
TATTTTTTAAATACTTGTTTTTCAATTACTTACAGAAGCTACTTTTGCCCCTTAAAACGAAATCACAAAAAAAATATGTGTGATTTTCTTTTAAAGCTTATGGACCTTGTAAAATAAATGTTAAATACGGTAGAGGGAAGAAAAGAATCGGATTGTTATATTTACTTAAAACGTAGGAGGCATTCCAGGATTCGAGTCTAAGTCGCAGTAGAAAACACTACAGCAACTTGGCATCAAATGTAAAATCAAGCATGCACCTTACCAGCTGTTGACCCCGCTCGCTGCGGTTGCTTACGGTAAAATTTATTCTCTAATGAATCAATCACTAATTCCCACAATTCTTCGTAGGGAATAATCTCAATTTCGTGCGACTGTTTAGCCACATCCAATGGCATTCCCTTCAAACGGTTTAGGAACTTGGCGGTCTTTCGCTCGACAGCTGCTTTATGGAAACTACATGCAGGAATTTGCAGGAGCATTTTTATAAAACAGTTGCTTCTAAAGGTATCATCCTTAGTCAGATATCTAGAACAATACTTTTCAATGGCTTCGATGCGATCGATAGCCGAGTTGTAGTTGCGTTGGAGAATCATGAATAAGATCTGTACTACCAGGATTGGGATATTCATCCCTCTTTTATCCTTTGAGTATATGGGTGTTCCATTCAAAAACCGCCCCAAACGAAACTTAGTAAAATGTTTATCTTTCTTACTTAGCTTGACTTTCTGAATAATAACTAGGTAATGGATATAAGCTTCAAATATCTTCCACATTTCCTTTACATTCTCTGGCAAAAAGCCAAAGCGCTTATGATCATTTACCTTGTGAAACAACTGGTATGCTTTCTGATATTGATGCGTATGCATCAGAAGCATTAAGTAAAGTTCTTGGTACTTAAACCAGTTAAATGAACCTTCCGTCAACACTTCCAGACAACTTTCAGCTGCAATGCGCCCCTCTTCGTATTGTTTGAGCTGTATATGGCATACAAGCAGCTGGTAGTAAAAGATCTGTAGCGGCATGCTAGCCAGGTAATTCTTTCTTTCAAAGAATTCAATACTCTCCTGGCAGATCTTTGCTGTTTCACTATAATTATTGACACTTGAATACTGTGTCAGTTTGATTAAAGTAGCACACAAGTGCAATCTATACGTTTGATATTTACTTAAACCTTCCTGTAGTTTTTCGTAGTACTCCTTGGCCTTTTTTTGGATCAAATCGTCCGTAGCCTTAATGTTAGCGTAGCGGATAACTAGCTCGGTATAAAGTTCCTCTGCTAAATCCTCCCAGCCAATGATCTCAGAATATTCCTTAAAGAGGTCATTGTACTGTTCAAATTTTTTCAGATTCCCTTCGAGCGTACCAAAGTGCACGCGGAGTGTACGGGTCACATCTACCGTTAGTTCAGTAAACTCGTACTTTTTAGCCCTTTTTAATATGTTAAAGCTTAAATTGACACCGGCTCCGGAGGCATTCTTGCCAAAAAGGATCTTGGCAGCTGCCCAATCCCGGTAACATTCATAAAATGCTTGGTATCGGTTTGAGTGGGATGGTTCTTTAGAGTTTAGGAAGAAAAGATGGTTAATTAACTTCCTTTTGAGTTTGTGTCTTAGTTTTTGGTAAGCAGGATGAGATTTGTCTTCTCCATAAAAGAATTTGGCAGCATCCTCATCAGATAGAAATCTATTGTCAAGAAGCCCTTGATAAAAGACTTCAGTCCTAGATTTTTCTTTTGATGTAGCATCCAACAGCTCGACATTCTTTAGTCGATTGTTGTTCACGATAAGTGCCAATTCTCGAAGTACCTGCATAATAATCCCTTTTCTAAAATATACGGATAAAGCCTAATATCAATAGTCATACTAAGATAATAAGTTTCCGCGTATGTTTAATCTTCTTCAATTGTGCAGGTAGCCTTACAAAGCAGTTGGGGAGACCCCAATTTTTCTTGAGATATGTTTTGATTAGCGCGTTGTCCTAATGTCTGAAGCAAAATTATCTAAACCTCCAAATAAATATGAATAATGGACGCTAGTTTTGTGACATAGTAAATTGAGACTTGAAGCTTAGTTGCGGGAGTGCGTACATTTCTTGAGTAAGGGTTTATACTGATTTGTCCTCAATACGTTTCAAAAATTTACGACGAATTATAGTTTGTATAGCTGTTTCTTCAATTTTGCTCTCCAGCCAGGATATAATATCTAGATATAGAAAGGGTCTTCGCTCAAATGGTTGGTCCTCCAGTTTTATTAATTTTTCCCTTAAACTAAGGAATTCTGACTTCATCTCGGGCTCCCTCATTTTGGGTGTTTTACGCAAAAAGCGGAAAATTTCTCGCTGCACGCCATGTAAATCCTCCATTTTTGATAGAAATCGGTAGACAGACTTTACCTGGTACTCAACCAATTGTGCGTTGCCGAGCTCAAAGTGAGCAATTAAATTGAGGATTCTCGCAAAACATTGGATGTCCTCTCGATAATCTGGATTCTTCTGATTAATAATCAAATTTAAATAATGAATCGCCGTATCGTTGTCGCCACTTCCAAAATATAAACAAGCAATTCGATAGTAAAAGATTAAGATTCGGTGATTATCCCAGTGATATCGCTCGGATTCAATGATCTTGGTGATTTCTGGAGCTTGAGCAATTCCTTCCGAAAAAGTACCTTCCAGGTAATGTCGCTCAATAGTATGGATGTACACAAAGAGATAATACAAGCCCTCTATGTTATTATCTTGGGCAAGGTCAAATTCCGCCTTGAATTGCACCAATTTACCGATGGTCTTCACAAAACGACTATACTGCAGGGTATTGAATAAAGCCCCTAAGAGATTGTGCAAGCCTTTTAGATATAGGGCGGCGTCAATGAGCTTCATATCCGGGCTTTCGTCGAATAGCTCCACCCATTTCTGGGCGTAGCGATAAGCCATTGGAAAATCATGGGTCATGTGATAATACCACAAGTAACACTGGAAATAGTAGATTTTGCCCCAAAAGCCCAGCGACTTAATATCAATTTGCGGGAGGTTAGAAAAGAAAAACTCCCGGACGAAGTAGTAATCCTTGGCATTTCGTACATAACCTACTTTTAAGTAAAGACCATATAATTGCAAAGCTAGATTGGAAAACTGGTTCGTTTCCGTGATGACGGTATTGATACGCTTGGTCTCGTTGGTCAGAATCTCGGCGCGCCCTTCTATGCTTTTCGTCACATACTGGCCTTCAATTAGCTTCTCAAATTCTATGATAGTCAGCACCAATGAATCAAAGCGTCCTTTACGAGCTTTGCTCTTGGCCTTATCCAACATCTCCAAGCTCTGCCGATAGAGTCCCTTACTATATAGCACCCTGGCATAATCGACCATCTCTCGGATCTGAATATCTTGATTGTGATTCTTGTTGAGCAGCCGCAGACTCGTCAGCAGTTGCTTGTACAAATGTGCCTTTAAATTGGACAACTGACGCTTCTTGATTCCAGGAAGTTTTTTTAAGATCAGTTGTTCATCATACTGCTTGTGATGATCTAAAAAATCAAACAATTGCAGAAATAGGATATCATCAGAAGATTGGTTCCTTCTTACAAACAAGCGAAAGTGTCTTTTTTCAGCTCGGGTGAGGGACTTAATCAACTGGATGAGATCATCCGTTTTCTGTTTGGGCATTGTAATTATGTTTTTTATAATCCTCTATCAATCAATAGATTAAATAGAATAGCTAGGGCTGCCGTCTTGGATTAATAAACTAATTTGGTTTTACAATGTTGAGGTTCCCAAGATATATTTGAAGCGGACAAACTTACACTTTTACCGGAAAATTCAAAATAAAACCAATGTCGGACAATAAGATTTTCATATTCGATACCACCTTAAGAGACGGTGAGCAAGTTCCGGGTTGTAAACTAAATACCCAACAAAAACTCGAAATTGCTACGGAATTAGAGCGATTAGGAGTCGACGTAATTGAAGCAGGCTTTCCCATTTCCAGCCCTGGAGATTTTGAAGCTGTCGCTCAAATAAGTCGAAACATCAAGAATCCTATCATCTGCGGTTTGTCCAGAGCTGTTGAAAAAGATATTAAGGTGGCGGCAGAAGCCTTAAAAGGTGCTCGACGCCCCAGAATCCATACAGGAATCGGAACCTCTGATTCCCATGTAAAATTTAAACTCAAAACCACTCGCGAGAAAGTGATCGAACGCGCAGTGGCCGCCGTCAAGTATGCCAAGTCTTTTGTAGAAGATGTAGAGTTTTATGCTGAAGATGCTGGGCGTACAGACAACGAATACCTAGCTCGTGTAATCCAAGCTGTTGTAGATGCGGGTGCTACGGTATTGAATATTCCGGACACAACGGGCTATTGTTTGCCTGACGAGTACGGAGAAAAGATCGCTTTTTTGAAAGCCAATGTGAAAGGAATCGACAAAACGATTCTTTCCACCCATTGTCACAATGACCTGGGTCTGGCTACTGCCAATTCTATTTTTGGCGTGCGCCACGGAGCCCGCCAGATCGAGTGTACGATCAATGGTATCGGTGAAAGAGCGGGTAACACATCATTAGAAGAAGTAGTGATGGTGATGCGACAACACGCTCACCTTGGCTTCCACGATAATATTCAAACCAAATTACTGAATCCAATTAGTCAATTGGTTTCTGATCGAATGGGGATGCCCGTTCAGCCCAACAAGGCTATCGTCGGTACCAATGCCTTTGCGCACTCTTCCGGCATCCATCAGGATGGTGTGATTAAGAAGCGCGAAACTTACGAGATCATTAATCCGTTGGACGTTGGAGTAGATCAGTCCAAGATTGTTTTGACAGCCCGGTCCGGAAGGGCTGCTATCGCTTATCGCGCAAAAAATATCGGATACAACCTAACCAAACTGGAACTGGATAAAGTTTACGAACAATTTCTACAGGTTGCTGACCGCCAAAAGGAGGTTGGTGACGACGACTTGACGGACATCATTGGCAAGCTCAAGGGTGTCGCTGTCTAAACACATTGAAAAATGGCAAAAACATTATTTGACAAGATCTGGGATGCCCATGTAGTGACCCAGGTTGATGGAGGGTCCGAAGTATTGTACATAGACCGCCAGTTTATCCACGAGGTTACCAGTCCACAGGCTTTTGATGGCTTAACAAAAAGAAGCCTGCCTGTCTTTCGCCCCGAAAAAACCGTTGCAACAGCGGACCACAATGTTCCTACCGCTAATCAACATTTACCCATTAAAGAGGAATTGTCTCGCTTTCAAGTGGACAAGCTAACCGAAAACTGTAAAGAGTTTGGGGTTGAGCTCTATGGCTTAGGCCACCAATATCATGGCATTGTACATGTAATTGGGCCTGAGTTAGGAATTACCAAACCTGGCATGACCATCGTTTGTGGTGATAGCCATACCTCTACACATGGTGCCTTTGGTTGCATTGCCTTCGGTATCGGGACTAGCCAAGTTGAACAGGTGTTAGCCTCGCAATGCTTGGTATTGAAGCGACCGAAACGAATGCGTATTACCATTGACGGCGAGTTGCAGCCAGGTGTACTGTCTAAAGACATTATCCTGTATATCATCTCTCAGCTGACTGCTAGCGGGGGAACGGGACACTTTGTAGAGTACGCAGGAACAGCCATTGAAAAACTTTCAATGGAGGCGAGAATGACGGTCTGCAATATGAGCATCGAGATGGGTGCGCGAGGTGGAATGATTGCACCGGATGAGAAGACTTTCGAGTATGTGAAAGGGAAAAAGTTTGCTCCTCAAGGAACCGACTTTGATGAGGCGGTAGCCCATTGGAAGACCTTATATACTGACGAAGGTGCCACATTCGATACCGAATACAACTTTAAAGCTGAGGATATTGAACCGATGGTGACTTATGGGACTAACCCAGGTATGGGAATCAAAATCTCTGCTAACATTCCAATGGTCGAGCAGGTGGATAATCCCGTTACCTATAAAAAGTCATTGAAATACATGGGACTCCAAGAAGGGGAAAGCCTCTTGGGGAAAAAGATCAACTACGTTTTCATTGGAAGCTGTACCAATTCAAGGATTGAAGATCTGCGCCTAGTAGCCAACTACGTGGATGGCAAGCAGAAAGCTGAAAATGTCTACGCCATGATTGTTCCGGGTTCCAAATTAGTAGAGGAGCAAGTCAAAGCAGAGGGATTGGATAAGATTTTCCGGGAAGCTGGTTTCGACTTCAGAGAGCCAGGATGCTCCGCCTGTTTGGGTATGAACGAAGATAAAGTACCCAAAGGAGAGTATTGCGTGTCTACTTCAAACCGAAACTTTGAAGGACGACAAGGACCAGGTGCAAGAACAATCCTGGCCAGCCCACTCATGGCCGCCGCCACGGCGATCGAAGGAAAAATTGTTGATGTACGCAAAAACATGAACTAGGACCATGGAAAAATTTCAAACCATCATATCTTCCGCTGTCCCTCTTCCTATTGAAGAAATCGACACGGACCAAATCATACCTGCCCGTTTTTTGAAAGCCACTACTAGAGAAGGCTTTGGTGACAATCTTTTCCGAGATTGGCGTTATCACCCTGATAATTCACCGAAAGAAGATTTCATCTTAAATAATTCCATTTATGCGGGCGAAATCTTAGTAGCGGGTAAAAACTTCGGCTGTGGATCTAGCCGAGAACACGCTGCCTGGGCCATTTACGATTACGGGTTCAAAGTTGTTGTCTCCAGTTTCTTTGCGGATATCTTTCGAGGAAACTCATTGAATAATGGCTTGCTTCCTGTTCAAGTTAGTCCGGAATTTTTGCACGAAATCTTCACCGCTATTGAGCAAGACTCTAATGCAGCGTTCAAAGTAGATCTAGAAAAACAGACTATCACTATCGTTAGTACGGGAGCATCTGCTTCTTTTGAGATAGACCCATACAAGAAAATGTGTCTAATTAATGGATACGATGACATTGATTATCTGACCAGCCTGCGAAGTGAAATTGAAGCTTTTGAGCAGCAACAAGTTGCGTGGTAAGCTTGCTGGGAGCAACTAATTGCTCATCTAAATCCGAAAAATTGGGTCTTGATCTTGGGGAGGAAAGTACAAAGGTCTTCTCCATTTAAATGAAAAATTGAATGAAAAAGAATATAGCACTTTTAGCTGGAGATGGAATCGGACCAGAGGTCATTGAACAGGCCTTGAAGGTATTGGGTTCCATTGAAAAGCGTTTTGGTCACACTTTCGAATATCATCCAGGTGACGTTGGTGCCGTTGCCATTGACAATACGGGAAGTCCACTTCCTCAAGCTACGCTGGATATCTGCCTAGCGGCCGATGCCATTTTATTCGGAGCCATTGGCGATCCTAAATATGATAATGATCCTAACGCAAAGGTTAGACCGGAGCAAGGATTGTTGGGTTTGCGGAAAGCCATGGGACTATTCGCCAATATTCGCCCCGTCACCACCTATCCTACCCTAATACACCTCTCTCCCTTAAAGGAGGAAAAAGTAGCTGGGGTGGATCTGTTGATCCTAAGAGAATTGACTGGAGGGATTTACTTTGGGGAAAAAGGTTGGAATAAAGAAGAAGGTCATGCCTTCGATACTTGTTTCTACCAGGTAGATGAGATTGAGCGTATCGCAAAATTAGCTTTTGATTATGCCAAGCTGCGAAGAAATAAAGTCACTTTGGTAGACAAGGCTAATGTATTGGAGAACTCCAGACTTTGGCGAGATACGGTGACTAAATATGCGGCGAAAAACTACCCAGAGGTAGAACTGGATTTTATGTTTGTGGATAATGCCGCCATGCAGTTAATCCAATATCCAAAGCAATTTGATGTCATCCTTACCTCCAACATGTTTGGAGACATTTTGTCCGATGAGGCCAGTGTGTTACCAGGTTCTATGGGCTTATTACCTTCGGCCTCGATCGGCCTTAGAACATCTATGTTCGAGCCTATTCATGGGTCCTTCCCACAAGGCACAGGCAAGAACATCGCCAATCAAATGGCTACCATTCTATAAGCAGCAATGATGCTAGAATCTTTGGAAATGGTGGAAGAGGCGGCCGTCATTCGGCAGGCCGTGAAGGATGTGCTTGAGCAAGGTATCGGTACGCCGGAGCTTGGTCCAGATAAGCCTTTAGGGTGTAAGGAAGTGGGGGATCTTCTAGCTGCAGTGGTAGCGGAAGGCGATGCCTTCTCCTTTGAAACCTATTTAGACAGTTTGGCTACTACAGCCTAAAAAATATAGCCGTACTCAAGGATTCATTGAGTAGGGTAAAGAGTAAGTATAAACGATTTGAGTTTTTCTGAGCGGGACCCTAGGGTCCTGCTCTTTTTTTATACCTTTACCTGGCTAAGTCAAGAAATTCATGCACGCTCTTGAACCAGTCGACATATTACAAAAGTATTGGGGTTTTGAAGGTTTTCGGACCTTGCAAGAGGAGATCATTCAGTCCGTATTGGAGGGGAATGATACCTTGGCTTTGCTACCTACCGGCGGGGGAAAATCCATTTGTTTTCAGGTACCGGCCATGGCCATGGAGGGCATTGCAATCGTGGTTTCTCCACTGATCGCACTCATGAAGGATCAGGTAGCCAATTTGCGGAAGCGAAAGATCAGAGCTGAGGCCATTTTTTCAGGGATGTCCTTCCGCGACATTGATCGCATTTTAGACAACTGTGTGTATGGTCAAGTGAAATTCCTCTACCTCTCCCCGGAACGGCTGCAATCTGAGTTAGTCATTGAGCGCATCAAAAAAATGAAAGTCAATTTGGTGGCGGTGGACGAAGCTCACTGTATCTCTCAGTGGGGCTACGATTTCCGCCCCCCCTACCTGAAGATCGTCGACTTACGTGAACTCATTCCGGATACCCCCTTCATCGCCTTAACGGCTACCGCCACGACAGAGGTCGTAAAGGATATTCAAGAGAAATTGGCCTTTCGAGAGGGGCAGCAGCAAGTCTACCAAAAGAGTTTTGTCCGCAATAATCTATCTTATAGTGTATTACAAGAGGAGAACAAATTCGGCAAATTAGCTCAAATCCTCACTAATGTTAGAGGAAGTGCCGTGGTATATGTCCGTAATCGCCGTAAGACCAAAGAAATTGCTCACTATCTCGCCAAACGCAATATTCCTGCGGACTATTACCATGCTGGTCTACCCACTGCTACCCGCGACCTTAAGCAGGAAGCATGGACTGAAAACCGCACTAGAGTAATGGTTAGCACTAATGCTTTCGGAATGGGCATTGACAAGCCCGATGTAAGGGCGGTCGTGCATATGGATCTACCCGATAACTTGGAGGCTTATTTTCAGGAGGCGGGCAGGGCAGGAAGAGATGGACAGAAAGCCTATGCTGTTTTGCTCTATAACCAACAAGACAAGCAGCAATTAGAACGAAACTACGAATTAGCCTTCCCCGAAATCACGGAGATCAAGAAGACCTACCAAGCCTTAGGAAGTTTTTTACAATTGGCAATTGGCGGAGGAGAAGGTCAAAGTTTTGATTTTGACATCATTGATTTTGCACAAAAATTCCAATTTCACCCGGTCAAAGTGTTTAATAGCTTAAAGGCGCTGGAGCAGGTGGGCTTGATTGTACTCACAGAAGCAGTCTATATCCCAGCTAGTTTGCGTATCAAGGTGAATAAGGATGCGCTATATGACTTCCAATTGCGGCACCCCAAGTTGGATAAAGTCTTGAAAGTGATTTTACGTTCCTACCAAGGGGCTTTCCAGGATTACATTAAATTGAGGGAATCCCAATTGGCCAGGTCACTATCCATCCCCAAGACAGAACTCCAACGTGCGCTGCTATTACTTCGAAAGGAAGGTATCGTAGATTATGTTCCGCAAAAAGAAAATCCACAAATCATTTTCCTCCAAGAAAGACTACCTATTGAGGATCTAATGATTGATCAACAAATTTATCACTTTAGAAAGAATCGCTACGTAGAACGGGTCAATAAGGCAATATCCTATGCTGAAACGGTGCTCTGCCGGCAGCAGCAATTGGTGCGTTACTTTGGGGAAGAAGGAGAAGAAAAATGCGGGATCTGTGACGTCTGCTTAGGAAGGCATCAGGCAGATGTGGATAAAGACGAATTTGAACGGTATAAAACCAAGATCCAGCGGCTGTTGAAGCGGGAAGAACTCAGCCTGCGTGAGATTGTGGATTCCTTTACTTCGCGACATGAGAATAAGGTTTTGCAAGTAATGGAGTACCTGGTGGACGAAGGTTTTGTAGAAAAAGTGGGCGAATCATTCAAATGGTCAAAGGGATGAAGGGACGAATCTGCTTTTCGGTCACCAACGATCTCAACTATGATCAGCGAATGATTAGAATTTGCACTAGTTTAGCTAAGCAAGGCTATGAAGTCCTGTTAGTAGGGCGGCAAAAGCAAAACTCCCCTCCCCTAGCCAAACACCCTTTTAAGCAAAAAAGACTTCGGTGCTGGTTTCAGAGCGGTGCCGCCTTTTATATAGAATATAATGTACGGCTTTTCCTCTTCTTACTTTGGGTCCCAGTCGATATCTACTGTGCCATCGACCTGGATACCATCCTACCGAATCTATTAGCCAGTAAATTGCGTAGTAAAGCGCGCGTATATGATGCCCACGAATACTTTACGGAAGTACCGGAAGTCGTCCGTCGGCCAAGCATACAGCAAATTTGGACTAGGATTGGGAATTGGGCGATCCCTCAATTTCGATATTGCTATACGGTTGGTGATGCCCTGGCTAAGATAATGAGCAAAAAATACGGCCCAACATTCCAAGTCATCAGGAATGTTCCCGTGCGTAGTCAAAACTTAATTGAACAGCCCCCCACTTCTACTTTCACCTTATTGTATCAGGGGGTCCTCAACGAGGGTCGAGGGCTAGAGGTCTTGATTCGAGCCATGAAGGCACTCCCGGAGGTAGAATTATGGTTGGCTGGAGAAGGTGATCTCTCACAAGTATTAAGAGGTTTGACTACAGATTTGCAACTCCACCAGCAAGTAAAATTTATGGGTTATCTCGATCCGGAGGAGCTACGGAAGCTCACTCCGCAAGCTCACCTGGGCTTAAATCTCCTAGAAAATACCGGATTGAGCTATTATTATTCTCTCGCCAATAAGACCTTTGACTACATTCAAGCCGGTTTGCCCTCCCTGCAAATGGATTTTCCTGAGTATCGGGCCTTGCAAGAAAAATATGAAGTATTTCACCTTTTGAAGAACCTAAGCGTCCCATCTGTTGTTGAGGCTATAAATAAAATAAGATCCTCGCCCGATCATCTTTCTACTTTAAAAACGAATTGCCAAAAAGCAAGTCTGGCTTTAAACTGGGAAAAAGAAGAAAAGAAACTTTGGCAATTTTATGCTCAGATAGCGTACTGATTTGTACAGGATGAATCCATCCCGCCCAGTTCGCGTATAAATTTTCTCCGACAAAGATCCAACACATTACATCATGGAAAAGTATAGCCTGCAGAATGAACGGCTGTTAGTTGAGGTCAATAGACAAGGTGCCGAACTAGCCCGAATCCAGTCAAAGGAGACTGGATTGGAGTACCTCTGGGAAGCAGATCCTACTTATTGGGGTAGACATTCTTCCATCCTTTACCCTATAGTCGGTAGAGTTTTCGGTGATCAATACCAATTCCAAGGCAAGACTTTTCAGATGAAACAGCATGGGGTGGCCAGAAACCTGCCCTTTGATCTTGTAGAGGCTGATCCTTTAAAGCTCGAATTAATTTTGAAGAGTGACGAAAGTACATTGGCTCAATATCCATTTGAGTTCGTTTTCCGCGCCAGGTATCAACTCACTAAGAACGAGCTTGCAATTAGCTATTTAGTTGAGAACCCAACTGAAAATACTGCTTTTTTTTCCGTAGGGGCACACCCCGCCTTCCGCTGCCCGCTTCTGCCGGGGGAGCAACGTTCGGATTATCGGCTAGTTTTCGATCAAACGGAGCATGCGGAACGACAACTCCTAGAAGGGGGCTTTCGAACTGGAATGAGGGAAGGGGTATTGGAAGAAGCTAACGAACTAGCTATAGTAGACCATCTATTTGATGAGGATGCATTAATATTCGCAGGGCTCCGCTCTCAGCAGGTATCGCTAGAAAATAAAGCAGGGCAACGCTTTTGGACTTTTGACTTTAGCGGGTTTCCCTACTTAGGGATATGGTCTAAGAATGCCGAAGCTCCTTTTGTTTGCATTGAACCATGGTTCGGAGTGGCGGACAAGTTAGGGGGGTATTCAGATCTAAAAGAAAAAGAAGGCATTTTAGCATTGGAAGGTGGGAAATCGTTCCAATGTACGCATAAGGTCAAAATTCTTTAGCAAATATTTTCTTGTTGGGTGGGCGACAAAAATTAAAAAATTGCTGGGGGCATAGGCGGCAGAATCCTGATCTGTATCGTTTGTACCATGGAAAAGAAAGATTAATTACTATCTTTGTTCAGCGAAATTTCGTCCCAAAGCTACTTACAGAACTATTCTATATTGTCAACTAGTCTACATCAAGACATCTCTTAGAATTAACAAACAAAAAATATTAGAACATTTTCAAGGTCTAAAATTAAAATCTCTCAAAAAAATACTTTTTTTTTGCGAGTTATTAAAAATAATTTTTCTCGCTTGATCCTTCACAGTTCGTTCTAGTCTTCTCAATTTCTGCGCAACATATAATTGAGAGCCTAGGCGTGAAGAGAAAGTGAGGAAAGGATTTATTTTTTACAATTAATTACTCATTAGTATGAAAAAACTCTATCTAGTACTGTTATGTACAGTGCTTGCTGGGGCAGTAATGGCCCAGCGTGCTGTATCAGGGACTATCACCGATGATGCCGGTGAGCCTCTAATCGGTGCCTCTATCCTCGTGAAGGGGACCACCTCAGGTACTGCAACAGACATCGACGGTAATTACACCCTCGATCTTCCTGCCGGAGCCGACATTTTAGTAGTATCCTACACCGGTTTCGAAACTCAAGAAGTACAAGTCGGAGCTCGCACCAGAGTTGACATTATCATGTCTTCTTCAGCAGAATTCCTAAACGAAGTAGTTGTAACGGGTTATTCTAGTGAATTGAAGCGTGAAGTGACCTCTTCCATTACCAGTGTAAAGGCTGAGGAAATTGAAGGTTTGCCCGTACAGTCTTGGGACCGTGCCATCCAAGGTAAAGCCTCTGGGGTACAGGTTACACAAGGTAGTGGTGCTCCAGGTGGTGCCGTAACTATTCGTGTACGAGGTACTGGTTCTATTTCTGCCGGTAGTAATCCGCTTGTAATCATTGATGGTGTACAAGTTGGTTCTACAGGACAAGGTACGCAGGGGTCTTCTAACCCATTGAACTCTATTAACCCTAATGATATCGAATCTATTGAGATCTTGAAAGATGCAGCTTCTGCTTCTATCTATGGTGCTCAGGGTGCAAACGGTATCATCGTGGTAACTACTAAGAGTGGTAGCCGTGAGGGTAAAGCTAAATTCAACGTATCCTACCAAGAAGGTGTGGTTCAGCCAATGAACCTTTACGAAATGATGAACAGCCAGCAGTACGTAGATATTCGTACACAAGCTTTCATCAATGCAGGTAGAGGAGAAGAAGCTGCACAGGAATTGTACGGTAGCGCAACAGATCCAAATCTAGAATATGAAGATTGGATTGATGTATTGTGGCGTGATGCTAGATTACGTACCATTGATGTATCTGCTTCTGGTGGTAGCAAGAGTGCTGACTACTACTCTGCTTTCTCTTACAACCGCCAAGAGGGCCAGATCATTACTAACGATTGGGAGCGATTGACAGGTCGTTTTAATTTGAATGCAGATTTGACAGACCGTTTGTCTATGAACTTCCGTTCTTCTATTGCTTGGATTGGCAACAAAGGGGGTCCTTGTGATGGTGGTTTCTTTGTGAACTGTCCATTTGCACCTTCTTTCTGGTCTATGCCAATTTCTCCAGCAACGGATGAGAATGGTGAGTACAACCCATATCCATTGAATGGTCAAGGTCACAACTTTAACTTCAACGAATTGCAAAACGCGGAGAACGTAACTCGTACTTCTAGCACTTTGCAAAACGTTAGTAGCTTGGCTTTCAACTATGAGATCATTCCTAACTTGACTGCTCGTGCCTCTGTGGGTATCGACTACGTTAACAACCAGGACTTGAACTCTCGCCCGATCAGTATTCCTTTCTTTAGAGATGCTTGGGGTGGACAGTTGTTCAACCGTGACCGTGTTTCTTTGAACTGGAACACTTTCGGTACTTTGACTTATGACTTCTCTGTAGGTGAAGGTCATGATTTGACTGCACTTGCTGGATACGAATACAAGCAAGAAGACTGGAACCTGTTCAATGCTACTGGTCGTGGTATTGCTGATGCTTCTTTCTTGAACTTGAATAGTGCTGCTACTCCATTTGCAGTAGGTGGTACTTCTTCTACTAACAGAAGACAAGGTGGATTCGCCTCTTTGAAGTATGCATACAATGATAAGTACATCGTTAACGGTACTGTACGTTATGATGGTTCTTCTCGTTTTGGTGAAGACAACCGCTGGGGTCTATTCTACTCTGGATCTGTAGGTTGGAGAATTGGTGCTGAGAGCTTCCTAGAGAATGCGACTTGGCTAGAAGAATTGAAATTACGTGTTTCTTACGGTATCACAGGTAACTCTGCTATTGGTGACTTTGCCGCTCTTCCTGAGTTTGGTACAAGAGGTCAGTATTTGGGTGCTCCTGGTTTGGCTCCATCTAAGTTGGCGAACAACCTTTTGGGTTGGGAGACAGCTGAGCAGCTTGACATTGGATTGGACTTCTCTTTCCTAGGAAATAAAGTCTATGGTACCATTGACTTTTGGCAGAAAAATAACAAGGACCTTCTGCTAGGAACTCAGATTCCTGCTGCTGCTGGTATCTCTAACTCTTCTATTACAGAAAACGTTGGTGAGATCCGCAATGAAGGTATTGACATTGAATTGAACTACACGCTTTTGAACACAGGTGGATTCCGTTGGACTGTTGGTGGTACATTATCACTACAGCGTAACGCAGTTGTTTCCTTGAACGAAGGTCGTGACACTATCTTCTCTGGTGGTTATCCTCAATTCATTGTTGGTGAACCTATTTCTTTCTACAACTTGCTTCCATTTGCTGGTGTTAACCCAGCTAACGGTCGTGTGATGGCTTATGATCAGAACGGCGTTCCTACATACGCTCCTACAGCAGAAGACGTGAGACAGTTTGATGGAGCATTGGCTGACTACTTTGGTGGTTTCCGCTCAGAGTGGAGCTACAAAGGTGTTACGATTTACGGTTTCCTTCAGTTCCAAGGTGGAAACAATGTGTTTAACAACGACTTGTATGCCCTTGCCTCTGCTAGTAGAGACCCAGACAACCAGTTGGTATCTCAAACAGCTTATTGGAGAAACCCAGGTGATGTAACTACAGTAGGTATTCCTTATGATGGTGGTGTGATTGAAGGTATTGATCAGCAGTCATTTGGTTTGACCGGTTCTACGCAGTTCTTGTCTGATGCTTCTTATCTACGTTTGAAGGAGATTAAAATCTCTTACCAGTTCCCATCTTCATTGATGCAAAAAGCCGGCTTGAACAACATTACTGTTTTCGCTCAAGGTTTGAACATGTTGACTTGGACAGAATTTGACGGTATTGACCCAGAGGTAGTAGGTACAAGACAAGCGTTCGGTGGTGGATCTAGTTTCGTATTCCCACTAGGTCGTCAGTACTCTTTCGGTATTAACGTAGGCTTCTAAGAGCATTACACACAACTAAACTAAGAACAATGAAATTTAGAAATATATTCCTTCTGGTTTTTGTTATGCTTGCGGGATCTGCCTGTGAAGAGGCACTGCGAGTATCTGATCCAGAATCTCTTTCACCAGACGATGTATTGAATAAAGTGTCTGGTTTTGAATCGGTTATGCTTTCTGCTTATAACCGTGTACACGCTTTCGGATGGTATGGTCAAAATCAGATCGTAGCTCCTGAAATCATGGCGGACAATTTGGATTTCAATAACCGTACTGGCCGTTACGAGCAGCACTATGTAAATGCAGTTCGTACACACATGGGACGCTGGGGTAACTACGTAGGTATCAATGATGCCAACATTATCCTTAGCCGAATCGATGAGTTAAAAGATTTGTCAACAGATGACATTACATTGCGTGATCAGTTGAAAGGGGAAGCTTTGTTCCTTCGCTCTTTGAACTACCACGATATGGCAAGAGTTTATGGCTATGAGCCTGGTCAAGAAGTGAATGGTTTTAACTTAACTGTTCCTTTACGTACCACTGAGACTAAAGGGGTATCTGATGCTCTGGATGTAAAACCAAGAGCTACAAATACTGAATTGTACAGTTTGTTGAAGTCTGACTTGCAATCTGCTACAAGTCTTCTTCCCACTACTAGTGCAAATGCACCTTACCGTGTAGGTCAAGACGCAGCACACGCATTATTGTCTCGTGTTTACTTGTATGAGGGAAGTTGGTCAGACGCAGCTGCTCAAGCGGAAGCTGCTATGAGCAAAACTTCTGCCTCTTTGATCGAGGACAAGGCTGGATATTATGACTCTTGGTTTGCCGTACCACACCCGGAATCTATCTACGAAGCGGAGATTCGTTCTACTGACTGGTCTACAGTGGATGGTGCCAACAACAGTTTGAGTACACTATCTAATAACACCAGCTCTAGTTCTCAGTTTATCCTAGTTGGTAGCCCAGAGTTGATTGCTGAGCTTGACAGTGAAGCTGGTGACTTTAGAGACACTATCTGGACTAGATTGGCGGATATTCCTACCGGAACAGCTAAGTGCGAAAAATGGCAAGGTGAAAAGGGTGACTTCTTGGAAAACATTCCAGTTATCCGTTACTCTGAAATGCTATTGACTGCTGCTGAAGGTCACGCTAGAGGCGGTAATGATGCAAGCGCTCAAACCCACATCAATAGATTACGTGTGGCTAGAGGATTGCCTGAGACAACTGCTACCGGTAGTGAATTGATCGATTTGATCATGAAGGAAAGAAGAGTAGAGTTCGCTTTGGAAGGACATCGTTGGTTCGACCTAAAGCGTACTGGATCTGAAATCACTAAGTCCGCTACAGCTAACGTACCAAACCTATCTTACACTGATTTCCGCCTACTAAGCGTGATTCCTCAGTCTGAGTTGAGCTTGAATGAGTTCTTGGTACAAAATCCTGGGTATTAATGTCAATGAACTAATTATAATGAAGAATGAATAGTTGAGAATGGATAATTGAGACCTTATACATTCAACATTATTCACTAAACATTATTCCCGTTCATTTTCAAAAAGATCAATAATGAAAAAAATATTATATAGTTTAATCGTAATCATGGCTGCTACCTTCACGGCTTGTGAAGATCCAGGTTCGTCAATCCTCTACGCAGAGGAGTTCCTGGAGCTTGATGCAGCAACAACCGTTACCGGTTCCAGAACTTACAATTATCTACGTGTAAATGACGGAGTAGGTGTACCTAGCGGTTTTATTGTGAACCTTGGAGCTGCTCAATCTAGTAGCCCTATTAATTTCACATTCGAGATTGACGTAGCTAACAGTACAGCTATCGAAAATCTTCACTTTACAGTAGATTCCAATACTGGAACGATTGGAGCTAACTCTAGCACAGCAGAATTGCCCATCACTATCTTGGATGATAATATTAACCCAGGTGAGGCTCCTGCCATCGTAGTGAACCTTACTGGTGGTGATGTTGCAGTTAATCCAAACTATGAGTCGGCAACACACGTACTTCAGGTACTTTGTGAGTCAAATCTAGGTGGTATGTACACTATGGTGACTACTTATCACACCCATGATTTTCTGCCAACTTTTGATACCAATACGCAAGATGTAGAATTGGTAGATGAAGGAGATGGAGTTTACTCTATCACAGGTTTTGATGGTGGTTTGTATGCTGAAGGGAACCCATACAATGCTAATTATAGTACTTCTGCTTTGACCAACAAAATCCAGGATGTATGTGGTGCCATTACTACAGATGGGGCAACTGATCCATGGCAACAGTTGAATGCAGATCCTAATCGTCCAAATTCTTACGATGCTGCTACCGGAGTAATTACATACTCAGTGGTAGGAAGTGTTTACGGTGAGAACTGGACTTCTGTCTTGACACCGAAATAATAGGTACTTACCTATTTGATCAATAATAGAGAGCCCTATTCGTCTAACGATTAGGGCTCTTTATGTATACGAGATTTCCTAAACGAATCCGTAGTCGCCTTGGGAATCGGTATCGTCGTCAATTACACATAATTTTCGTTGAAGTATTCTATTTCACAGCCACGAAATCCCTAATTTTAGGATGATTTCCATCTTTCACGGCTAGGAATAACAATTGGTGATTTTTCTTATAATGAAACTACCCTAGCTAGGTATAATGCGATTAATATGAAAAACAAACTCTTCCTCTTACTGCTATTGGCAGTTGCCTGTCTCTCCAATCTATCTGCGCAAAAATTCGAATATGAAAAGGATGAAGTAGCGCTGAAATCTTTGTTACTAGAACTACAACAGAGCGATGAAGAAAGAAACGCTCGAGTGGCGGATTACCTCAAGAAGCATCCCGATCTTAGTCGCACCTTTAAGGAAGACGGCAACACCTTTATGTTGTATGATGTAGAACGTGGCCTGCCTGTTTTTTTAACAACACATAATGAGGGCTCGGTGCAAAGTGTAAATGCCGATGAGATACGTGAGGGAGGACGTTTTGGCCTAAATATAACCGGCGAAGGACTTCGAATTGCGGTGTGGGATGCGGGGACGGCCTTGAGGACACATGAAGCCTATGAAAACAGATTATTAGTCACAGGAGGTTCAGAAATTGATAATCATGCTTGTCATGTAATTGGTACGGTGATGGCCGGTGGGACTGATGCTGGTGCACGGGGCTATCTTTACGAGGCTGTCGGAAAAGCGTATTGGTGGAATGACTTCTTCCAGGAAATGACAACTGAAGCACTAAATGAGGATTTACTGGGCTCCAATCACTCCTATGGTGTGCCAGCTGGCTGGTCTGGCAGTAGTTGGTTGGGGGATGCCTCCATTAGTAATGAGGAAGATTATCGCTTTGGGTTTTACAGTGGTGCAGCCCGAACGGCGGATGCACTGGCTTATAGTGCTCCTTACTACTCTATTTTCAAATCCGCAGGCAATGATCGTAATGACCAAGGTGGCGGACCACAGGCGCCAGATGGGCCTTTCGATTGCATTACTGACTGGGGCGTCGCCAAGAATATCTTTGTCATTGGAGCGGTGCAGAAGAATGGCGGTAATTATACTGGCCCTGAGAGCATTGTAATGAGCAGCTTTAGTAGTTGGGGGCCGGTCGACGATGGCAGAATCAAACCTGACTTGGTCATGCCAGGCGTTTCCATCTATAGTGTCTTGTGCGAGGATGGAGAAGATCAATATGGCAATCTTAGTGGAACATCTATGGCCTCACCGGGCGCACTAGGCGCGACCATGATGATCAATGAGGCTTATAAGCAGTTCAATAATACTTATCTCAAATCAGCCTCACTAAAGGCCTTGATGATTCAAACAGCTATGGAAGCTGGGAATAATCCAGGCCCAGACTACTCCTTTGGCTGGGGAATGATTGATGTCGAAGAAGCTGTTGATTTGATTATAGCCAGGGATGATATCAACGCCTTTATCCTAGAGGAATCACTAGCTGATGGCGAAACCTTTGAGATGGAATTAAACCCCGTATCCGGAAAGAAAATTACCGCCACCATTGCTTGGACAGACCCTGCTGGAACTCCAGTTGCACCAGCTCTAGACCCTACCGATCTGATGCTCATGAATGATTTGGACATGCGTATCGTGGATGAGCTTGGCAATGAGGTAGCCCCTTGGATCTTAGACCCTGCGGTGCCAGGTAAAGCCGCCAGCAATGGAGATAACTTCCGAGATAATGTAGAAAAAATAGAATTTGCCAACCCACAGCCGCGCCGCTACTTCTTGCGCATTACGCACAAAGGGAGTTTGGTAAATAACAAGCAAGATTTCAGCTTAGTGCTAAGATATACTTCCGAGGATCCCGGTATTGACAATCTATATTGGGTGGGTGGAAATGGAAATTGGTCAGATCAAAATCACTGGTCTACCACCTCTGGTGGGCAGCCGAGCAACCTCACCCCTGGTCCTAGCTACAAGTTGATTTTTGATGATAATTCATTTCCCAGTGATGAGCATACGGTCACCATGGATCAAAGCTATAGCGTAGCGGGTATTGTTGGTCTTAATAATAAAAACATCACCTACGATTTCGGCGGCAATGAATTGACTACCGCGGGGACAGCTCTCCTTTCTTCAGAGAATTTCACATTGACTAACGGTGATTTATTGCTACGAAATACTAGTGGAAACGCCAGTCAGATTCTTGATCTCGACGGAACAAAGACCAATTCACTGGCGATCCTCCTACTTGATGAAAACCAAGCCACTTGGACCATCAACGGAGGAGTCGTACAGGCTGATGTGCTTGCCGTGAATGGGGGTACGCTCTTCTCCTCTAATAGTCAACTTAAAATCAAAGACGTTCAGATCACGGCCAATGCAGGGATGCAGATTGTAGGCACTTCCATTGAGAACTTTGAGCAATTCTCTCTTGCGGAAGGAGCAACTTGGTTAGATGATGCTAGCTCTTCTTTCTATATCAATGAAGCAGATGTAGAGGCTACCTTCCAAGCGCCAGCCATTTCTTTTCAAGCTCCAATCCAAATGGATTTAGGAAAACTAACGCTTACCGCTCCAGAGGCACAATTTCAGGCGGTTAGAATGGATATGGCGAACCTAGTTATTAGTGATCCAATGACCATCACGGATTTATCTATCAAAGGGGGTAGCGAATTCAAAATTCAAAGCGGCTCGATTGTTGCAGTAGAGGAATTAGATCTCCAAGCATCTGCTGGTTCCATGATCAAAATGATCGGAACTAGTGAAGGACCGAATGCCGTACTTCAGGTAAATC
Source organism: Saprospiraceae bacterium (assembly GCA_019634045.1). GTDB lineage: Bacteria > Bacteroidota > Bacteroidia > Chitinophagales > Saprospiraceae > DT-111. Next base: position 21,761 of record JAHQWA010000365.1, read on the forward strand.
CACAGAAGAAATTCTGCTTTGACTACCTTGATCTGCTAGATATTGATTTAGGAGGCAATGCATCCATCAGTGTGGGGGAGAATAGCCTAGAGACTAATTCTAATGGTTGGTTCGTTGGAGCTTGTGAGGATCTTCTTTTTGCCAACTTCAATGTACAATTTGCTTGTACCAATGGTATTACCTTCTTTGAAGATCTTAGTGAAGGAAATGTGGCAGAACAGACCTGGTACGTAGATGGTCAGGAAATTGGGAAAGGAGCCAATGCTGAGTTCTTCTTCCCGGTACCTGGCACCTATGAAATTGCCTTGGAGATTACGGATGGCTTTGACAACTTTACTTCATTGACCGAAACCATTGAAGTAGTAGAGTCAGAAATCGAGCCGAATAGCATCATTCAAAATCCAACGCAATTGGCCAGTTTAAAGGTGGGTGATAGTTACCAATGGTATAAAAACTATGAACCTATTCCTGGAGCAACAGATCGGGTTTATATGTACCAAGGGGAAGCGGCCGTTTACTTTGTACTAACCTTTGTGGATGGTTGTAATAGAATCTCTGAGGTCCTCGATCTACTAGGTACAGCGGTAGAAAATCTGGACAAAAATCCGAACCCAGATATTCGAATATTTCCGAATCCCGTAAACGACATCTTGTACATCCAGAGTAAAGACCTTTTCAAAGATCAGGTGCAAGTAAGTCTTAGCAATGCTCTTGGTCAGAAGGTACTCCAAAGTCAATCGAATAATAGCCAACTAGTCAGCATAGATATAGCTGCCATGACCCCAGGCATTTATATATTAAGCCTATCCGTAGGCGACCAAGTATTCACCAAAAAAATAGTCAAAAATGAATAAGCAAAATCTCACAACGCTTCTTGTTTTCTTGTTTCTGGGCTCCGGAGCCTGGGCCCAAGGAGACCCGCTTTATAATACGAACAATGAGGTTTTCACCGAAAAGCGCTATAGTAAAGTGCAGGGTTCTCCCTACTTCAACAAGGAGTGGAACAAAGGGAATCTTTACGATATCAAAGATAAAGTCTTGCCACATGCCAGTATCAACTATAATGGAGAGACGGGCTTGATGGAAATCAAGGAAGAAGAAAAAACGATTCAACTGAATCAGAACCTATACAACCGCGTCGAAATCATGGTTGAGGGTAAGAAACAGGTGTTCGTTAATCGGATTACGCCGGTAGATTTGACTTACTACCGAGCCGTTTATCAAAGTGACATCATGCAATTTTTGGAAAAATTTCAGTCGACCCTGAAGGAAGAAGAAGTGGCTACTTATGGAGCGTCCAAGTCTCGTTCTAAGTTTGTCAACAAAACCAAGTTCTACATCTTTAGAGATGGAAAAATGGAAGAGGTCAATCGAAACACCAAAAAATTAGTAGAACACTTGAAGTCGGCCAGGCTGAAGGGATATGTTAAAAAGAATAAGCTAAACCTTAAGAAAGATGAGGATTTGGTGAAAGCCTTGGCTTACTACGAAAGTAGTATGATGAAGAATAAGTAGTAGCATGAAGATCACGAAATATATTTACTGGGGCAGCACGGGCCTGATGTGCTTGATATTTACCTTTTCGGCCGTCATGTACTTTTCAAACTTTGAATGGGCAGCAACCTACTTCGAGCGCTTAGGCTATCCGACCTGGTTAGTCTATCCTTCTGCCACGGCCAAGATTCTAGGTGTGCTAGCGGTACTAAGCAATCGTTCCTATATCCTCAAAGAATGGGCCTATGCAGGCTTTTTCTTTGATGCCCTATTGGCCTTTAGCTCCCACACCATTGTAGGGGACGGAGAAGGCAGCATTGCCTTAGTCGCTTTGATCGCAGTAATTGTTTCTCGATATACACAGTTTCGTCTACAGTCGACGCCCTAGCGGCTGTTGTTGAAGTAGCGAGATCACCAATCCCGAATTTTGGCTAAGGCTGAAATTCGGGATTTTTTATTGGTAACTTCTTAAAATCACCCGATCGGGTGAAGGAAGGGATCTGGAAAGGGCCGTTATTTGTAATCGTAAGAAAAACAATTAATAACTTCAAAACCTAGATGATGAAAACAATTAAATTAATGTTCACCCTAGCCGCGATCTTCATGGTCCAAGCCACCTCTACCTTCGCTCACAATCCTGGTTTACCTCCCGTTACAAAGTGGGATAAATTGGGACAAAAGAAAGTGGATTTCCGCCTAGACAAAGATGAGATCAAGGTAACGATCGTACAGGGGCTATTCACTGCGATCAAGCTAAAAGTAAAAGACGGGCCAATCAACATGCACAAATGTGTGGTACACTTCAAGAATGGAACCAAGCAAAACGTCAACATTCGTAAAAACATCCCAGCTGGTGGAGAAACAAGAGTTATCCAACTTGACGGTGGTGGAAAGCGAATTATCAAGAAAGTAGTTTTCTTGTATGACTCTAAAAGACCTCGAGACAAAGCAACAGTTGCCCTTTGGGGTAAGCACTAGGAATGGATACAAGAGCAAGTTCGAAATGATAAGTGATTCGGAGCCCTCTCGTAAGTTTTACGAGAGGGCTTTTTGCTTGATCTGTCATTTTTCAGTTGGTGCTCCATTTTGATGTAGCAAAGCGTAAAATGCACGTATCTTTAGCCAAAAATGACGGGATTTGATAAGGTCTTTGAGGGTTTAAAGGTAGTTGAATTAGCTAGTGTGCTAGCCGGCCCAGCAGTCGGCATGTTCTTTGCCGAGTTAGGGGCGCAGGTATTGAAGGTAGAGAATAAAGCCACCCAGGGTGATGTCACCCGAGCCTGGAAGTTACCCAAGGAAGACCCCAAGAAGCCTTGGTCTGCCTATTTTCATGCCGTTAATTGGAATAAGACCTATCTCCCGCTCGACCTCAAAACGCCAGCGGAATGTCAGCAAGTGCTACAGCATATCGCTGATGCCGATATCGTGATCAGCAACTTCAAGTCAGGTTCTGCCGCTCAGTTTGGATTGGACTACGATAGCCTCAAACTTCGTTTTCCGCAACTCATCTACGCCTCCATCACGGCCTACGGCCAACACAAGCCCAAACCAGGTTTTGATGTAGCCATCCAAGCAGAAACAGGCTGGATTTATATGAATGGGGAGGCCGCTGGCGCTCCTGTCAAAATGCCCGTTGCCTTGATTGACCTCTTGGCCGCCCACCAACTCAAGGAAGGGATTCTGGTAGCCCTCCTACAGCGGCAACGCAGCGGTAGAGGCTGTCACGTGACTACTTCCCTATTTGATGCTAGCATTGCCTCCCTGGCCAATCAAGCCTCCAATTGGTTGAACCTTCAGCATGTTCCTCAAAAAATGGGCAGCCAGCATCCTAATATTGCTCCCTATGGAGACACCTTTACAACTAAAGATGGCAAGTCACTCATCCTCGCTACGGGTACGCAAAAACATTTTGAGCAACTCTGTAAATGCCTAGCGCTTCCAGCCATAATCGAAGATCCAAGATTTGTGACTAATGCCTTACGTTTACAGAATCGGGATATGCTGATACAAAAACTCGCTCACGCCTTCTCCCAATGGACCGCTGAAGAACTCCTAAGTCGCTTTGAAAAGGCCCAGGTACCTGTTTCTCCCATACGAGATTTGTCCGAGGTCTTTGAGCTACCTCAGGCACAAGCACTCGTCCTAGTCGAAACACTTCCAGATGGCAGTCAAAGCCAAAGAGTAAGGACAGCCGTTTTCCAAAAAGTAGATACAATGTAAGATTGATTCATTTTTCTAAGGATAAGCTTACCGAATACTCAACGGAAGTTCTATTTTGCTACATCATATTCAATCTGCATCTCTATGTCCAACTCCATTTCCGCTCCCATCAGTATATCCAGAATAGAGATCTACGAGATGACTATTCCCTTGAAATCTCCTTTTGTTATTTCATTGGGACCGATCACCCACGCAGAAAATACAATTATACGCATACACACCCACTCTGGCATCTTTGGTACTGGGGAGTGCAGCCCCTTCCCTACTATTCATGGAGAAACCCAGGCAGGCAATCAAGCAGTCGCCAAAGCCCTGGCCGCACTTTGGATCGGTAAAAATCCTTTAGCGATCGAAGATCGTATGGATGAGTTGGAACGAGCTATAGCATTCAATGCTTGCATCAAGAGTGCTTTCGATATGGCACTTTATGACCTAAAGGCAAAATACTGTAGAATGCCACTTTATCAGCTACTAGGAGGTAGCAAGACCAAAGTAATGGAAACAGATATGACAGTTGGCCTTGGAGATCCTAACCAGATGGCTAAGGAGGCTCAAACTTTTATAGAGGAGGGTTTTACAAATATTAAAATAAAGCTCGGTGGCACCACTGCCGAAGACGTCGCCAGGATCAAAGCGATCAGAGATGCTATTGGGAAAGAAATCCCGCTGAGAATCGATGCCAATCAGGCTTGGTCCGTCGATACAGCCATACATACACTGCACGCGCTCAAAGACTTTGATATAGAACATTGCGAGGCCCCAATTCCACGTTGGAACGCCCATCAATTGCCCCAAGTCCGTGCCAATAGCCCAATCCCCATCATGGCGGATGAGGCCCTTTTTGACCAACATGACGCAGTACGTTTAATCCAATGGAATGCTGTTGATTATTTCAATATAAAACTTAGCAAATCTGGCGGAATTCGCAATGCCATTCGGATTGCCGCCATTGCTCAAGCTGCCGGTATCCACTGTCAAGTAGGCTGTTTTTCAGAAACGAGATTGGGTATATCAGCATTAGCGCATTTTAGTTTAGCTTATGCTAATATTATCCACTTCGACATGGATTCCCCTTTGATGCTGGCAGAAGATCCCGTAGTAGATGGCATATCCTACAGCCAAGGGGGAAAAATAGACATCTCTGATAGACCCGGGATCGGCGCTGAGATAGACGCTAATTATTTGAACCATTTACCGAAACAACTTATCCAATAATATCAGATGTTACGATTATTTTTCTTAGCCTTTTGTGGCCTAGGCCTCATCACCTGCCAGAACAACACCGATCCTGCCTTCAGTAAACTTGTAGAAGAATCTACTAGCTTTGACATACTCATACAAGGGGGAAGAATTATAGATGGCACTGGCGCTGCCCCCTTCATGGGAGATGTGCTCATTAAGGGAGATGAAATAGCCTACATTGGACAAGTAGATACCACACAGATCGAAGTAAAGCAGATCATTCCCGCTGCCCAAAGAATCATTAGTCCAGGCTTCATTGACGCACATGCTCATGGAAACCCGGTTACAGATACTTCTATGACGAACTTCCTGGCCATGGGTGTTACCACTATTCTCCTAGGGCAAGATGGTGCCAGTCCCAACTATTTTGACATCCATATTCCCGGCCCGACCCAATGGCTTCAGCAGATGGCTCGCTATGAGCTGCAACCTAATATAGCCTACTTACTAGGGCACGGTACGCTAAGAAGAATGGCTGAAATACCTGATAAGGAAACACCCACAGTGCAACAACAAGCAGAGATGAATCGGTTATTGGGAGACGCCATTGCTGCCGGCTTCTATGGCATGAGTACTGGACTTGAATATGTCCCGGGCTTATTTGCAGAAGAACAGGAACTGATCGAATTGGCCAAGGTGGTAGGAGAAAAAGATGGCTTAATCATGAGCCATATGCGCAATGAGGACGATGATGCTTTAGAAGAATCCATAGATGAGTTGATCCGGCAGGGAGCCCACTGCCGAGTCCACATAGCACACCTAAAAGCGGTATACGGCAAAGGCCCCGAACGGGCCCAAGAAATTTTGGACAAGATCGACAAAGCTCAGGGAGAGGGCGTGTTTCTTTCAGCTGATGTATATCCGTATATGGCTAGCTATACCGGCATTGGCATTTTGTTTCCAGACTGGTCCAAGACCACAAATGACTTTACACTCGCCAAGCAGCAGCGCCCTCAGGCTTTGCGCGATTATCTATATCAGCGAGTACAACAGAGAAACGGACCGGAAGCCACGCTCTTCGGGACAGGGCCCTATGCTGGTAAAACGCTGGCGGAGGTAGCTAAAGAGTCGAACAAAAGCTATGTTGACATTCTGATGGAAATTGGGCCAAACGGTGCTTCTGGAGCCTACTTTATCATGGATGAATCCTTACAAGAACAGTTTATCGCCAGCCCAATCATTATGTATTCTACGGATGGATCTCCTAAAATGCGGCATCCTCGAGGATACGGTTCCTTTGCCAAAATCATTCAACGATACGTGGGGGAGAAAGGGCTACTACCCCTAGAATTAGCCATCCGGAAAATGACGGAGCTCCCCGCTACAACCATAGGCATTAGTAAGCGGGGCAGGTTGGCGCCTGGCTTTAAGGCCGATGTCTTGGTCTTCGATGAAACACAAGTAAAGGCCCAGGCCACTTACGATTCGCCCTATCAACTTTCCACTGGTTTTGATTTTATTATTGTCAATGGAAAATTAGTACGGGATGCCGGCCAATGGCTGGATGTAAAAGCAGGTAAAATATTAAGAAAGCAAGGCTAATGAAAAAGGTACCACGGATACTACAGATTGGATTCATTCTGTGGGTGATTACAG
>JAHQWA010000366.1 GCA_019634045.1 Saprospiraceae bacterium
CACCTAACAAGGAGCTGAAGGAGGCCATTGATGGGATTTCATCCGGGTTCCTGGATATTCCGAAGAAATTCAATCCTTATACCTTCCTCTTTAGCAGACTTAAACTCAAGTGGGATCCAGATTATCAATCTTTTCTATCAAAGGAAAAGAAGATCGGGGTAACCAGTATTAATGGGGAGTCTATCAATAAAATGTTGGATTGTACCATAGAATTTAGGATGCCGAGCAATGAAGATGACCGTTTATACGTTTATCTAAAATCTCCAAGTGAGCTGTATTACTATTTTGGATTTAAACAAGGGATTCTGGAAATTACATCCAATAATCCAAGTTTTATGGAGGCATTGACTGGATTGAAGAATAAAGATTTGATCCAAAAAATGCCAGACGGAGAAACTTATGAAATTCAAGCCGTGGAGCCCAGCGTTGCCAAAATCTTCCTTAGGAGGATACAGGCAGCAGGAAAGTAATATGTTTACGAAACTAAATGGGCCACAAATTAGTTTATAAGTTGTGTGTACGAATGATTAACCTTTCCCCACAATTTTTTGTAACCCCGGAAGGTTAAATGTAAAAAGGCATTAACAAGGTTTTACGATATTCTGATAGCCCATTCTATCCCAAGGATGGGCTATTTTCTTGTAGATAAGAAAATAAACCCCAAGTTCCGTGATGAGATAGAGAAATAGAGTAGGGGAGCTGTTGCTTTCGGTGAAATAGATACGGAACTTGTCGATAGTCCTTCTGAATGCTTATATCCTCGGCCTGGTAGCCTAATTCCGCTCCTAATTGCTTACCTATCAGATACTTCAACTGCTTTGACTTTCCTTTCGTTGTCGTAGCATCCAGAAAATAAAGGTGCCGATGGATGGAAGGGTGAGGCAAAGTCATAGACCAACTTTCGGCTCTAAGGTAATCACCAGACAAGTAAACTACGCTATGGACGCTTCCTGCTGGTGTATGGGTAAGACCTGAAATTAGCTTAGTGGCTATCGCCTTCGGTTGAAATTGAAATTTCTTCGGAGCAAAAAGTGGCTGCCCACCCGCCTGAATATAGTATTTGTAAGCACTTTCCTTAATAGCCCAAAGTAACCAGATACAATACTCCTCGCTAAATTGAGTATTCAACGGTTTCAGCTCCATGTCCAGACAAATACGTTCCTTAAACCCAGGCCGCTTTGCTTGACCAGTCGCTAGAACCTCTCGAAGATCGATGATGTCATTTCCAAGCATTATTTTACTCAGATGAAATTTTCTTTCTATTTAAGAATTACTAACTACTAAGCTGATAATTTACTAGAAACAATGTCGACGGCAGCTTTTACCGTGAGCATTTGCTCAGCAGATTCATCATCAATTTCGATATCAAAAGCTTCCTCCGTATCTAAAATAATGTCGACGAGGTGAGCGGAGTTGATGTTAAGGTCATTGACAAGATGTGTTTCCGGAGTGATACCTTCCAAGGCTTCTTTATCCTCTACATAAGTTTTAATCACAGCGGTCAGCTTTTCTATAATTTCTTGTTCTTGCATTCAATTACGGTTTATAGCTTTTAAAAACTAGGATGCTATTGACATCTCCAAAACCAAAACTGGATTTGGCTATAATATTTAAAGGGATGGAAAGATTTTCCCTGGGAATACAATCTGGATCGATAATATCTGCTATTTCTGGGTGCAAATCCTCACAATTGATGGAAGGGTGTAAAAAATCCTGTTGCAGCTGTAAGACGGCAGCTACAGACTCGATAGCACCCGCCGCACTAAGGCAATGCCCAATCATTGATTTCAGGGCATTGATTTTGGGGAAATCGCTGCCCCTTCGACCCAATGCTTCACTCCAGTTCTTTACTTCCAGGACATCCCCCATAGTGGAAGTTAAGTGACCACTAATGGCGTCGATTTCCTCGGGTTCAATAGCGGCATCCGAGATGGCGCCATGAATACATCGTTGAATTCCAATCGGGTTAGGAGCAGTCATAGTGCCGCCTTGGCGATGACCACCGGAATTGGTATAGCCGCCAATGATTTCCGCATAAATAGTGGCTCCTCGTTCGAGTGCATGATCGAGTTCTTCTAAAACCAGGGCTCCCGCTCCGCTACCCGGAACAAATCCAGCAGCGCTTTCACTCATGGGCCTAGATGCCTCTGCCGGAGTTTCATTGTACTTCCTACACAGCACCCGCATAGAATCAAATCCTCCCCAAACATAGGGTCCATAGCTGTCACAGCTTCCGCAAAGCATGATCTTAGCCTTGTTCTGCCGAATCCTGTCTAGACCCATAACGATGGCTTCAGTACCTGTACTGCAAGCCGAGGCATTAGTACTCACTTGATTTCCTAGACCTAAAATGCCGCTGAGGTGTGCACTGACCCCGCTTGGCATCGTCTGTTGTATTAATGAACTCCCTAAACGCTTCACCTTACCTTCATCGACCTTATAAATGCCTGAGCGAATGACCGACATCCCGGACATTCCAGCTCCAAAAATACAACCGGCCTCCCAGTTGGGGTCCCCCTCTTTTTCTACAGGATAAGGTAGCCCGGCAGCTCGCCAAGCATCGATACCTGCAATACACCCAAACCTGATGCCGTGTGCCTGCAGTTGTTTCAAGGTAAGATCTGAAAAATATTGACTGAGTAATTCATCTGTTATAGGTGGGACACCGCCGACCTGGCAGGCAAACTTTAAACGTTCCATTTCAGGCAAAAATCGTATCCCGGACAATCCGGCCTGAATCGCCTCTACAAACGAAGTCAGTCCTATAGCATTGGGCGCTACAACACCCATTCCAGTAATTACGACTCGTTTCACATCAAAAGATTTAAGATGGATTTGCCTAGCGTAAATGGAAAAGCTCGCAAGGAAACACTCGATTTCTTCAAATAACAAAAATCGTCTAAGGATTACTTCTATTTCTTTAAGATCATGCCCGAAAGTGTCCCCGAGCATACCTTATCGCCGGCACTGTTGTACATGGTCGTTTGTACCTTGATCTTTCCCATACGGAAGTATACCTTTTCTCCTTCTACCGTGACTTCTTCTCCGGGCAATACCATTTTCCTAAAGTTTACATCTGCAGAAGTAAAGGCAAAAGGTGGCGGTGCAGGGCTCCCACTTTCATTTGATAAGTAGATTCCTAAAGCCACTAAGCCAATCTGCGCCATAGTTTCCGTGAGAATCACACCAGGTGTCACTGGTCGTCCCCTGAAGTGTCCTTGGTAAAAATATTCATCCTCCTTATATCTGTACTTTCCTTTCACAAAATCGTCATTGATCTGCAGGATCTCATCTACAAATAAAAAGGGCGGATCGTAAGGAAGAGTGTCTTTTAACTCGCTCAAACTCTCTTTGGTCATATCATACTAGTTTTTCTCCACCGTCCACAGGTATCAGTGCACCATTAATCCATGCGGCTTCATCTCTTGTTAATAAATACACCACCTGTGCAACGTCTTCTGGTTTAGTCAATCTCCGAAACGGATTGTGTTTTTCCGCATACTCCATTAGGTGCTCATGTCCAGGGATCATTCTTAAGGAGGGGGTATCGGTGATACCCGCTTGAATTACGTTGGTTCTGATTCCAAAAGGAGCGAATTCCAGCGCCATGGATCGAACCAAAGCTTCCAAGGTACTCTTTGCAGCTGAGACTGCCGCATAATAAGGCCAAGCTTTGGTATTACCTGCACTAGTTAACCCTAAGATCCGAGCATCCTCAGCAAAGACATTGCTTTCCCAAAGTCCTTTCGTCCAATCGTAAAGACTAAGAGCCATAGCTTGAATCGTCAGGACGAAATCTTGATTTCGCAAGAGCATCTCCTGGCCTTCCGATTCTGGCACCATGCGCTTGAGATTGCCTTTAGCAATGGCGTGCAATAAGAGCCGAACACCTCCTTGCTTTTGATCCAACTTTATTCGGAGGTTTTCAAGGATACTTTGGCGATTCTCCTCCTTTAATGCATCCTGGTTAAAGGAAACCACCTCTACTCCAAAGCTGCTCAGTACCTCAAATTGGGCTTCAATTTCGGCAAGTCGTTGCCGTCGATCTCTATGGACGATACATAAATTCATACCCTGCTGGGCAAGAAGTTGTGCGGTAGCTAAGCCGAATCCACTAGATCCCCCTAAGATGACTGCCCAATAATTCTTTCCTTTAAAGTACATAGCTCTGTTTTAGGCTTCCCAGCGCAATAACACTCTCTGGGCGGAAAAACCCGGCCCAAAGCTAAGCATTATTCCCAAGTCATCAAGCGGAATCTCCTTGTCAAGGTATCGATCTAACACATAAAGTACCGTTGCACTTGACATATTTCCATATTGAGAAAGAACTGCTTTGGTTTCGTCTATATTTTTACCCAAGTCTCCCAGCATGCCATCCACAATTTCTACGATCTTTTTACCTCCTGGGTGAAAGATGAAATGATTGATGTCCTCAACGGATAGCTGGTTCTTTTCCAAGAAAGAGTACAGAATTTGATGAAAGTGCTGCTCGATCTTGTTTGGAACCTGCGGATCAAGTACCATATGAAAACCACTATTCTTCACATCGTAACCCATCATGCGAATTTCATCGTAGAAATGATACATTTCACTATCCTTGATCGTGGGGCCAGGTCGATCATCATATCCTAGAATCGCTGCCGCTGCCCCATCACCAAAGATTGCAGCACATACCATGTTGGTCAAGGAGTAATCCTCCAGTTGGAAGTTGCTAGTAGGAGACTCTACCGCAATTACCGCAGCCTTTTTCCCAGGATTAGCCTTGAGGAGATTGTGGGCGTAAATGAGGCCAGAGATCCCTGCTGCGCAGCCCATCTCTGTCACCGGAAGCCGAATAATGTCCTGTTTCATTCGCAGCCGATTTATCAGGTAGGCATCTATGGATGGAATCATAAAGGCGGTACAACAAACCGTAATGATGATATCTAGATCCTGAGGTGCGAGCTTGGCCTTATCTAAGGCTTTCAATAGCGCTTGCTCGGCGAGATCAATGGATTTTTCCAGAAAGAAGTTATTCTTTTCGGCGAAAGAGGTCATCTGGAATACGTCTCCGATATCCATGACGGAGTACCGACGATCTACCTTGGCGTAACGGAAAATCCGATTTACTTTTTTTCGGAACCTTTCGGGTTGATCAGCCAGCCATAAATCTACATAGGGTAGTATCTCTTCTGTCGGCCGCGTGTAGGGAGGCAGTGCTATGGCGGTAGACAAGATTTTAGGTTCGTCTTTCATTCTTGACATTAATTCTTTTTAACCGAAACCTTTCATCGACTGGTTTCGGCAATCACTAAATCCCATGCAATACCCGAATCACCTGAGTAGACATGATGAATAAAGAAATAGATTTAGGTTAGCAAGATAAGTTGATAGCGGAAGGCCCAACGCCAGGAGAGTTCATATCGACTCACATTGCTACGCTTCAACAGTTTTACTAATTCTCTTCGCTGAAAGCCTTTCCGGATAGAGATGGCACCATCTTTCTTGGCCATTGGGGGGGCGAGACTGAAAAAGCAAAGTATCTGAAAGAGGTAATACGCAAGCCAATGTCGTTGTAAGTCGTTTATAATGACCAAGGTACCCTTCGGGATCTGTTGCAATAGCGTGACGATCTTTTCCTCCTCGAAGTGATGGAGAATGAGGCTGCAAAGTACAACTTGATACGGTGCCCAATCAAAATCCTTAGTAAGAAAGTCCCCCTCAATATAGTTTATTTCTGGATGCAGCTGCGTGTTTTTACGAGCAAAAGTCAAAATATGAGGGTTGGCGTCAATTCCAGTTAATTGTAGCCTTAAGTTTTGTTTTTTGGACCACTGTGTCACCTTCAATAAGGTATCCCCGCCTCCACAACCTAGATCAACGAGATGTGCGTCTGGACTTATTTTAACCCAAGATAATTGATGGAAGGCTCGCTTCAGACTTTGTAAGATGATATGATGGCCACCTAAGAATCGATTGACAAATGCCAAATATCGCAGGGCTCCTTCTAATGCTTCTCCTTGGACGGAGAAGTCATCCATGTCTTCCATTTCCGAAGCTCGCTGACGAAAGGAGGGCTTTATCATATTTACCATGTGTCTGTCGAATAATTAGCGGTACTAGCGAAGGTGCTTTTTGCAGAGCTCGCATACTGAACTCGGAAACAAAGGTTTGGCCGAAAAGTTTTTGTAATTGCCGACCAGCCCACAATCTCCATCTGAAAGTAGTATTCCACTCCTGCCAGTAATTTTGCTCCATCTCACTCCGGGTAATCTTATGCTGCATGTACAATTGAATGTGTTTGGCTGCTATGTCAGCAGCGTGAATAGCCATGGCCATCCCGTTGCCAGCCAAAGGACTGATGAGTCCTGCTGCATCACCTGCCATCAGGATATGGTCCTGAATGAGGCTTTTGGGACGAAACGATATATTGGAGATCGATAGCGGGAAGTTCTCCAAAGGCTCTCCTTGTTCAATGGCAGATTTCAGGAAAGGATTTTTGGATAATACTTCTCTTTCGACAGATTTGATATCATTATACCTTTGGAAGACCGACTTCGAAATTAAGTAGCAGAAATTAACACTACCATCTTCTACTTTTGAAAGGCCAGCATAGCCGCCCCAGAAATTGTGCAAACTCACTAAATTGCTGGGGAAATCCAATTTAAGATGATACTTGATCCCAATATAGGGGGCCTCGTATTTGAACCAGCCACGATCCAAGGTGCGATCCAGCATAGAACGCTTTCCAAAACTGCCCAAAACTACCCGGCCTTGAAAAACTTGCCCTTTTCTGGTGCTTAAGGTAAATTGATCCTTGCTGGTATTGTAATGCACGGCATTGATAGAGGTCTGGGTGTAAACCTTGACACCGGATTCAATCGCTAATTCGTACAAGGCCAGATCGATGGCATACCGACTAATTCCAAATCCACCCAAGGGCAACTGAGTTCGTAAACTATTTCCACTAGGGGCACTTAACAATAATTCATCGATCTTGATTGGCGTGACCTGATTGGGATAAAGGCCGATCTTTTCTAAGATGGGGCGAACTTCATTACTGATGTATTCACCACAGACTTTATGTTTTGGAAATACCGTTTTTTCAAATAATATGACCGTTAGTCCAGCTTGCGCCAGCTGGATGCTCCCGATCAGTCCCGCGAGACCTCCACCCACAACCATTACCTCCGCATCAAGGCCAGTACTATTTTGAGGTGTCATCATCTTCCTTAATCAATCAAATAGAGTACAAAGATCGGAATTATCTATCAATTCCTTAGCGAAATGCGGATTCCACGCTTAGAATTACGCTAAGACGTCTTTGGTACAGCACATTGCAATTGAATATACACTTTTTGATTCATTAACCAGCTTTTTTTGCCCACTCCGTAGTCGATCCGATTAATGGTAAATTCTCCCATCAATAATAAGTGATCCGCTTTTTCTTCAACCTGGAATGGAATACTGACAGATTTTTCCGTCTCCTTGATCTTTAGGGTGCCTTGCCAGAGATACCCTTCGCCCGCTCTAGTGATGGTGGATGAGGTGAGCGTAATTGTGGGAAATTGCTCCGCTTCAAAATAGTCCTCGCTCAATAGATGCTCATCTCGCTTTTTGTTATTTGTGCTAATGGAATTGACGGATAGGCTACCGCTGAGCCCACTGCCACTGAGCGAGGCCGGATTGAACTGAGCCTGCATAGAAAAGTCTGAAAAAGAGCCATTAACCCAAAAACCTGCATTCTTAATGCGGAAGGTGACTGTTGATTTATCCTTGATGAAAGTTTGGCTAAAAGCAAGTTGTGCCGTGAAGCACAATCCTAGGAGAAGTAATAAGAATAGTCGATTTCGCATAATCTGACGTTTTGTTGAACATTTGGTGACTAAAAAATAAGACCTTCCAGACTAAACTGCGAGGGCATTGTTCATTCGACCCTTGCAAGTTTCTGGCTTGACCCCGGCTATTCAGCCGCTGTATTTTGTGTAGTTACCAAGAATTCAGGCTAATGTCAGCATAATTTTCCTACTGGATATACACTTAAACAAAAAAATGGTTGTCAGAATTATAAGTGACGACTACATCTTAACAAAACTTAACGAAATTTAGCAGGCAGGGAACTTTGTAGACCCTAAAAGGCTTATTCAATCGTACAACTCAAACAACCAAATGGCAAAACTAAAATTAAGGCGTAAAGAGCTTCTGGCAATCGGCTATCCCAAGGGAAAGGCTATTGCTTTAGCGATCAATATGATGCTGAAGCACTATCCTAAAACCCCAAAGGAAGAAGTTTTGGAGCTACTAAAAAATGTCTTGGAACAGCCAGAAGACTATCAGGATGGACCTGTTTTAGGGCGTATTGTTAGAGCGCTGAATACGGCTACTAGACCCGTGCAAGCTGAACAGCAACTGTTAGAACAGCCGCTTCCTTACAAGTCTTATGGCTTACAACATATCGGCCAAGGCGCCCAGGACCAAATGGATATTGCCATGCGTCTACCCGTAACGACTGCTGGTGCCTTAATGCCCGATGCTCACCAGGGGTATGGTCTTCCGATCGGTGGGGTATTGGCAGCCGAAAATGCCGTGATACCTTACGGAGTGGGAGTAGACATAGGGTGTCGAATGTGTCTCAGCGTCTACGATATCTCTCCTTCGTATATAGAACACAATCGACATCAACTCAAAGATTTCTTGCGCGAAAATACACGCTTTGGAAAACGTGTCTTTGATCGCCCGCTGGAAGACGAAATATTAGACCGCCAAGAGTTCAAGGAAATATCCATTATCCGGCAATTGAAAAAAAAGGCCTATGACCAACTAGGAAGCTCCGGATCCGGGAATCATTTCGTAGAATTTGGTGTTGTAGAAGTAAAGGAACATCATGATGACCTCAATCTCCCCCCTGGACAATATCTAAGTATCCTTTCCCATTCTGGATCCAGAGGCTTAGGCGCGCAGATCGCTCGACATTTTACTCAGATTGCCATGGACAAATGCTATTTACCAAATGAAGCAAAACATCTGGCCTGGTTGGGATTGGATACGGAGGAAGGGATGGAATACTGGCTAGCGATGAACCTAGCCGGTGATTATGCATCTGCTTGCCATAATCAGATCCATCGGCGTTTAGGCCGGGCTTTAGGAGAATCTCCGATCTGTGTAGTGGAGAACCACCATAACTTTGCCTGGAAAGAAAAATTAGCAGACGGTCGTGAAGTAATCGTACACCGCAAAGGCGCCACTCCTGCGGGTAAAGGAGTGCTAGGGGTGATACCTGGCTCTATGACTGCACCTGGCTTTATCGTTAGGGGAAAAGGGAGTCCGCTATCGATAAATTCTGCCTCCCATGGTGCTGGCCGTCAACTTTCTAGACGTAAAGCAAGAGCTTCCATCACGAAAAGCGAACTCAAAAAAATATTGAAGGCCAAAGGTGTAGAACTGATCGGTGGAGGCTTGGATGAAGCCCCGACGGCCTACAAAGATATTCATCAAGTGATGCGCCAACAGCATCAGCTAGTGGACGTGTTGGGGACCTTTTGGCCTAAGATTGTGAGAATGGACGCTGGTTAAGCATCACAAGAATAGTCATTATCATTGTGGAGAGGGCCTTCTTCTTATTTGGAGAGGGCTCTTCCTTTACGATAAGTAGTGTGGCAATAGATACGCTTGTTCTTAACTGGACTTTAGCCATTTTAAAAGCTTTAATTTTTCATTGTAGGGGCGAATAGGTTTCATGCATAATTCTAATTACTTGATAATTAGACATTTATGAACCTAGGTAAAGAAGCCTGTAGAGGCTGATTACTTTTAACCTAAATTTTGCACATCAGTTTTGAAACCTGATGTTCAAAATTAATACTGCCAGTTCCCAGAGCGGGCTGCCGTCCCGTACTGTCTGAGCATGAGA
>JAHQWA010000367.1 GCA_019634045.1 Saprospiraceae bacterium
CCTAGAAGGTACGGCGAGGCTTTTTAACGAAGCGCAGTAGAAAATTTGCCGCTCGTAGCCGATTGATGGAATTTTAAACGATACTCTAAGGTATATTTATGAATCATCCGGGTGTATATTTTAGTTTCCTTTGGCTTGGCTTGCTGTGCCTGGCTATTGGTTTGCTTCAGCAAAGCAGGTACACGATGTTAGGTGGTGAATCCAAGCCTGAATTGGAAAAAACGGCTACCTACGTTTGCCCTCCCTGCGGATGCGGAGCGCATCACCCCGAACTGATCTTTAATAAACCAGGCTTTTGTCCTGCTTGCCGCATGCCCCTGATTAGGTCAGACAGGCTCCGTCTTGGTTGGGCGGAAAGCCTGTTTAAGATTGAGCGCCACGTTTCGATCTTTCATTATCGGTTGCTTTACCCAGCTTATATTTTAGCCTTCTTTACTGGGTTTTTAGGTCTGTTTAGGGATCGCAAAACACCTCTCCGAGTGCTTTTCTACCTATTTTTACTGGGACATGTGTTTTACGCCTTTAAGCATCAACTATGGGGAACCTCCTACTCACTTTCTGTTCCGGTACGTTGGCAGTATTTCCCCCTCGGGTTCTTGTTGCTAACTGGGCCAGCGCTCTATTTATACATCAGAAATAAGCAAGAAAGAATCAAAGAATGGAAAAAGGAAGATCGATGGCATTTTCTGCCGGGGGTAATCGTACTTATTGCTTATACAATACTATTCTTGGGACCTTCTAATTGGCGTTTTTGGGGCCGATATAATGGCTTCGATCATTTTCTGGCCGTTGCCGAGCAATTCACTTTTTTAGCTTCTGGAGCCTACTATGGGTGGTTAAGTTGGAGGGTGTTTAAGCCAAAAGAATCACAAAAAGGAGAGCGTAAATGGCTAGTCCAATTGTTTGTGTTTCAGGGGCTAATCTGGCTGAGTTGGTTTTTCTTACTATTGATCAACCTTTCCCTTTTTGATATGATGTCCACAAGTTTGGATTACCATATCATCTGGTTCTTAATCGCCGCCTTGAGTTTCGTTTCGGCCTATTACATCCTTTTTCGATCAGAACAATTAGGACACCTCAGTCGCAAGAAAGAAAATCGATTGACGGCGCCTACCTTGGAACAATTGAAGCAAAAACTGGAAGGACTAATGACTCAGGAAAGGCCCTATTTGAACGCAGAACTAAGCCTAGCTACACTTGCAAAGCAACTAGGGGTGAAAGAAAAAGAGCTATCAGAACTCCTACAGAAAGGGTTTGATAGCTCTTTTTATGCTTTTATCAATCAATATCGATTACGGGCGGTCCAGCAAATGTTGAAAGATCCGGAAAATGACCGCTACACGAACTTTGCTCTGGCACAACAAGCCGGCTTTTCTTCTAAATCTACCTTCTTTCACCTGTTCAAAAAGCATGTGGGCATGACCCCAGGGGCTTTTAAAAAGGAAAACAGACCTTAATCCAACTTTTGAATTTTTACTTCCCCAGCATTCACCTGTAAAGTAGTTTCTGTACGCAGGCGCTTATCCCGCTCTCTCAGCGTTTCAACATACTTGTAAGAAGCTCGCGCTTTTTCGGCATCTAATTCGAGTAGCATGTAACCATGATCTCTCATGTTGGCATACTTTAGATGTGGATTGACTTCGGTATTAACGATTTTCTTTTCATGTGCTAGCACATCTTCCGTTGAAGCCCGTTCGTTGGAATTGCTCGAGTTGATACTTGTTACGCCAAATTCTATGGCAAAGGCGCCTTCACTGGTATTGGCATTGTAGCTATCCTTCGGGTTATTGGTGACCTCAAAGGCCCAGGAAGAATGAGTGTCTCCAGTCAGAAAGATCAAGTTTTCAAGCTTGTTACTTTGGATAAAGTCGGCTACCTTTTGCTGCTCCACGGGATAACCATCCCACGCATCTAGATTGATGCTAAAGGTGGGAAACCCCCAATCTAAATAGGAGAAAATTACCTGATTGCCAATAAGTTTCCAGCGAGCTTTTGAAGAAGTAAGTTGCTCCTGAAACCAAGCTAATTGCTCCGAGCCTAGCATACTTCTATCTAGGTTTTGTAAAGTGGCATCGCTCAGGCTATCAGCTTGCTTAGTTCGCCCAGCCAATCGTTCATCTAGCATAATTAAGTCAACCAGCTCACCAAAAGAAAAGGACCGATAATGGGCGGCACCGTCTCGAATAGGTAGCCATTCGTAGTAGACTTGTTTGGCGATGGCTTTGCGGGTGTTATAATCTCCTTCATCCGCTTGATGATTTTCTGCACCATCTTTATAGGAATTATTTGTGATTTCATGATCATCCCAAATATTGATGAAGGGATGATTGGCATGTGCGGCTCTTAAGTCAGGATCAAGTCGGTATAGGGAATATCGATCTCTGTAATCTTGAATGCTAATGATTTCGTGGGGCGGGATGTTCAACCGCCCAATAGTGGTATCTCCATATACGCCCGGACCGTATTCATAGATGTAGTCACCAAGATGAATGACAGCGCTCAGGTTTTCTTCTTCTGCAACCCGAGCATAGGCATTGAAGTAGCCAAATTCATAATTGCTGCAGCTGACCACTGCGAAACGCAGTCGTTCGACTAACTGGGGTGCGGTCATAGTTTTTCCCGTCATGGAGGTAGCCTCTAAGGCTTTGAACCGATAATAATATTGATTACCAGGCTCCAAGCCAGTAGTAATTTCTACTTTGACAGTATAGTCCTTAGTTGCGGAAGTTGTTGCTTTCCCCGCTAGAGCTACCTCTTGGAAGGTTTCGTCTTTAGATATTTCCCATTCTACCTCAACCTCTGGTAACTGTGTTGAGGGGGTTACCCTAGTCCATAGCACTATGCCAGTGGGAAGAGGGTCTCCTGAAGCTACCCCATGGTAAAAGGGAGCTAAACTTTCATCTTGAAATTGACTGGTATTCTCCTCTAGAGGGGGATAGGTGGGTTCCTGCTTGCAAGAAATCAATCCGATCAGGAGGAGTAAGGTAATTAGACGCATGTTGCTTTAGGCATTTATGTGTTGAGTAAAAATAACAGCCTTATGTATATCTTGAGTTAAGGAGAAGCAACTATTCTATTATTTTTTAGATACTAAATTGTTGTTGCTTCTGAGCAAGGGCAAAGCCGGAGAATGCTAAGTCATGGGTGACTTCGTGGCCATAGACTGGAAAGTTTTGCATTTCCTGAAGCGATGCAAACTCCACCTCCATAATAAGGAGTGTTTCGCAATCGATCAGAACTTCGTCCACTCCGACCTTATGTCGGCCCAGTTGAAAATAGTTTCTCGTCTTTTGAAGACGAAAACCGGGTAATGATTCCTTGAGGTGTTGATAGGATTCTGCGGTTAGGTAAATCGTGGTAATCTTATGTAGCGCAAGCTCACCTTCCGTCATGGGCTTCTTTTGAGTCAGTTTATAAGTAAAAGCCCCTGCTTTACCCATCTTCCGAAGCCTCAGGCCCGTCTGGAAAAGGTAATGATCTTCAATAGACTTTACCTCTAGCAAAGGTAAATGGGACAAATTTTCCGGTAGTAGAAACCTTCGCTCATATTCTGTGCGGGCGTACTTGCTCATAATTATTGCCAACTGAAGTCCCAAATTGGGTCTGCTCCCAGTAAGTGCTCGACAAAATAATTCCATCGCTTTTTTCGGAAATAGTCCATATACTTCCCCCGGTAGCCATGCCGCTGACTAGGGAGAATCAACAGGTCAAACTGCTTGTCAGCTTTCACCAAGGCTTCGGCGAGTTTGAAGGTTGCCGAAGCATTGACGTTGTCATCCAAGGCTCCATGTACCAAAAGTAACTTACCTTTTAAACGATCGGCCATCGTCACATTCGATACCCTGTGATAGGACGAGTCCACCGGCCATCCCATGTACATTTCTGGCCACCAGGCCTTCTCCATCCTGAAGTCGTGATCCGCAGAACTAGCCACCGCCACTTTGTAAAAATCAGGGAATTGCAACATGGCATGCCCCGCATCGTATCCTCCTGCAGAGTGTCCAAAAATACCCACGCGATCTAGGTCGATCCAGGGGTAGCGTTGTGCCAATTGGCGCATCGCGAGGACATGATCAGCAAGATTGTATCCCATGTTTTTGTAGGAATAGTTATGGAATTCCTTCGACCTACCTGAACTTCCAAGCCCATCTACCATCATTACAATAAAGCCGAGTTCTGCCAAGGCTTGGTTGCTGACGCTGAGTGCTCGTCGGAAGTCTTTCGGGAACACCTGAGTGTGAGGTCCGGTATAACTATGGTCAATAATCGGATATTTCTTGGCAGGGTTAAAGTTGGTGGGCTTCCAAAGCGCACCATATATTTTTGTTTTACCATCTCGCCCGATTGCAGTGAAAATATCTGGAGCTTTCCAGCCCTTGGCCTTTAGGGCGCTGATATTAGCTTTTCCCAGCTCCATTATCACCTTCCCTGATTTAGTATCCCTTAGAACGGTTCGAGTAGGCTGGGAGGCTGTAGAGTAGTTGTCAATAAAGTACTGCCCATTGGGCGCAAAGGAAATGGAATGATGAGCCTCTTCGGGCGTCAGTAATATTGGGTCTCCACCTTCAATTCTAAGCTTGTATAAAGACTGATGATAAGGATTGCCCCTTGGATCTTTTCCCGCAGCTAAAACATAGACCCAACCATCAGAAGATATATGAAGAATGTCATGGGTGTAGTAAGAACCGAGCGCCAAGGGGCGTATTCCGCCCTTCTTCAGATCAAGACTGTATAATTGCCGCCAACCGCTGCGTTCGGAAGCAAAAACCAGTTTATCTTGCTCCTCTGCTAGCCAATAGCGAAAGTTGTCAATATTGGTTTTGCTATTGTCTGTCACCAGCGTGATGACTCGGTTTTTTGTGAGGTCCAACTGGAGTACCTTGGCATTTTGAAACCCTCTATCTTGATAGTATCCATAGGCTTGCCCGGTAGTTTTGGACCAACGGAAAGAAATAGAATTGATATGTGTTAGTCGAGGTAAATTTAAGGACAGCTGTTTCTTTTTTTTGAGACTATAAAAGGTTGGTATTAGATGCACCATATTGGTATCACCGGGCGAGCCTCGATAGTAGGAAAGTAGGCGTGGACGATATAGCGTATCAACGCTCCAATCCAACATATACATTTTATTGGCAGAGCGCAAATCGCAAATATAAGTCTGAAGATACTTAGAGTCAGGTGACCAGTTCACATTAAACCGGCGGGGCCGTTCTCCTCCTTCTCCTTCCATTTTGTCAAACCAGCCGTAATAACTGCCATATTCGTAATTCTTCCTACCGTTTTTGCTTAGTTGATGTACGGCGCCAGTTTCTGTAGACCGAATAAACAGATTGTAGTTTTCGGTATAGGCAACCCATTTGCCGTCCGGGGAGGTCGATTCATAAGGAGAGGCTACTTTTTTATTTTCTTTATGCTCTACGATGGAGTAGTTGTCTACATTCAGTTCAAATCTAGTACCCTCCACTGTGAACCGAATGATCTGTGTGGATGGCTTTTCCACATCATTCAACACTAAATTCTTGGGATC
Organism: Saprospiraceae bacterium; assembly: GCA_019634045.1. Taxonomy (GTDB): domain Bacteria; phylum Bacteroidota; class Bacteroidia; order Chitinophagales; family Saprospiraceae; genus DT-111. The sequence goes on from JAHQWA010000367.1 coordinate 5,528, forward strand.
AAAACGCTTTCTGAATTTGCTTTGTAAGGCAGTTGCTAATCTAGCATGGTCAAACAAAGGTTTAGCATTGGCTTCCGTAAAGGTCGCGTAGCGATATTCTTTGCTATTTGGGCTATGGTTTATCCACCAAAAACCAGTGCTATCCGGTAGCCAATGAGGTTGAATTTGTAGATTGAATGCGGTTTTATTCTCAACGTTGGACCAAAGAAAGCTAACGGCTCTCTCATAGTCTTCCAGAGCTATGGATTGAGACCTGGCATTTGAAAGACTAAGACCAATTGTCAATAGGAGGCAGACTGCTTGAATTTGGGAAGGTAAATATCTCACTGTTGAATACTTCTTTTTTTGCGAAGTTACAGTGAACTTATGGAAGAATGTTTTTTTGCGGCGAAATTTAAAGAAAGTACTTTCAGGAAAACCCTCTTCCAACAACTTGCATATAGGCCGTAATAAGAAAGTGGATACCATTTTTGATATCCACTTTAAAGCTGAAGTTTTCTATATCAGGGTGATGCCCTAAAATTTCCTAATACCATAACCGCCTGCTGCCTACGCGGCAACAGTCGTCAATTCTGATCCTCCCTTGTCATCTGCCAACCGTCGACTTCTGTACTTTTCGGGTCGGCTGTAGATATAGTCCAAATAAGGTTTGGCGCTCTTGAAACTGGCATTATCTGTATAGATGATGGTCCCATCTTTGAAAAAGGGTTCCAATTGCCGAAGTAAGGGCAGATATAAATCGTTCCATCCATCCATAAGCAGAAAATCTATGCTACTATCTAGGTGTTTCAAGGTCTGTATAGCATCTCCCTGCCGCAATTCGATAAAGTCATCTAGTCCTGCCTCCTCAAAATTTTTCTGGGCTACCTCACATTTTTCTGGCAACAGCTCAGTAGTTATTACCTTTCCACCGTTTTTCTTGGCTGCTGCTGCAAGATAAAGAGTAGATATTCCAAAGGAAGTACCAAACTCCACGATGTTTTTAGCTTGATGCTCTACCAATAGGTCATATAAAAACTCTCCTTGGCTTTTTGAAATAGCGATATAGGCATCTTTCATATCCTTAGGTTGCAGTTTACGGAATAGTCCCTTTGATAGTCCCTTCAATATCTTACCCATCTCCCCAGAAGATGCCTTATGCAAACGATTAAGCGTCCTCAGGGCTTTTTGATCATTGATCTTTCTCATTCGTTAAATCTTATTTTTCCACAAAATTCCTATATTTGTCTGTATATAGCAAGTAGTAATAAATTAATGATATAGTCACAAAAAATAGACTATTATTGACTGTCAATAAGTTATGTTTATGCAGGGAGAAAAAAAATCTGTAAAAATTTCTGATTGCCCCGTGACTTATTGTATGAGCAAGATTGGCGGGAAATGGAAACCGATTATTTTATTCCTTATTTCCAAGGGAGTAAATCGATTTGGGAAATTGCAACGAGGTATTGAGGGGATCAGTAAGCAAATGCTAACGAAGCAGTTGAGAGAACTCGAACAGGATAAGATTCTTCATCGGAAAATATTTGCTGAGATTCCTCCCCGAGTAGAGTATACAATCACTGAACATGGACAAACCTTACTTCCCATTATCCAACAAATGCGAGACTGGGGAATAGAAAATATGCAGCGTGTGGCAGAAGCCTAATCAACTAGGCTTCTTTCGGAGCAATCTTGCTGGCCATCAAAATCGGGGCTTCGGCAATCCTGCTTGCCCCGGTATATATATTGCAGCGGTCAGTTCTCGTAAATCCGATCAAACTAATGCCATGTTCCGCTGCCGTTTCGATAGCTAAGGACGATGGAGCTCCTACAGCTACGATAATCGGAACTCCAAGCATACTCGCCTTTTGGACTAACTCAAAGCCTATTCTGCCACTCAGCACTAATATATTCTCTCTCCACGGGACTTGTCCGTCTTGAACAGCCTTACCGATAAGTTTATCCAATGCATTATGTCGACCTACATCTTCTCGGAGATATAGCAACTGTCCCTTGCTATCGAATAAACCGGCTGCATGAATACCGCCTGTAAGTTCGAAAAGAGATTGTTGATTCCGTAGCTTTTGAGGAAGTTGTAAAAGGGTATCTAGTGTAATGGTAGGCGAGTCCGAGGCAGGAAAGTAACAGCTGTGCTGTTGAATTGTCCCTAGATGACTTTTTCCGCAAATGCCACAACTAGCAGTGCTAAGAAAACTCCTTTGTTCGCGAAGTCTTTGTGTGGAGATTTTGGGACTAAGCTTGAGTAATAAGATATGTTGCCCTTGCGCTTCAACCTTCAGAATCTCCTCTTTGGAACTAATAATTCCTTCAGCAAATAGGAAACCAGTAACCATTTCAAGGTCCTGCCCTGGAGTGCGCATGGTGACGCTTAAGGGCAAATAACTCTGAATCTTCTTATCCCAAATTCTAATTTCTAGAGGTTCCTCAACAACGATGTGGTCGGCGAATACTTCCCGGGACTGAGCGCTTGCTTTTAGTGCATTTTTTAACTGGATGCCCTGCATAAATAAGAAGGGGTATGCTGATGAGTGAAGGGAGAGTGGTAATATTTTGAATTGAGAAAACCCAGTATGCTGTCGCTGCTAATTCAAGAGGTAAGGGGCAACAGGTCTAAATTCTGGTATTTTGACCTCAAAAGGCTCATCAACTGGTTTTTTAATCATTAGGTACGAACCGTACATTCGTCCAAAAGGGGTGGCTAGTTGGCACCAAGAGGAGTATTCATGACTCTCACCAGGTGCTAGGATAGGTTGTTTTCCAATGACGCCTTCCCCTTCAACTTCCTTTAGTTTTCCACTGGCATCTTGGATGAACCAATGCCTTCGCATTAATTGAACGGTTCCGGCACTTTGATTTTCGATAATGATTCGATAAGAAAAGACGTATCTGCTAGCCAGGGGGTGGGAATAATCCGGCCGATATTTATTCTCTACACTTACCTTGATTCCATTAGTGGTCATCGTTTCCATCGGTCCACTTGCTTATTGATTGATGAACGTCTCTACTATTTTTTCTGCTTCTTGTAGGGCGATTTCGAGTTCATCATTGACCAAGACAACATCAAACTCGCTTTCCAAAGCCAATTCCTCTTTTGCTTTATCGATTCGTCGCTTAAGACTTTCTGGTGTTTCCGTTTCTCTATTTTTCAATCTTTCTTGTAAAACTGCTGCCGAAGGAGGTCGAATAAAGACCGTTAGGGCTTCAGTTTGGAATTGTTTCTTCAAATTTCGAGCTCCTTGGACGTCTATATCAAAGATAATACATTTACCCAAGGACCACAAGCGCTCTAGCTCACTGCGCAAGGTTCCGTAGTAAAGCCCCTCATACACTTCTTCCGACTCTACGAATGCACCTTCCACCAGCAATGCTCTGAAACGTTCTGGCGAAACGAAATAATAGTCCTTTCCATCTTGCTCATGTGCTCGCTGCGAACGAGTGGTGGCAGAAACGGAAAAGGCCAGTTGATCATATTGCGAAAGCAGATGCCTAACGATAGTGGTTTTCCCCGCACCCGAAGGTGCAGTAAAGATCAGTAGTTTTCTATCCTTTTTCACCTATAGAGAATTGGCTACTTGTTCCTTAATTTTTTCTAATTCATCTTTCATTCCCACTACAAGTCGCTGAATATTAGCAGAATAGGCCTTCGCTCCCATCGTGTTAATCTCACGGCCCATTTCTTGACTAATGAAGTTTAGCTTGCGCCCTTTGGAGTTCACCTTCTTGTCTAGCTGCTCCAGGAAATACTTGCAGTGCTGGTCTAGACGAACTTTTTCTTCTGTGATATCAATCTTTTCTAGATAGAAAAGTATTTCTTGTTCGAAGCGATTCTCATCGATTTTGTCCTTTCCAAGGTATTCTTCCAGGTTTTGATTGAGCCGTTGACGCAATCTAGTCACTCTTTCAGCTTCATGAGGATCCAACTGTCCCAGGTATTCCAAGATAATCGCAATTCTACCACGTAGATCAGTTTCCATAGCCTTGCCTTCGTCCTCCCGGTATTGACCGAAATTCTTTAAGGCGGCATTCATGGTGTCCATCAAGGTTTTCCATTCTTGCTCATCTATCATTTCACCATCCGTTGAAATGACATTCGGAATCCGAAGAATGGCTTGCATCATATCGCCTTTAGGCAGCCCCAATTCAGTGGCCATCCCGTCTAGCTCTTGAAAGTATTTTCGGAACAGTGCCTTATTAAGACCAAATGCTTCATCACCTTGCTCAGATTTCACTTCGATATTGATATCGATCTTTCCTCTTTGGGCATAGTTGCTAACCATCTTCCGAAGCTCAACTTCCTTCTCCCTATAATTTTGAGGATACTTGATCCTGAGGTCCGTGTATTTACTATTTAAGGATCTGATCTCCACTGAAATGACCTTTTCCCTGTAGGAAAGCTTAGCCCTCCCATAACCTGTCATCGATAGCAACATATAATATTGATTTATTCTGCTGTGAATAGCTTTGTTCGTAAGGAGGAAAACATCTAAAGAAGACGCGTTTTCAAAAAAATGTTCATTACTTATGAACAAGGCTAATAATCAGGATAGCTCCAAAAGCAACCGCAAAGATAACTAAAGCTCACATAAAAAAAAGTTACTATTTTTCTGGCTCCCAGGAAATTAAAAATGATTTTAAAAAGCAACCCGTTTAAACCAAGGTCTAGGTTAAAGAAGATCGGGATTCGCTCTATCACCATCATTAGTCCAGTAAAAAATGCAAAGAAGAATACATAAACCTTAGAATATAATTGAAGAGGTAGCAAGACTTTCAAGATAGTTATGAGTTTGTCCACCTATTGGGACAAAGCCCGACTAACAAAGCAAATTCAGTAAGCTTCACTTTCTGACAAATTTTAGTCGTTGGCAATTCGAAATGGGCCTATTTTATTTCATGACTTTTATGGAATATGTTCAAATGAAGCTCCTTTTAAATCATAACCAATTGACTGTTAGTGAAATTATGTAAAATAAAATGGCCTTTTTTTTCGGAATAATGAAAAAATTGCGAAATTTGCCTCTCATTTTTCGACACCTATGTCGTTTATTATAACTTACTATAAACCAATATATAACGATGAGAAAAGCTGATCTAGTAGCGGCCATCTCTGAAAAGACGGGAGTTCCAAAGGTCGATGTGTTAGTAACTTTGGAGACATTTTTTAAGGAAGTTAAAAACTCCCTGGCTGATGGGGAAAACGTTTATGTAAGAGGTTTCGGTTCCTTCATCGTGAAGAAGAGAGCAAAAAAGATTGGTCGTCATATTAAGAAGAATAAGGCGATTGAAATACCAGAACATTTTATTCCTGCGTTCAAGCCTGCGAAGGTA